>NZ_JAYFUI010000190.1:0-374868 GCF_034961125.1 Pseudomonas machongensis | reverse complement strand
TGACTTAGCATCGGTACCTGCGTAAATTTCGCGGCCTCAGCGAAGCAAACGCAACAAGCAACATCGCGAGGGTGATTAGCTCAGCCGGGAGAGCATCTGCCTTACAAGCAGAGGGTCGGCGGTTCGATCCCGTCATCACCCACCACTTCCTGAGATTGTTCCTGGCCCAGGACGCTTCGAAAGAAGCTTTCTAGCAGAGAGGAACAGGACGCAAGTCCATATGCGCAGCGGTAGTTCAGTCGGTTAGAATACCGGCCTGTCACGCCGGGGGTCGCGGGTTCGAGTCCCGTCCGCTGCGCCACTTACTTCAACAGATGGGTGAACTTCACCGGTCTGTGGCATGAAGGCAAGACCTTCCTGCCAGATCCCAGTTTCAAGCAGGTTACGGCCTGCAAGATACGCAGCGGTAGTTCAGTCGGTTAGAATACCGGCCTGTCACGCCGGGGGTCGCGGGTTCGAGTCCCGTCCGCTGCGCCATCTTCTGCTTCGAGGCCCTAGAACTCCTCCAAGCGACATTGAAGGCGATAAACCAATCGCCTTTTTTGTGCCTGCAACACCAGCGTCATGCGCTGGCATGCAGATCCCAGTTTCAACCAGGCTTCGGCCTGTGCGATACGCAGCGGTAGTTCAGTCGGTTAGAATACCGGCCTGTCACGCCGGGGGTCGCGGGTTCGAGTCCCGTCCGCTGCGCCATACTTCAACAGATGGGTGAACTTCACCGGTCTGTGGCATCAAGCGTCATGCGCTGGCATGCAGATCCCAGTTTCAACCAGGCTTCGGCCTGTGCGATACGCAGCGGTAGTTCAGTCGGTTAGAATACCGGCCTGTCACGCCGGGGGTCGCGGGTTCGAGTCCCGTCCGCTGCGCCATATTCGCTTCGAGGTCACTGAACCCCTCGAGGCACAAAGAAAGCGACCTTAGGGTCGCTTTTTTTGTTTCTGTGGCCTGGTAAATGGCTAGTGCCGGCCTTGGTATCAATCGCCAGTGCGGTTAGACATCTGCGTGGAGCTGATGGGGTCACTCCGAACATTTACCTGATGCTGACAGACTCTTCACCGACCAGCGGTTTCAGCGACCCAGCGATGTGTTGCACAATAGGCACCATTCGTTCTTCCCGGAATTGACAATGTCCAGATCTACCGTCTCTGTAGCGCTCGGGCTGGCCCTGGTGCTGGCGGGTGTTTCCGGCTGTTCCTCAAAAAAGGCAGCGATCTACGAACACGAGAACTTCGACGACTCGGGGACGTTCTCGCGCAGCTTCCAGGTCAGCGATGCCGGGTCGTGCGAAGCCGCGCGCCGGGCATTGCTGAGCCAGGGCTATATCATCACCAGCAGTGACGCAAGCCAGGTGGCGGGCAACAAGAGCTTCCAGCAGAACGCCGAGAACCACCTGCAGATCAGCTTCAACATCACCTGCGCCCCCGACAGCAGCGACGATCAGCGTTCGACGATCTTTGCCAACGCCCTGCAGGATCGCTACACCCTGAAAAAATCCAACACCTCGGCCAGCCTCGGTGTAGGCATCCTCGGCTCGGTGTCGATGCCGATCGGCTCCACCGACGACTCCATGGTCAAGGTGGCCAGCGAAACCGTGACTTCGCCGCAGTTCTACGAGCGTTATTTCGCGCTGGTCGAAAGCTACCTGCCAAAACCGAAGAAGCAGAAAAAGGCCGCCCCTCAGGTGGAGGCGCCCAAGCCTGAAAAACCGGCGCAGGAGTTGGGCTTGCCCGAGCCTGCGGCTTTGGCCCCGGCCGCACAGCCAGCGGCGGTACCGGTGTCTGGCAGCGCGCCGCAGGTCGAGCCGGCAGCGCCGGTGACTCCTTCGGAGCACGCGCCATCGCCGACCGCTGCAGCACCAGCCGCCAGCGAGGCGCCCGCGGCGCCAGTGGTCGACGATAGCCAGGGCTCCCAGCCTATCGCGCCGCCGGTCGAAGCTGCGCCGATCCAGGTGCAGCAAGCGGCACCCACCAGCGAGCCGGTACCTTCGTCACTCTAGGGAAATGCTTCATCTGCTGTTACACACGTACTGCGGTTAACGACCTGAACGCCTGCTACGTTTATTCCTCATGGGGATGTCATGATTCCTTCATCCGGCCCGCTTAGCTTGATGGCCAGACCCATGAAAAAATGAATGCAAGAGGACGCAGGCCAATGGACGACTATCAGGAAGAACTTCTCGAATTCCAGGCATATGAACTGGATACCCCGGAGCCGGCGGAAGACGCCACCGAGCTCTAGCCTACTTGCCGCTGATGGCGGCGAAACTCCCCCGGTGTCAGCCTCGTCCAGCGCTTGAATGCGCGCTGGAAGGCTTCGGCCGATGCAAACCCCAGCAGATAGGCGATTTCACCGAAGGCCAGCTCCGTGTCGCGGATATAGGTTTCGGCGAGGTCGCGTCGGGTGTCGTTGAGCAGGCCGCGAAAGCTCGAGCCTTCCTCGGCCAGCTTGCGACGCAAGGTCCAGGTGGGCAATTGCAGGTGGCGGGACACTTCCTCCAGGTCAGGCTCCCGTCCGCCGTTGAGCAATGGGCCGAGCAGATGTGTGATGCGTTCGCCCAGGCTGCGCACACGCGTGCGATGTGTCAGCTCCGCCTCGCACAGTTGCAGCAGGTGCTGCCAGGTATTGGGGCAGTGGTGTGGGTTGCCCAGCGCGAGGGCGGCCTGGCCGAGGCGCAGCTGGTTGCTGGCGGCACCGAACTGCACGGGCGTGCTGCACAACGGTTGGTACAGGTTACTGTAGGCGGGCGCCTCGAACTCGATTTCCATGCGTTCGGCCAGCAGCGGCGTGCCAGCCAGCCCTGACAGCTGTGCCAGCCAGCCGGCCAGCAACGAATCGACCACGAAGCGGTTGTAGGTGTTGTACGGGCTGATCGAATAAAAGCGCAGCCAGGCCCCTTGGGCGTCTTCGATGAAGGCCGAGCTGCCACGATAGTTGGCAGCGTACAGCGGCTCATAGCGCAGCAGGGTACGCGCGGCCTCGCGCACGTTCGGGGCTTGCGCTGCCGTCACGCCTGCCAGGCCAGCCTGGGCCAGGCGGCTCAGGCGTCCCATGCGCAGCCCCAGGGCGGGCTCGGCACTGAGCTCGATGGCTGCATGCCCCAGGTGCATGTAGCGGGGAATCGACAGGCGGGCACCGGCTTCGTTCATGCGCATGGCATCCAGCCCATAACGTTGCAGCAGCGGTGCCGGGTCATATCCGAGCTCCTGCAGGGCTTCGGTCAGGGGCTGGACGAAACCTACCGAGAGGTCACCCAGGCGCACGCGTGGCTGGCGCATGCCCTTACAGCCAGAGGTTCAGCAGGCGGGCACCCTGGCTGGGATTGCCAGCCAGTTGCGCGCCCGCCTGGTTGGCAAAGCCCTGGCCGTCGCTGCCCAGCTCCCAGAACTGGCCGCGCAGGAAGACACTGATGCTTGGCAGCTTGGGGTTGGCGGCCAGGATCAGTTGACGCCAAGCCGCCTCTTCACTGACTTCGCCTTTGCTCAGCGGCAACTGGTTGGCAGCCTGTTGGTGGCGGTTGCCGCGCCAGGGTTCCTGCCAACTTCCCTTGCCACTGAGAAATACCGGATTGGCGATCAGTTGCACCGACTGGTGAGCCAACAGTTCATGGTTGCGCGGATACCAGCTGTCGCTGCCCACCAGTACACCCAGGCGCCCCGCCGGGGTCTGCACGACCTGCAGTGGCTGGGCCTGGCCATCTTGAATGAAACGACGGACCTCGCTATCGGCGTATTGCTGCAACTGCGGCTGGCCAAGCGGTGTGCCATCGCTGGCGAACACCAGGCTGCTGTTGAACAGCGGGCCTTTCCCGACGTGCAACTGGCCCTCCTCGACATAGGGTGACGGCAGCACGATGGAGCCGGCCACCAGGGTGACGCCGAACTCGCGGGCCAGGCCGCCAAACAGTTGCTGGTAGTCAGCGGCCATCTGCCGCGCCTTCATGCGCAGGTGCGCGTCGGAGCGGCGGTCATCACCAGTGGCCGCCAGCATGGCCAGGCCGTAGCGCACGGGGTTGCTCAGCTCCAGCCACTGCCAGGCCTCACGGAACTGGGTGACCTGGTACAGCTCCTTTTTCTCGCCGCGGGCCCAGAGCCAGGTGCCGATGTGCTCGGGTAGCACCACCACCGTTCGCGGGTTGACCAAGCCTTGGGCGCGGGCCTGTTCCAGATAGGCCGAGAGCTTGCGGTGCAGGCGCCCGAGGTTCTGGTAGTCGCTGGGGTAGAGCAGCGGCTCGATGCCCAGCAGGTTGCCGTGCTCGCCGGGTACCCCCTGGTTGAGCGCCAGTTCGATGCGCAAATCAGACAGGTAATGACCTTCCGGGCGCTGTTGGGTCCAGAAGCCATAGCTGAACAGGGCGGCGATCATCACCAGCGCCAGGGCGCTTGCCAGGAGTTTGCGCATGAAGCGATACGGCATCTTGAGGCCAAGGGTGCTCTAGGGTAGTCCCGCTGTGCAGCAGGATCAATAAGTTGTCAGTTTCGATCATTGAGCCAGTTCAAACGCCTGTTTAATGTCGACGGCAGACAAACGACGGGGCCCGTGTGAGGCACCCGCATTCCGTGATCACGCCTCATCAGGAGTCCCTCCATGGCTGCCGAACGTTACCCACACCTGTTGGCCCCGCTCGATCTGGGCTTCACCACCCTGCGTAACCGCACCCTGATGGGCTCCATGCACACCGGTCTCGAAGAGCGCCCGGGTGGCTTCGAGCGGATGGCCGCCTACTTTGCCGAACGTGCCCGTGGCGGGGTGGGCCTGATGGTGACCGGCGGTATTGCGCCGAATGACGAGGGTGGCGTGTACTCCGGTGCGGCCAAGCTCAGCACCGACGAAGAAGCCGATAAGCATCGGATCGTCACCGAGGCGGTGCACGCGGCTGGGGGCAAGATCTGCCTGCAGATCCTGCATGCCGGTCGCTACGCCTACAGCCCCCGGCAGGTGGCGCCCAGTGCCATCCAGGCACCGATCAACCCGTTCAAGCCCAAGGAGCTGGACGAGGCGGGCATCCAGAAGCAGATCGATGACTTTGTGAACTGTTCGGTACTGGCCCAGCGTGCCGGCTACGACGGCGTCGAGATCATGGGTTCGGAAGGCTACTTCATCAACCAGTTCCTCGCCGCGCACACCAACCACCGCACCGACCGCTGGGGTGGCAGCTACGAGAACCGCATGCGTCTTGCGGTAGAGATCGTCGGACGCGTACGTGAAGCGGTGGGCCGTGAGTTCATCATCATCTTCCGCCTGTCGATGCTTGATCTGGTCGAGGGTGGCAGCAACTGGGACGAGATCGTGCAGTTGGCCAAGGCCATCGAGCAGGCGGGTGCCACCTTGATCAACACTGGCATCGGCTGGCACGAAGCGCGCATCCCGACCATCGCGACCAAGGTGCCGCGCGCAGCGTTCAGCAAGGTAACCGCCAAGCTGCGCGGCGCAGTGCAGATTCCGCTGATCACCACCAACCGTATCAACACGCCGGAAGTGGCCGAAGCCGTGTTGGCCGAAGGCGATGCCGACATGGTATCGATGGCCCGGCCCTTCCTCGCCGACCCTGACTTCGTCAACAAGGCTGCCGAGGGCCGCGCGGACGAGATCAACACCTGCATCGGCTGCAACCAGGCCTGTCTGGACCACACCTTCGGCGGCAAGCTGACCAGTTGCCTGGTGAACCCGCGTGCCTGCCACGAGACCGAGCTCAACTACCTGCCCGTACGTGCGGTGAAACGCATCGCCGTGGTCGGTGCAGGGCCTGCTGGCCTCGCCGCGGCGACGGTCGCCGCCGAGCGTGGGCACGAGGTGACCCTGTTCGATGCCAGCGCCGAGATGGGTGGGCAGTTCAATGTCGCCAAGCGTGTGCCGGGCAAGGAAGAGTTCTTCGAGACCCTGCGCTACTTCGCCAACAAAGTGAAGAACAGCGGCGTGACGCTGCGCCTGAACACCCGTGTCGGTGTCGACGAACTGGCGGCGGGCGGCTTCGACGAGATTATCCTGGCTACCGGCATCACCCCACGTACGCCAACCATCCCCGGGGTCGAGCATGCCAAGGTTCTGAGCTACCTTGATGTGCTGCTCGAGCGCAAGCCAGTAGGTGAGCGGGTGGCCGTGATCGGCGCCGGTGGTATCGGCTTCGACGTCAGCGAGTACCTGGTGCACAAGGGCATCGCCACCAGCCAGGATCGCGCTGCGTTCTGGAAAGAGTGGGGTATCGATGCCAGCCTTGAAGCCCGCGGCGGTATCGCGGGGGTCAAACCTGAACCCCATGCCCCGGCACGCCAGGTCTATCTGTTGCAGCGCAAGAAGACCAAGGTCGGCGACGGCCTGGGCAAGACCACTGGCTGGATTCACCGTACGGGTCTCAAGAACAAACAGGTACAGATGCTCAACAGCGTCGATTACCTGAAGATCGATGATGCGGGCCTGCATGTGCGCATTGGCGAGGGCGAACCGCAGGTGCTGGCGGTGGACAACGTGGTGATCTGCGCCGGGCAGGAGCCGCAGCGCGAGCTGTATGAAGGGCTGCTGGCCAAGGGGCAATCGGTGCACCTGATCGGTGGTGCGGATGTCGCTGCCGAGCTCGATGCCAAGCGCGCGATCAACCAGGGATCGCGCCTGGCAGCGGAGCTCTAGGAAGACCGAGCTCCAGGAAGACATACTTAGCACCGACTGTCCGTCCGGTGGCGGCAACCTCTCGATTTTCATAAGAGATTGCCGCCATGACCCATCCCCCGCAACCCCAGCCGCTTGCCGCCGAACTCCCCGATCAATTCCCGCAAACCGATGCCCTGCCCACGCTCGGCGCTTCGGCCCTTGCGCTGTTCGAGGCACAGTTGCCAGGCCTGCTGGCGCGAGCTCCCTACCTGTTGCAATTCATCGGTGCCGAGGGCTCCGAGGAGCGTACCGTCACCCATGCCCACGCCCTGAGAAGCCTGGTTGAGTTGGCACGGCTGCGGCAGACCACGGCTGATCTCTTCGACCCGGCACAGGCGGTGCTGTCGTCGAGCGCCAGTTCGCTGGCCGAAGCCGACCTGATTGCGGACGTGACCCTGGATCAGGTGCACGACGCCTTGAAGCTTATAGACGCCAAGACGGTGCTCAGCCGCTTCGAGGTCGATGCGCAAACCTACTGGGAGGTTCCCGCGCAGCTGTCGTTGGCCCCTCGGCAACTGGCCATGGAGCAGCAGGTGCGCGCGAGCCTGGCGGATGATGTGCAACTGCTGGAGAGCGTCGGAACGCTCACTGCCCAAGCCAGGGCGCTGATCGAAGACATCGTCGCCCACCCCCGTTTTTCCGACCGCAGCGTGCCAAGAGGTGTCTATGACCTGACGGTGCGCACCGGTGGAAGCTCGAAGTCCTTCTCTTTGCCAGGCATGCTGGTTCTCAGCGAAATCCCGGCCGGCTACGACCCGGCACTGTCCTACGTTACCGAGCGGCAGGCTCTGACCGGCGAAGCTGTACTGTATTGCAGCGGGCACTTCGGTTTCATCCGTCGTCACGACAACCTCCAGGCCACCCTGGACGGGGTGCGCAAGGCATTGTTGGAGGATCGCGCCTGGGGCTTGGCCTTGTTGATGCGCCTGGCACCGGAGGCGCAGCAGGCGTTGCTGGAAGAATGGGAGCGCGAAGACGCAAGCTTCGAAGTGCGAGCCGGGGTGATCGAGGGCAATCCGTTCGAGCACCTGGCCAGACAGCAGTGTGAGGCCTGGCGCGCGAGCGCGACCTGCGAGCTGCCCGGTGTATGGGATGATCGTATCGGCCTGGATGTATCGCGTGCACGTTCAACGCAGGTGTTGTTGGCGTTCGAGGCCGAACGCCAGTCGTTGCGGGCGCAACTACCAGATGGTCTGCGCAACCTTGCCCAAGCGCAGCAAGACATGCTGGATGGCCTGTTGCTGGACATTGCCCAGCAGCAGAGCCTCGCCGAGGACTATTGGCAGCAGTTACCCGCGTTCGAGGATTTCGCCCGTGATCGGATTCGCGCCGAGTTGCGCAAGGACGGGCAGGATTTGGACCCCCGTGCTGTCACCGTCGAGATCGACGTCGTCCAATACAGCCCCGAGTTGCCAGAGTCGGAGCTTGCGCCGGGCGTCACTCCTGATCTTGGACAGGCGCAAAGCGTGCAGAGCGAGTGCTCGTTGCTCGAATACATCGCCATGCGCATGGATGCCAGGGCCGACGCCAGTTGGACGGTCGAATTCAGTGGCGTTACTCAGGCTCAGTCACGCTATCTTTCCAGTACTCGGCTGGGCAGCCTGATCCAGCGGCTTGACCTGCAGACGCACTATCGACAAGCAATCAGCGACGCGTTGAAGACACCGTCCGATGGCGAAACCAAGGCTCTGCACCAGCGGCGCCACGATGCTGCGACAAGCCTGTTCGAGAAACGTCTGCGGCTCGATGCGTTCCTGGCGCATGCTACCGGTGACCTTGACGATTCCGGGTATCAGGTTGTCCAGGACATTCTGGATCATCCATCGCCGGACCAGCGGCCTATACGCGAAGGGCAGCGTGCCGAGTTGCAGTGGCTCACGCTGGGTGGCAACTCTCTGCGTGACGTGCTGATCTTCCATGAAGTGGGTGAGTCGTCACTGATCTGCTATACACCCGGCCATCCATCTGGCAAGCCGTTCAGGCGTCACAGCTCTCGCAGTGCGCTGCGCAGCGTGCTGGCCCAGGAGCTCGAAGGTCTCCAACGGATGTCCCCGTGGCCTGCAAGCGCTGAGTACTGGGTGTCGCGGTTCGGCCGTCATCAGCTCGGGACCGCCTTGCCTCTGTTGCTCCGCATCGCTGATGGCAAGGCCGGTGCAGAGCTGGCGACGCAAACCCTCAACCAACCGATAGGCAAGGCAATTTTCAATTATCGCATCGCTTATCTGCTGGCCGAAGGTAACAGCCTGGCGGTTTCCGATGCCGAGTTGCGGCTGGAGCGTGGCCTGGATATCGCTGTCACCGTGTTCCGCGTGCTGAGCGCGCTGATTCCTGCGCGGGTCATGACCGTGCTCGACCTGGCAGAGCTTGGCTATTACATGTTCAACAGCTATGCGGCGCTGGCCAGCGGGCAGCGCGAGCAGGCCGGAACCTATGCCCTCGAGGCCTTGACCAGCCTGAGCGGCCTGGCTAATGCAAAGTTCTACCGGTTCAGGGCTCCCGTTGCTTCGGGAGTGCCGCTGCGCCTGATGGGCGGCAGCGGTGTACGGTCGGTCGTCGCGATCGACGAAGTGCCCAAGCCTCAGGGCGCGCCCTTTGTCATTTCTCACGGCCTGCGCAAGGGGTTACTGGTCTTCGATGGCCGGTTGAACGTGTCTTTGCAGGGCCGCTACTACCCCGTCTACGAAGTGCGTGACCCGCTGCAACGCACGTCGACTTTTTATATCGGGTCAGGCGACGGGGTTCAAAGCCGCTCGTTGTTTTCCAATCCCGATCCAAGAATCGAACGTGATCCACGTACAGGCGATTGGCTGATCGTGCGCCGCCCGGGGTTGCTGGGCGGAATGGATCAACCGCTGCCGGTTCGGCCAATGCCGGTGAAGGTGATGCGTGGCGTCCGAGAAAGCGCCAATAGCAGTGGCAGGACTTTCCGGATCATGGACGGCACCCAGGAGGTGGAGGTGCTGTTCGATCTGGATTATTGCTGCTGGTACTCATCTTCCAAAGGTCGTTATTACCGGCGGGATGAGCAGACGAATACCTATCTGGGCGCCGTCGACCCTGGCCCTGCGGCTTCTCGATTGGAGCGCCAGCAAGCGCGCCTGGAACTGGAGTGTCTCCAGCGGCCGGTGTTGCCAGAGCTGCCGCCGAGCAGTGGGCTGGAGCTGCTCCCGAAGGTTATCCACCAGATCTGGATCGGCAGCGCAGACAATCTGATTGCGTCTCACGACTCCACGCTCAAGGGCAACATCGAGATGGCACGGGCCGGCGGTTATCAGTTGCATTTGCATTTTCTAGGCCGCAGTGGATGGGGGGTGAACAATGCGTTGCAGCTGCGCAAGCTACGCTCGCGCTACCCAGGAGCAACCTGCACGTCCTTGAAGGGAGACGCGTTCTTCAAGGATTTCGAGGAGGGTCCGCAGGGTGAGGTGTTCAAGTTCTTCCTGCGGCCGGAAACCCGCAACTATGCGGCGGCCTGCGACGCCTTGCGCTACAAGTTGATAGATGAGTTGGGCGGGGTGTACATGGACATGGACGATGTGCTGCTCCGCCCGCTGCCTCAGTTGACATTGCGCCCTGGGCAACTGGCGGTGGGCGGGGTGGTGAGCAACGCGACCCTGATGCTCAACGGCCCCAACAACAGTCATTTCGCCTCGCTCAAGGGCAATCCATTGCTCGATGCGGTGTTGCGGGAAATGTCCCAGCGTTTCAGCGCTAGTCGCAAGCTTGGGCATCGTCCGAAGTTTTCCGATCCTGGTTTCACCGAGTACATGCGTGAGGTATCACGGGTGACTGGCCCTGGTCTGCTCAATACGATGCGGCACAGAGCTAGCGCGATCGAGAAGGCCTTGACCGAGGCGAAGCTGTATATCTTCCACTCGCAGGACAACGGCGTACGTCCCGAGCGCGCGGTATTTGAATGGGTGAAGCGCGTTTCCGCGCTGCTGACGCCACTGGAAGACTACATCAATGTCGGCAATGCCCACAGCTGGAAGACGGGGCGCCGTTGACCTGCTAACGTGCGGGCTTTTCGGGGGGCTATAGATGTTCGATGGACTTTCCGGCTCCACCGCCGCGCCCCTGCAAAGCCTGCACCTGCCCTGGTTGGCGCACGCCGGTGTGGCGTGCGCGGTGTTGCGTCTGGACCTGATCGACCCACTGGTCAGTGGCAACAAGTGGTTCAAGCTGCAGCATCACCTGCATGCTGCCCGGAAGGCCAACGCACCTGGCCTGATCAGTCTGGGCGGCAACCATTCCAATCATTTGCACGCCTTGGCCGCTGCGGGCAGGCGCTTCGGCTTCGCCACCGCCGGGTTGTTGCGAGGCCAGCGGCAAGACACCCCGACCGTCCGTGATCTGGAAGCGCTGGGCATGACCTTGCACTGGTTGGGCTACGGTGGTTATCGGGCGCGCCACGCGCCAGGCTTCTGGCAACCCTGGCAGGCGCGTTATCCCGGCTGGCATTGCATCCCCGAAGGTGGGGGCGGTATGGAAGGTGCCCTGGGATGTGGGCAGATCGTCGAGCAGGCGCGAGCGCAATTGGCGTCGATCGGTTGGGATGATTATCACGCCTGGTGGCTGGCGGTGGGCACCGGCACCACGCTGGCAGGCCTGGTACTGGCCGAGCAGGGCGCGCATCCGGTGCATGGCGCCTTGGCGGTGCCGCGCGATCATGGTGTGGAGCAGGGCATTGCGCAACTGGCGGGTACAGCGGGCTATTGCCTGCACGACGCCTGCCGCGGCGGATTCGCCCGGCGCGATGACGCGTTGCTGGCATTCATCGCAGACAGCGAGCGGTACAGCGGTCTGCCACTCGAAGCGCTCTACACAGGGAAGGCACTGTTGGCCCTGCGTGAGCAGGTCGAGGCCGGGCGATTTTCACCCGGCACCCGCCTGATCTTCATTCATACCGGTGGCCTGCAGGGGCGGCGCGGCTACTTGTAAGGCAGCATGCGCAGCAGTGTGTTGTCCCGGCGTACGTAGTGGTGGTACAGCCCGGCAACGGCATGCAGCCCGATCAGCCAGTAGCCCCAGGTGCCGATGCGTTCATGCCAGCCCTTGATGAACTTTGCCTGGTCCGGATCCTGGCCGATCAGTGCAGGCAGCTCCAGCCCAAAGAATGGTATTGGCTTGCCCGCAGCGCTGAGGATCAGCCAGCCGGCCAGTGGCATGCCGATCATCAGCAGGTACAACAGCACGTGGACCAGATGGGAGAGGCCGGTCTGCCAGGCGGGTGGCTTGGGCACGATCGGTGGTGTCGGGCGCGCCAGGCGCATGGCCAGGCGCAGCCATACCAGCACGAACACGGTGAGCCCGAGCATGAAGTGCAGGCTCTTCATCAGGTCGCGCTCGGCGCTGTCCTTGGGGAACAGGCCGCGCAGCTCGATGCAGGCATAGACGGCGGCGAGCAGCACCAGCATCAGCCAGTGCAAGGTGATGGACAGGCGCGCATAGTGTGGCCCGGGAGTGGATGAAACCATGGTCGGTCCTCGTCATCAGGTTGGATGGGCGCTCTTGCTGGCGCCTGATGTGGACTTTAGCGCGTCGATTGGTAATTTTTCGTTGTTTCAGGTCGGTTGTTTCGATGATTTTTGGGCTCGGAACGGCATTTTCTCGAGCACTGGTCCTGGGTCATCCCGACAAGTGTGGCCAGCTGTCACTCACCAGAAACACTCGCTCCGCCTCTTGTCAGGCGCCTTCACTATCCTCCTCCAACCTCACCAGCAATTGTGCCGCGGCTCCTTCCTCCAGGCGCCACAGCCAGGCTGCAAAACCCGCCGCCCCCCAGTGATCTCCAGCCTCGACCCGTGCAGGTGCCAGCCAGGCATGGCGTTGCAGCGGTTGCCAGAGTGCCGTTGGGTGAGCGCTGGCATATTGCGCCCACTCGCGTCGATGCAGCCATCGCCCGCGCAGGTGCGCAGGGTTGGCCCCGAAGGGGGCCGTGAGTTGCCCTGGCCAAGGATGGAAAAGATAGCCACCCAGCCACAGGTGCGACTGCACATCGCCCACCTGCAGTTGATTCAGGACTTCCCGGCTTTCGGCCCGAGCCGAGATCGGCAACTGATGTGCGACCAGGTGCGCCAGCTTGCTGCCCAGGCGGTCGTGGCAGCCTGGCCCCAGCCACTGCGCCGGGTCATGGGCATCAGACTGATCCGGCCCGAGGTAAAGCTTGATCGCCAGTTCCAGGTGATGGTCGCCCGTGCGATCGCGCAGCAGGATATCCAGCTCACCCAAGGTTTGCCCGCCTTGGCGGATTGCCAGGTTGGCAGCCAGCAGTTCGACACCGGGTGCCTGTTGCAGGGCGAACTGCCAGAGGCTTTCGTAGTACAGCCCCAACCGCCGGCTGGTGAGGCGCGCCAGCCACGTCTGCAAGGGCTGCGCATCATGGTCGAGAGCCAGCAGCCAGTCGCGTAACCGCCCCGGATCGTCCGCCCAGCCGCTGGCCGCCAGCGGATGGCGTTGCGGGCCGGGCGGTTCGCTCAGCAGCGGCGGCGACAGCAGCGTCCACGCCAGATCACGCACGGCAGGGTGGCGGAGCTGGCGGGGCATGGCATGGAGGTCGGTGAAGGGTGTCATCCTGCGAGCATAGCCGGTTTGCCGCTGGCCGGTCGTTTCGCCCATAATCCAGGCATTGTCACCCGCCGCAGAGCCTTGCAGGAGCCCCATGGAGCAATTTCGCAATATCGGTATCATCGGACGCCTCGGCAGCTCGCAGGTGCTCGACACCATTCGCCGACTGAAGAAGTTCCTGCTCGAGCGCCACCTGCACGTGATCCTCGAGGACACTATCGCCGAAGTGCTGCCCGGCCACGGCCTGCAGACCTCCACGCGCAAGCTGCTGGGCGAGGTCTGCGACCTGGTCATCGTCGTCGGTGGCGACGGCAGTTTGTTGGGCGCCGCCCGAGCGCTGGCCCGGCATAACATCCCGGTGCTGGGCATCAACCGCGGCAACCTCGGCTTTCTCACCGACATTCGCCCCGACGAACTGGAAACCAAGGTCGCCGAGGTGCTCGACGGCCACTACCTGGTCGAGAACCGCTTCCTGCTGCAGGCTGAGGTTCGCCGCCACAACGAGGCCATTGGCCAGGGCGACGCGCTCAACGATGTGGTGCTGCACCCAGGCAAGTCGACGCGGATGATCGAGTTCGAGATCTACATCGACGGCCAGTTCGTCTGCAGCCAGAAGGCCGACGGCCTGATCGTCGCCACGCCCACGGGGTCCACCGCCTACGCGCTGTCTGCCGGCGGCCCGATCATGCACCCCAAGCTCGATGCCATCGTCATCGTGCCGATGTACCCGCACACCCTGTCTGGCCGGCCGATCGTGGTCGATGGCAACAGCGAGCTGAAGATCGTGGTCGCCAAGGACCTGCAGATCTACCCACAGGTCTCCTGCGATGGGCAGAACCACTTCACCTGCGCTCCAGGCGACACCATCACGGTGAGCAAGAAGCCGCAGAAGCTCCGCCTGATCCATCCGCTGGATCATAACTACTACGAAGTCTGCCGCACCAAGCTTGGCTGGGGCAGTCGCCTGGGGGGCAGGGACGACTGATGCTCGATCCGGCACGCAGTTTCGACATCATCGGCGACGTTCACGGTTGTGCGTTGACCCTCGAACGCCTGCTCGACACCCTTGGCTACACGCGCACGGGCGGTGTCTGGCGCCATCCGCGGCGCCAGGCGCTGTTCCTCGGCGACATCGTCGACCGTGGCCCGCGCATCCGCGAGGCGCTGCATATCGTCCACGACATGGTCGAAGCCGGCCAGGCCCACTGCATCATGGGCAATCACGAGTACAACGCCCTGGGCTGGGTCACGCCGGCGCTCCCCGGCAGCGGCAAGGCCTTCGTGCGTGAGCACACGCCGCGTCATGCCCGCCTGATCGACGAGACCCTCACCCAGTTCGCCCAGCATCCCGGCGACTGGCATGATTTCATCCAGTGGTTCTACACCCTGCCGCTGTTCGTCGACGCCGGGCGTTTCCGTCTGGTGCATGCCTGCTGGGATCATCAACTGATCGCACAGCTGCGCGCCCAGTACCCGGACGGCCGTATCGACGAACACTTCGTACAGGCCTCGGCGGTGTCGGGAAGCTTCGCCTCGACCGTGTGCAACCGCCTGCTGCGCGGCACCGACATGCGCCTGCCCGACGGCCTCACGCTGACCGGCGGCGACGGTCTGACCCGCGCCTTCTTCCGCACCAAGTTCTGGGAAGAAGACCCACAAACCTATGGCGACATCGTGTTCCAACCTGATGCGCTGCCCGAGGAAGTGGCCCGCGCGCCGCTCAGCCACAGCCAGAAGAACGCCCTGCTGCGTTATTCGGAGGATGAGCCACTGCTGTTCGTCGGCCATTACTGGCGCAGCGGCCACCCCGCGCCGATTCGCGCCAACCTGGCCTGCCTGGACTACAGCGCGGTGCTCTACGGCAAGCTGGCCGCCTACCGGCTGGACGACGAAACCCGCATCGATCCGCACAAGTTCGTCTGGGTCGATGTCGACCGACCACAGGCCAGCCAATGAACGTGGTCGAAGTGATGCGTCTGCCGCTGGGTGTCGACCTCAGTGGTTTCGTTGCCTTGTTGCGGCGCCTCGAGGTGCCGCACCGGGTGGTCGAGGAGGGCAGTGAGCAGGTGCTTTGGGTACCGCCCGCCATGGCCGCGCAGGTGCTCGAGCTCTACCGGCGCTACCCTGACGGCAATGCCGATGTGGAGCCGGTCGTGGACGCGGGCTTGCCGGCGAGCGCGCCGGCCCGGCCCCCGCTGAAGGAACAGTTGCGCGCCTGCAAGGTTACCGCGGGGATGCTGCTGCTGTGCATGGCCGTCGTTGGCTTGACCGGCCTGGGCGAAAACCTCTCGACCCTGAGCTGGTTCACCTTCCAGGACTACCAGGTACAGGGCGACTACCTCTACTTCGTGCCGCTGGCGCAGAGTCTGGGCGAGGGCCAGTGGTGGCGCCTGGTGTCGCCCATGCTGCTGCACTTCGGCGTCCTGCACCTGGCCATGAACGGGCTGTGGTACTGGGAGCTGGGGCGGCGCATCGAATTGCGCCAGGGGCCCTGGGCGTTGCTGGCGCTGACCCTGGTGTTCAGCCTGGTGTCGAACCTGGCCCAGCATTTCATCGGCGGCCCGAACCTGTTCGGTGGCCTGTCCGGAGTGCTCTATGGCTTGCTCGGTTACCTCTGGCTCTACCAGTGGCTGGCGCCCACCCCATTGTTCAGCCTGCCCCGCGGCGTGCTGGTGATGATGCTCATCTGGCTGGTGATCTGCCTCAGTGGCGTGGTCGGCCAGCTCGGCTTCGGCCAGATCGCCAATGCCGCCCATGTCGGCGGGTTGCTCATCGGATGCCTGACAGGCCTCTTGGGTGGACTGCTGGCCCGGCGTAAACTGTCGGCTTGATTTAGGAGACGCTCATGTCCACTTTCGCGCAAATGATCGAAAACATCACCCCCGAGATCTACCAGAGCCTGAAGACGGCGGTGGAAATCGGCAAATGGTCCGATGGCCGCAAGCTCACCGCCGAGCAGAAGGAGCTGTCGCTGCAAGCGGTGATTGCCTGGGAAATCCAGAACCTGCCCGAGGAAGAGCGCACCGGCTACATGGGGCCGCAGGAATGCGCCTCCAAGTCTGCGCCGATCCCCAACATCCTGTTCAAGTCGGACTCGGTACATTGATCGAACTCGCTCGTGGCTCCTTGAGTAAGATGGCGGTGCGTCTCGAAGCACCGGTCGTGCAGTACAGCTTTCGCCTCGGTGAGGAGCAGGTGCCGGTCAACCCGTTGATCGGCCAGTCGCTGCGTCTGGAATACCTCGGTGCGATCCACTGCACCCATTGCGGCAAGCGCACCAAGACCAGTTTCAGCCAGGGCTACTGCTACCCCTGCATGACCAAACTGGCCCAGTGCGATGTGTGCATCATGGCCCCTGAACGCTGCCACTACGACGCCGGCACCTGCCGCGAGCCGTCGTGGGGCGAGCAGTTCTGCATGACCGACCATGTGGTGTACCTGGCCAACTCGTCGGGCATCAAGGTGGGCATTACCCGTGCCACGCAACTGCCCACCCGCTGGCTCGACCAGGGCGCCAGCCAGGCACTGCCGATCATGCGCGTGGCCACTCGCCAGCAGTCGGGCCTGGTCGAAGACCTGCTGCGCAGCCAGGTACCGGACCGCACCAACTGGCGCACCCTGCTCAAGGGCGATGCCGAGGTACTGGACCTGGTCGCGGTGCGCGAACAGATCTTCGATGCCTGCGCCGAAGGCCTGCGCGAGCTGCAAGGCCGCTTCGGCCTGCAGGCGATCCAACCGTTGCCCGACGCCGAAGTGGTCGAGATGCGCTACCCGGTCCAGGCCTACCCGAAGAAGATCGTCAGCTTCAACCTGGACAAGGACCCGGTGGTGGAAGGCACGCTGCTGGGCATCAAGGGCCAGTACCTGATCTTCGACACCGGCGTGATCAATATTCGCAAGTACACGGCCTACCAGCTGGCCGTGCTCCAGTAAAAGGATCGTCACCATGCGTACCGAACAACCGCAAGTGATCTACCTCAAGGACTATCAGGCGCCCGAGTACCTGATCGACGAGACGCACCTGACCTTCGAACTGTTCGAGGACCACACGCTGGTCCATGCGCAACTGGTCATGCGCCGCAACCCCGAGCGCGGCGCCGGCTTGCCGCCGCTGGTGCTCGATGGCCAGCAACTGGAGCTGCAGCGCGCCGCGCTGGACGACCAGGAGCTGCAGGCCGGTGACTATGCGCTCGATGACAGTAGCCTGACCGTCCACCCCAAATCTGAGCGCTTCACCCTCGACACCAGCGTGAAGATCCATCCGGAAAGCAACACCGCGCTGGAAGGCCTGTACAAGTCCGGCAAGATGTTCTGCACCCAGTGCGAAGCCGAAGGTTTCCGCAAGATCACCTACTACCTCGACCGCCCGGATGTGATGAGCACCTTCACCACCACGGTGATCGCTGAACAGCACCGCTACCCGGTGTTGCTGTCCAACGGCAACCCGGTCGGCAGCGGTCCGGCAGAAGACGGCCGCCACTGGGCAACCTGGGAAGACCCATTCAAGAAGCCGGCCTATCTGTTCGCGCTGGTGGCGGGCGATCTCTGGTGCGTCGAGGACAGCTTCACCCGCCAGTCGGGTCGCGACGTGACCCTGCGCATCTACGTCGAACCCGAGAACATCGACAAGTGCGACCACGCGATGGTCAGCCTGAAGAAGTCCATGCGCTGGGACGAAGAAGTCTACGGCCGTGAATACGACCTGGACATCTTCATGATCGTCGCGGTCAACGACTTCAACATGGGCGCCATGGAAAACAAGGGCCTGAACATCTTCAACTCCAGTTGCGTGCTGGCCCGCGCCGAAACCGCCACCGATGCCGCCCACCAGCGCGTCGAAGGGGTGGTCGCCCACGAGTATTTCCACAACTGGTCGGGCAACCGCGTGACCTGCCGCGACTGGTTCCAACTGTCGCTCAAGGAAGGCTTCACGGTGTTCCGCGATGCCGAGTTCAGCGCCGACATGAACTCGCGCACGGTCAAGCGCATCGAGGACGTCGCCTACCTGCGCACCCACCAGTTCGCCGAAGACGCCGGCCCCATGGCCCATCCGGTGCGCCCGGACAGCTTCATCGAGATTTCCAACTTCTACACCCTGACCGTGTACGAGAAGGGCGCCGAAGTGGTAGGCATGGTCCGTACCCTGCTGGGCGCCGAGGGCTTCCGCAAGGGCAGCGACCTGTACTTCGAACGTCATGATGGCCAGGCGGTGACCACCGACGACTTCATCAAGGCCATGGAAGACGCCAACGGCGTCGACCTGACCCAGTTCAAGCGCTGGTACAGCCAGGCCGGCACGCCGCGCCTTGAAGTCAGCGAAACCTACGATGGCGCGGCACAGACCTACAGCCTGACCTTCCGCCAGAGCTGCCCGCAGACGCCGGACAAGCTCGACAAGCTGCCATTCGTGATCCCGGTGGCATTGGGCCTGCTCGATGCCGAGGGCAATGACCTGCCGCTGCAACTGGCTGGCGAAGCGGCTGCCGATGTCGCTACCCAGCGCGTGCTGTCGGTGACCGAGGCCGAGCAGACCTTCACCTTCCAGGGCATCGTCGCCAAGCCGCTTCCGTCGTTGCTGCGTGGCTTCAGTGCGCCGGTCAAGCTGAGCTTCCCCTACGACCGCGACCAGCTGATGTTCCTCATGCAGCACGACAGCGACGGCTTCAACCGCTGGGAAGCGGGCCAGCAGCTGGCCGTGCAGGTGCTGCAGGAGCTGATCGGCCAGCATCAGCGCGGCGAAGCGCTGAAACTCGACCCACGGCTGATCACCGCCTTGGGTACGGTGCTGGGCAACGAGTCGCTGGACCCGGCCATGGTCGCCGAGATGCTGTCGCTGCCCGGCGAGGCCTACCTCACCGAAATCAGCCAGGTGGCTGACGTCGACGCGATTCACGCGGCCCGCGAGTTCGCCCGCCAGCAGATCGCCGAGCAGTTGTTCGATGCGCTGTGGGCGCGCTACCAGGCCAACCGCCAGGTGTCGCGCAGCACTGCTTATGTAGCCGCAGCCGAGCACTTCGCCCGCCGCAGCCTGCAGAACATCGCGCTGTCGTACCTGATGCTCACCGGCAAGTCGCAGGTGCTGGAAGCGACCCTCGAGCAGTTCGAGCACGCCGACAACATGACCGAGCGCCTGACCGCGCTGGCAGTGCTGGTCAACTCGCCGTTCGAAGCTGAGCGCGCCAAGGCGCTGGAGGCCTTCGCCGAGCACTTCAAGGACAACCCCCTGGTCATGGACCAGTGGTTCAGCGTGCAGGCGGCAAGCAGCCTTCCGGGCGGGCTGGCGCGGGTCAAGGCGCTGATGCAGCACCCGGCCTTCACCCTGAAGAACCCGAACAAGGTGCGCGCGCTGGTTGGCGCCTTTGCCGGACAGAACCTGGTCAACTTCCACGCCGGCGACGGTTCGGGTTATCGCTTCCTGGCGGACCTGGTGATCGAGCTCAACGCGCTCAATCCGCAGATCGCCTCGCGCCAACTGGCGCCGCTGACCCGCTGGCGCAAGTACGATGCTGCGCGTCAGGCGCTGATGAAGGGCGAGCTGGAGCGGATTCTCGCTTCCGGGGCACTGTCCAGTGATGTGTATGAGGTGGTGAGCAAGAGCCTGGCTTGATTCATTTTTAAACCGGCTGGCCTATTCGCGGGCAAGCCCGCTCCCACAAGGATCAGGGAGCGGGCTTGCCCGCGATGCTTTTTGGCGGTTAACAAAACATAACGTCCCGCCCGTTGTGTTCGCGCGATTTTCCCCGATAGGATGGCCCAAAGCTATTGCAGGGCTCTGGATCAAGGGTTTTCGCAGTACCTGCAAGGCATTGACCCACTACAAGAACACAACAGGGGGCGGTCATGAGGGAATGGCTGAAGGCGGATGCCAGGCGCGGAGCCTTGGCGTTGACGGCCAGCGCGTTACTGGCGCTGGGCACATGGACAGGTACCGCACAGGCCGCGGCCGTGGCCGAATATTCGGTGGAATCGGCCAAGGCCAGCCAGAGCCTGCTGATCGACGCCGTGCACGCCGGCAAGCGCCTGGTGGTGGTCGGCGATCGCGGCCATATCCTGTTCTCCGACGACCAGGGCAAGACCTGGACTCAGGCTCGGGTGCCAACCCGTCAACTGCTCACCGCCGTGTTCTTCCTCGACGACAAGCGTGGTTGGGCAGTCGGCCATGACGCGCAGATTCTCGCCAGCAGCGACGGCGGTGCGACCTGGAGCAAGCAGTTCGAAGATCTCTCCCGTGAAGCCCCGCTGCTCGATGTGCGTTTCGTCGATGCCCAGCACGGCTTCGCCGTCGGCGCCTATGGTGCGCTGCTGGAAACCACCGATGGTGGGCAGAACTGGCAGGACGTCGCCGAGCGTCTCGACAACCCCGACCAGTTGCACCTCAATGGCATCACCCAGGTGAAGGATGCCGGCCTGTTCATCGTGGGCGAGCAGGGCAGCATGTTCCGCTCCAGCGACGACGGCCAGACCTGGTCGCACGTCGAAAGCCCCTACGAGGGTTCGCTGTTCGGCGTGACCGGCACTGGGCAAGCGCACACGCTGCTGGCTTACGGGCTGCGCGGCAACCTGTTCCGCTCCACCGACTTTGGCGACACCTGGCAAGCCATCCCGCTGGAGGCGGGACGGGGGGCGCTCGAATTCGGCCTGGCAAACGCTACGCTTCTCGATGATGGCAGCCTCGTCGTGGTCGGTAACGGTGGCAGCGTGCTGCGCAGCCGCGACGACGGACAGACGTTCACGGTCTACAACCGCGCCGATCGCATCGCGCTGTCCGGTGTCAGCGGTCTGGCCGATGGCGGCCTGCTGCTGGTGGGGCAGGGTGGCGTACACCTGGCCACCGCCGAAGGCGCCGAGGAGGCTCGGCCATGACCCGTCCGGAGAATTTCAACATGCCCCACCACAAGGACAAGGCCACCCTGCTCGAGCGGCTGATCTTCAACAACCGCCCCGTGGTCATCGCCCTGTGCGTGCTGGTGAGCATCTTCCTGTTCTGGCAGGCCACGCAGATTCGCCCCTCCACCAGCTTCGAGAAGATGATCCCGCTGCAGCACCCGTTCATCGAACAGATGATGGAGCACCGCAATGACCTGGCCAACCTCGGCAACACCGTGCGCATTTCGGTCGAGGCGGTCAACGGCGACATCTTCGACAAGGACTACATGGAGACCCTGCGCCAGATCCACGACGAGGTGTTCTACATCCCCGGCGTCGACCGTGCCGGGCTGAAGTCGTTGTGGAGCCCGAGCGTGCGCTGGAGCGAGGTGACCGAGGAAGGTTTCTCCGGCGGCGAGGTGATCCCCAACACCTACAACGGCTCGCAGGACAGCCTCGACACCTTGCGTGACAACGTGCTCAAGTCTGGCCAGGTCGGGCGCCTGGTGGCCAACAACTTCAGGTCGAGCATCGTCGACATTCCGCTGCTGGAAAACTTCCCCGACCCGCAAGACCCGGGCAAGCTGACCAAGCTGGACTACCAGAAATTCTCCCACCAACTGGAAGAGAAGATCCGCGACAAGTTCCAGGCACAGAACCCGAACGTGAAGATCCATATCGTCGGCTTCGCCAAGAAGGTCGGTGACCTGATCGACGGCCTGGTGATGGTGGCGATGTTCTTCGGGGTTGCGCTGGTCATCACCTGGGCGTTGCTGTACTGGTTCACCTGGTGCATTCGCAGCACCATCGCCGTGCTCATCACCACGCTGGTGGCGGTGGTATGGCAGCTAGGGCTGATGCATGCGGTCGGCTTCGGCCTCGATCCTTACTCAATGCTGGTGCCGTTCCTGATCTTCGCCATCGGCATCTCGCACGGGGTGCAGAAGATCAACGGCATCGCCTTGCAGTCCAGCGATGCCGACAACGCCCTGACCGCAGCGCGGCGCACCTTCCGCCAGTTGTTCCTGCCGGGGATGATCGCCATTCTCGCCGACGCCGTGGGCTTCATCACTTTGCTGATCATCGACATTGGCGTGATCCGCGAACTGGCCATCGGGGCCTCGATCGGTGTGGCGGTCATCGTCTTCACCAACCTGATCCTGCTGCCGGTCGCGATCAGCTACGTCGGCATCAGCCAGAAGGCCATCGCCCGCAGCAAGAAGGACGCGGTCTGCGAGCACCCGTTCTGGCGCCTGCTGTCGAACTTCGCCAGCCCCAAGGTGGCACCGGTGTCGATCGCGCTCGCGCTGGTCGCCTTTGCCGGCGGTCTCTGGTACAGCCAGAACCTGAAGATCGGCGACCTCGACCAGGGCGCGCCGGAGCTGCGTCCGGATTCGCGCTACAACCAGGACAACAGCTTCATCATCAACAACTACTCGACCAGTTCGGATGTGCTGGTGATCATGGTCAAGACCCCGGCAGAGAGCTGCTCGATCCACTCGACCATGGCGCCGATCGACGAGCTGATGTGGACCATGGACAACACGCCGGGCGTGCAGTCGACCATCTCCCTGGTGACCGTGTCCAAGCAGGTCATCAAGGGCATGAACGAGGGCAGCCTGAAGTGGGAGACCCTCTCGCGCAACCCGGACATCCTCAACAACTCCATCGCCCGCGCAGACGGCCTGTACAACGCCGACTGCTCGTTGGCACCGGTGCTGGTGTTCCTCAACGACCACAAGGCCGAGACCCTCGAGCGCGTCACCACGGCGGCCAAGGCCTTTGCCGATGCGCACAACAAGGAAGGCCTGCAGTTCCTCATGGCGGCCGGTAACGCCGGCATCGAGGCGGCCACCAACGAGGTGATCAAGTCGGCCGAGCTGACCATCCTGATCCTGGTGTACATCTGCGTGGCGGTGATGTGCATGATCACCTTCCGCTCCTTCGCCGCCACCCTGTGCATCGTTCTGCCGCTGGTCCTGACCTCGGTACTGGGCAACGCGCTGATGGCGTTCATGGGCATTGGCGTGAAGGTCGCGACGCTACCGGTGGTCGCCCTCGGCGTGGGCATCGGTGTGGACTACGGCATCTACATCTACAGCCGTCTGGAAAGCTTCCTGCGTGCGGGCCTGCCGCTGCAGGAAGCCTATTACGAAACCCTGCGCTCCACCGGCAAGGCGGTGCTGTTCACCGGCCTGTGCCTGGCGATCGGCGTGTGCACCTGGATCTTCTCGGCGATCAAGTTCCAGGCCGACATGGGCCTGATGCTGACCTTCATGCTGCTGTGGAACATGTTCGGCGCGTTGTGGCTGCTGCCGGCGCTGGCACGGTTCCTGATCAAGCCCGAGAAGATGGTGGGCAAGGAGGGGGGCTCGATCTTCGCCCATTGAGGAAACTGCCGCCATTCGTGCAGGAGCGGCGCAAGGCCGCTCCTGCACAGTTTCAAGGCCTCTTGCAGTGATCCGAAGATATAATGGCCACCTTCCTACCCCAAGGTGCACCCATGCCCCCTCTCGCTACCGCCCTGCAAACCTGCGACATGCTCCTGATCGACGGCCTGCACGCCTTCGAATTCACCTGCGACAGCTCTGGCCTCACCATCGAATGCATGGACGGGCGCCAGTTGCGCCGCTGGAGCTTCACCCCCGAACAGATCGCCGCTGCGCGGGCAGAGGGGAACGATTGGCTGCTCCACGATGCCCAAGCAGAACACCGTCTAGTCTTGATGAGTGCGTTTCGCGCCCCGGAAGATGACGAAGATGAAGCTGACCTCCAAGAGCCTGCTGACCGCTAGTCTGATGAGCCTGTCGATCCACACCCAGGCTGCCACCTTGCTGGTCGGCAGTTACACCGAAGGTGCCAGCCAAGGCATCTACCGTTATCAATTCGACCCGCGCAGTGGCCAGATCGCCACACCAGCCCAGCAGGTGGTCAAGGCTGTCAGCCCGTCCTGGCTGGTGCTGTCTGCCGACCAGCGTCAACTGTTCGCAGTGAACGAGACGCCTGCGGGGCACATCAGCAGCTTTGGCGTGAGTGGCAAAGGCGAGATAACGCCGCTGAACCAGGTCCTCAGCCTGGGCGATGAGCCGACCCACGCCAGCCTCAGTCACGATCAGCGCTACCTGTTCGTCGCCAACTACGCCGTGGCGCCCGATCCTGGCGGTAGCCTGGTGGTGATCCCGGTGGCGCGCGACGGCAAGCTCAAGGCGGTGCTTCAGCAGTTGCGCCATGCCCCGAGCAAGGTCAATCCCGAGCGCCAGACCGGTGCCCATGTGCACTCGGTGGTCCAGTCGCCCGATGGCCGCCACCTGTATGCCAGTGACCTGGGCGCCGACAAGGTGTTCATCTACCGCTACGACGGCGCCAGTACCGACCGGCCGCTGAGCCCGGCGATACCCGCATTCGTCACCTTGCCGCCAGGCAGCGGGCCACGGCACCTGCTGTTCGATGCCAAGGGGCGGCATGCCTACCTCACGCTGGAAATGAGTGCCGAGGTGGTGGCCTTCGACGTTCTGGACGGTGCGTTGCTCGAGCGTCAGCGCCTGCCGTTGACCGACAGCACCGAACCTGCCGCCAAGGCGGCTGGCGGCCTGCACTTGTCCGCCGATGGACGTTTCCTGTACGTCAGCAACCGCGGCAGCGCCAACCAGATCGTGGTCTACGCCGTGGGTAAGGACGACGGCCAGTTGACCTTGCTGCAGCGTCGCTCGGTGGAAGGCGATCACCCCCGGGAATTCAGCCTGGATCCAAGCGGCAACTTCCTGCTGGTGGCCAACCAGAAGAGCAACCAGATCGTGGTCATGCGCCGTGATCCGCGCAGCGGCAAGCTTGGCGAAACGGTGCAGACACTGCCCCAGGACGCGCCTTCGGACCTGAAGTTTCTCGATTGACTATCAATCGGCTTGATAATCGCTACTGCTGCAATGAATTTCAGCCAAGCGCCTCGTCGGCGTAAGTTTGACCCAAGGCCCAAGAGGGCCACTGTCAAACAGCGAAGACGAGGACACACCGATGAACTTCAATCTCTTCCCGGTCATTGCCGCTTCTGCCATTTCCGCTTCCGTCGTACTGCCGGTCCATGCCCAGTCGGAAAGCCGCGGCAAAACTGTCGAAACCCACAGCTACACCGAGCAGTACCTGCGCCAGAGTGCCCATTTCCACGCAGCCCTGAGTGCCAAGCACAGCAGCTGATCGACCCCTGACAGGTTTTTGTGGGAGCGGGCTTGCTTGCGAAGCAGTCACCACGGTGCCATGGCACCGACTCCGCCGGTGTTTGCGAGCAAGCCTACTCCCACAGAAACCTGGTCAATGAGTTTTTCAGCGGGCCATGATTGCCTTGAACAGGTCCGATGCCAGCCATCCCTGCAACCAGCTCCGCACCCGCGGATAAGCCGCCTCGGCGAACCACTGAGGTTCGACCCCGGCGAACTGGCGCAGCAATGGCAGCAACGCGGCATCAGTCAGGCTTGGGTGATCCGCCAGCAGGAAAGGCCTGTTCTCGAGCAGGCCTTCGAGCTCCGCCAGCCAGGCTTCGGCCTGCTGGCGGTAATGCTCGCGTGAATGCTCCGGGTAGCGCTCGGCGTATTTGTACAGGTTGACCTGCGCCTTGAAATCCCGGTCATTGCGCGCGATCAGCGCTTCGCCCCGTTCAGCCGCCAGTGGATCGGCCAGCAGCCGCCAGTCTTGCGGGTCGTCTTGCGCCAGCGCCCAGCGCATGATGTCCAGACTCTCCTCCAGCACCCGCTCCCCGGTATCGAGCACCGGCACCGTGCCCTTGGGCGACAGGGCCAGCAGTTCGGCCGGCTTGTCCTTGAGCACCACCTCGCGAACTTCCACGTCACAGCCTGCATAACGCAGCGCCAGGCGCGCACGCATGGCCCACGGGCAACGGCGGAATGAATAGAGGATCACCCGCAGACCTCGACATCGCTCAGGCCATTGCCCTGGCGGCGTACCTGGATCTGCACCGGAATGCGCTCATGCATCTCCTGCACGTGGGAAATCACCGCGACCTTGCGCCCCTGGGCCTGCAGGCCGTCGAGCGCATCCATGGCCAGCTGCAACGACTCGGGGTCCAGGCTGCCGAAGCCTTCGTCGATGAACAGCGACTCGATGCGCAGGGTGCTCGAGGCCATCGACGCCAGCCCCAGTGCCAGTGCCAGCGAGACCAGGAAGGTCTCACCGCCCGACAGCGAGTGCACCGAGCGCAGTTCGTCGCCCATCTCGGTGTCCAGCACCAGCAGGCCGAGGGCGCTGCCACCGCGCTTGAGACGATAGCGCCGGGCCAACTGGCGCAACTGATTGTTGGCGTGGTGCAGCAGCAGGTCGAGGTTGTAGCCCTGGGCGATCTTGCGGAACACATCGCCTGAGGCCGAGCCGATCAGGTCATTGAGCCGGCCCCAGCGCTGGCGCTCGCCACGGGCCTTGTCGATGTCGTCGGCGAGTGCCTGGTGCGCCTGCTGGCGACGCTGGTCGTCGGCCTGTTGGGCGCGCAGTTCGGCGCAGTGCTGTTCGTGGATGGCCAGTTGCTCGCGCAGTTCCCCAAGGCTCTGCTGCAGGTCTTCGGCCGACGCCTGGACGGTCGAATCGGCGCTGTGCTGTTGCAGGCGCTGTTCGCGCTCGTGCAGCAGCACCCGTGCCTGCTCGACGGCTTTGTCGGCGTCCTGCAGGTGCTGGCGCAGCGCGCTGACGGCGGCGTCATCGATGGCCAGCAGGCGCTCCAGGCCGACGTCGTCCAGCTCAGGGTGTTCGGCGCGCCATTGGGCGATGTCGCCGTGCAGTTGCTGGTGTTCCTGTTCCAGTGCCTGCTGGCGATTGCCGTTGGCCTTGAGCTCACTGGCCAACTGCACGCCTTGGGTGCGCAGCGTCTGCAGGTGTTGTGCGGTATCGGCGTCGAGCGCCCGTGCCTGCTCCAGTTGCGCGTCCATATGCTGTTGCCAGGCTTCGGCGCTGGGCTGTTCGCCGAGCAACTCGGCCAGTGCGGCCTGGGCCTGCTGTCGCTGGGCCTCAAGGGCGGCGAGTTGCTGGCGCAGTTGTTCCTGGGTGTCCAGCCGTGCTTGATGCTGATCGCGCAGCTTGTCCAGCTGTAGCTGGCGCGCCTGCTGTTCTTCCTGTTCGTCCTTGCGCTGTTCGAGCTGCTGCAGGCGCTGGGTGATCTGCTGGTCGAGGGCGACGAACGCGTGGGTCGGATCGTCGCTCAGGGCCTTGAGCACGTCGTCCGGCAGTACGCTGGCGAGGTCCTTCAGCCCTTGTTCCAGTTGCTGCTCGTCGTTGGCCAAGGCTTGGTGCTGTTGTTCCAGATGGCGCTGGGCCTGTTGCTGGGCCTCCTGCGCCGCTTGCAACTGCTGGGTGAGGCGGGCGGCGTCCTTTTGCAGGGCGAGCAGGGCGCTCTGGCGCTTCTCGTCCTTGCCGATTTCCTCGTCCAGGCGCCGCAGCTGGCTGTCGAGCCAGGCGCTGCGAGCCTTGTCGTCCTGCGGTGCCAGGGCTGGCCACAGACTGTGGGCCTGCACCTGTGCGACCAAGGGCTGCAGCTGTTCGCCGAGTTGCTGTTGCTGCTGTTGGAAATCCTTGAGCTGGGCATTGACCACGCCCAACTGGGTGCGCAGCTCCACCAGTTGACCGTTGAGGGCCTCGACCTGTTGCTGCGCGGCCTCTTCTTCGGCCTGGTCATGGCGGCCGAGGCTCTGCAACAGCGCTTCGGGCTGGTGGAACGGGTGCTCGGCGCTGCCGCAAACCGGGCAGGGTTCGCCGTCGCGCAGTTGGCCGCGCAGTTCTTCGACGCTGGTGTTGCGCGCCAGGCGTTGGCGATCGAGCAACTGGCGAGTGAGGGCGAGCGCCTGTTCTGCCGTTTCCAGCCGGGCCTTGGCCGATGTGCCGTCGCTGATCAGTTGCTGGCGTTGCTGCATGGCCTGTTGCTGGCGCTCACGCAGGGCGTCGAGCTGCTGGCGCAGTTCCATCTCGCGACCGTGCAGGCGCGACAATTCCTCGACAGCACGCTGCTGCTTGCGGTTGTCCTGCAGCATGCCGCCGAGCAGGTCGATCTGTTCGGCCAGGGCCTGGGGTTCGGCCTTGGCTTCGCGGAACAGCAGCTCGAAACTGTCGCGCTGGGTTTGCAGCTGGGTATTGGCCTGGCTGGCCTGCGCCTGCAAGCCTGGCAGTTCTTCGCGACCCTTGGCCAGACGGCCGCCGATCAGCATCACCTGCTTGAGCTGCGGCAGGTAGGCCTGCCAGGCATTGGCCAGGCCCGCCAGATGTTGGCTGTCGGCCAGCGCGGTGTCGATCAGGGCGAGTTGTTCCAGGCTGCGCTGCTGGTTCTGTTCCAACTGCTGCAGATGCTGCTGGCTTTCGGCAAGGTCCTGCTCAGCCTGCTGGCAGGCCGAGTGCTGTTTTGCCAGGTCCTGGTCGAGGCGGGCGAGGCCGTCCTGGGCGGCAAAGGCCTGGCGCAGGCGGGGAGCGTTCTCGCTGTGCTGCGCCTGGCATTGCGCGAGCGCGTCGCGTGCCGCGAGCTGCGCCTGCTCCAGTTCGCCGGTACGGGTGTGCAGTTCGGTTTGCTGGCGTACCTGCTCGGCAATTTCGGCGGCCAGCGGCGAGAGCTGGGCGGCCAGGGCCAGTTGACGGTGGAACTGATGGCGCTGCGGGGCCAGGCGCTCCAGGCGTTGCAGGTCGATGCGCTGCTCGCTGAGCTGTGCGCTGGCGTGCTCGGCGGCCTTGAGCGCTTCACTGGTCTCGGCGTGTTGGGCCAGCAGGCGCTGTTGTTCGCTGAGCCAGGCGCACTGTTGTTCAAGCTGCCGCTCGCGCGCCTGTTCGCCCTTGAAGTGCTGTTGCGCCTGCTCCAGGCGCTGGTCAAGTTCGGCGCGGGCCTCGGCAGCCAGCGGCAGCAGGTGGCTGGCGCGCTCCTCAAGATCCTTGAGCGCTTCGGCGGCCTCGCGCGAGCGGGTGAAGGCGCGCTGCCCCAGGCGGGTATAGATGGCCGTGTTGGTGAGCTTTTCCAGCAGTTCGCTACGTTCGCGATCGTCGGCCTTAAGGAAGGCTCCGAACTCACTCTGGGCCAGCATCACCGCACGGGTGAACTGCTCGAAATTCAGCCCCAGGCGTGCTTCGGCCAGTTGCTTGTATTCATTCTTGCCGCTGGCCAGCAGTTGTTCGCCGTCCAGGTCGTAGAAGCTCTGGCGGCTGTGCTGCAATTTGCCGTTGGCCTTGTCACGCGCTCGGTTGGCTTCCCAGCGGGCGCGGTAGCGCTTGCCATCGATGCCGACGAAATCGACCTCGGCAAAGCCGCTGCCGGTGCCGCGGCGCAACAGGTTGCGCGGATCGGAGGTAGGGATTTCGCCGTCGGCGTCCGGCACTTTGGCTTCGCGGCCGATCTCGTTCAGACGTGGCACCGTACCGAACAGCGCCAGGCACAGGGCGTCCAGCAGGGTGCTCTTGCCTGCGCCGGTCGGGCCGGTGATGGCGAACAACCCGGCGCTGGCCAAGGGCTCGGCAGTGAAGTCGATGTCGATGGGGCCGGCCAGGGAGGCAAGGTTCTTCAGGCGGATGGCCAGGATCTTCATGGCTGCTCCTCCAGTTGCACGTCCTGCAGCAGCAGGGCGAAGTCGCTCAGGGTCTGTTCATCGACGGGGCTGCCGTAGGCCTGCTCCCAGGCGCGGCCGAACAGGTCCTGCGGGGTCATCTGCGACAGCTCGACGAAGGCCTGTGCGTCCTCGTCCAGAGCGTTGCGCCCAGCATATTCGGCGCTGATGCGCACCAGGCGCACTGCCTTGCCCAGCAGTGCGCTTTCGATCTGTTGGCGCAGGTCGGGCTGCGGTTCGTCCAGGCGTACCCGCACTTCCAGCCACGGCTGGCGGTTGGGGTCGTCGAGGAGGTCGATCACCGGCAGGTCGGCAAGCTGCTCGAGCAGTTCGCCGAGCGGTGCCGGGCCCATGCGCTGCAAGGCCACGGCCCGCGGTACCAGGCGCGGTTCGACGCTGAGCAGCTCGGTGCCGTCCAGCTCGATCTCCAGTACCTGGTGCGGGTAGTTGATCTCGGCGAACGACAGCGGGATAGGCGCGCCGCTGTAGCGGATGCGGTTCTCCCGGTTGACCTTCTGTGGCTTGTGCAGGTGGCCCAGGGCGACATAACTGATGGCCTTGTCGAACAACCGCGCCGGCAGGGCTTCGGCGTTGCCGATGATCAGGCTGCGCTCGGAGTCTTCGGAAATCGAGCCGCCGGCCATGTGGGCGTGGCTGATGGCGATCAGCGCCTGGTCCTTCTTGCGCTTGCCAAGGGCGGCGGCGATCAGTTGCTGATGCACCTGGGTGATGCCTTGCAGGTAGTCATCGCCCAGTTGCGGGCCGGTGACTTCTGCCGGGCGCAGGAAGGGCAGGGCCAGGCACCAGGCACAGACCTTGCCGCGGGCGTTGGTCAGCGGGATCAGCAGGCGTTCGGCGTCGAGCTGGCCTTCGTCGAGCCAGTGCACTCGGCCCAGGGCGTGAGTGCGCAGGCGGCGCATCAGGGCGGCGGGCAATTCGATGCGCGAGCCGGAGTCGTGATTGCCGGCGATCATCACGATGTCCAGCTTGGGCTGCTGTTCGTGGGCCTGGACGATGAAGTCGTAGAGGCGCTCCTGGGCTTTGACCGGTGGGTTGACCGTGTCGAAGATATCCCCGGCGATCAACAGCGCGTCGGGTTGGCGCAGGCGCAGCTGGCCGAGCAGCCAGTCGAGGAAGCAGGCGTGTTCGAAGTCGCGTTCCTGGCCGTGGAGGCTCTGGCCCAGGTGCCAGTCGGAGGTGTGAAACAGACGCATGGAGGACCTGTTGGTGTCGAATCAAGCGAGCGGCCGGGGCTGCGCTTGGGATGGGGTCTCGGAGGGTGGGTATGGTAACCCAAGTGGCTGCGCAGATTCGCTTTTGCTGTGGCTGCGAGGTCGCCAGGCGAGTGTTTGCGTAGAGGCTGATAGGTGTTCGCCGAAAGATTTTTGGTGCCCATGAGATCGAGCGCCGCCCGCGCGGCGCTCGATCTCATGGGCGCTGAAAATCTGTCGGCAAGCACCTGAAAACTCACTTGGGATAAAGCGGCGGCAAACCCCCACCATCCCCACCCACAGGCAACCCCTGCTGAGCCGAAGGAATATCCCCGATCGCCCGCCACAACTCATCCCCCTGCCAATGCTGCCCCGCCTCGCTGTAGAGCGCGCCATTGAGCCCATCCAGGGCATTGGACAAGGGCACGAAGCGCGCCGCCATCTCGGCCAGGGTCTCGGGTTGCTGCCGCGCCCAGGCGTCCAGCGCCTGGCGCGTCGCCTGCGGATCGTTGGCGAGGGTCGCGCGCTTGAGATCGTCGAGCAGCGTACGCGGGCTCGGCCCACTCTGCGATGCGCGCAATACCGCCGGTTGCGAACGCGCCCGCCACCAGAGGGCAAAGCCCAGCAGCGTGGTCAGCGCCAATATCATCGTTGCCAGTTGCCACGGCCAGAGCAGCGCAGATCCGCTGCTGACATCCCCCACCGGCGTGTCGGCGCTCAACGCCGGGTTATCGTCGACCTTGATGCTTCGCGCCGGCAGGCTGCTGTGCTCCAGATGGTCTTCGAGGGTGTTCCACCAGGTGACCTCCAGCGCAGGCAGCATCAGGTTGCCACTGTGGATCGGCACCAGCGCTTCGCGCTCCTCACGATTGGCGGTCATGCCGCGTTCATTGATCTCGTTGCGCAGCAGGGGTTGGTCCGGGTAACGGCGCAGGCCAGTGACCTCGGTAGCCGGCAACGGTGGCAACTGCGTGCTGGACAGTCCCTCGGCGCGCAGGGTGATGCTGCGCGTCAGGGAATCACCAATCTGCGTCGGCTGCTGGTTCGGGTCGGGGTTCCAACGTTCTTCCAGGCTGAGGCTGCGGGCCGGGAGCCAGGTCACACCGGCAGGCCAGGTCGCGGGGATGGCCTTGACCTGCAGGTCAAGCGGCAGCGAGCTGACCTGCACCTGGCGCCCGCTGCGTGCCCCGCCGGCAGGCGGTTCAGTGCTGTCGGCAGCGGTGGCGGTGAAGGTCAGGGGAGGCACTTGCAGTGCGCCGCTCTGTTGCGGATAAAGCGCGTAGCGGGTTTCGATCACGCCATGGCGCACGCCGTTGATTTCTTTTTCGTAGGTGCGTGACTCGCCCAGCGGCTCGACCTTGGCGTTCTCAAGGCGCAGCGGGCTGAGGTTGCTGTCGTCGTACAGCGACACCGAATGGTAGATGCGCAGGGTCAGTACCGCCTGGGCCTGGACGTAGACCTCGGGGCTGTCGAGGGTCGCCTCGATGAACACCTGCGAGGCGCTGTCCGGGCGATTGGAGTCGGGTTGTACCACTTGCAGTTCGATGGCCTGGCTGCGCGACTGCCCCAGTTGCAGCTCCGGGATCTGCAGGCTGCCGCTGCGCCGTGGCAGCAGGGTGACGATCCAGCGGGTGCTGGCACGGGTTTCGCCATCGAGGGTGTGCAGGCTGTTGAGCTGGCGGGTGCCGCGCACTTCGAAGTCGCCCTCCAGGGCGCGCAGGTCAGGTTTGCCGAACTGGGTGACATCCTGGCTTTCCAGCGTGAGCTCCAGGGTTTCGCCGGCTTCCACGCGGGTGCGATCGACACTCGCCTGCAGCGCCGGTTGGGCCTGGGCCAGGGTGAGCCAGAGCAGGCTGAGCAAGAAGACGCCGAGGCGACTCATCGTTGGGGTTCCTGATGCAATTGCTGTTCGTACCAGAATTTGCGTCGCAGCAACTGCGCCGGGTTGTCGGGGATCTCCCGCAACCACTGCTCCAGGGCCTGGCGCTGTTCGGCGTCGAGGCTGGTAGAGGTGGGCCGCTGCGGCGGCTGGGTGAGGCTGTCATCATCGCCGCCCTGGTTGCCGGACGACGCCTGGTTGTTGCTGTTGCTGGTGCTGTCGCCGCCGTCCTGCGCTGGGCTCTGTTCGTCGTTGCCGGGCGTGCCCTGGGCACTGCTGGAGGCCGAGCTGCTGTTGCCGTCGGTGTCGCGGCTCGGCGTCGGTTGTGCGTCGCTGGTGTCCGGTTTTTGCTCGGCGCGGCCCTCGCGTTGTTGCAGCAGTTGTTGCACCAGTGCCTGGTTGTCCAGCGCCGGTTGCAGGTCGGGCTGGCGCTCCAGTGCCTGCTCGTAGGCATCCAGAGCGGCATCCAGTTCGCCGGCGCGGGCCAGGGCGTTGCCTCGATTGTAGTGGGCCGCGGCGCTGTTGCCCTGGGCGAAGGCCTGGGCGGCGCCAGTGTAGTCGCCTGCCTGGTACAGTGCCATGCCGCGCCACTGCGGATCCTCGAAGCGCTGGGCGGCTTCGGCGGGGCGCTGGTGTTGCAGCAGGTGCTGGCCCTGTTGGTCGGGGCGACGCCAGAGGTCCTGGAATTCGAACGCCTGGCTCGGTTGGGGCAGGGCCAGCAGCAGTGGCAGGCAGAACAGCCAGCCGCGACGTCCGGCGCAGGCGGCCAGCAGCAACAGGGGCAGCAATAGCCAGTAGCCCTGGTCGGCCCAGCTGTCCAGTTGCAGGGTCTGGCCGTCGTTGCGCAGGGCGCGGGGGGAGTCGAACAGGCCCAGACCGCGCAGGTCGAGATCGTCGATACGGGCATGCCGGTAGCGTCCGCCCGTGCCGACGATGAAGCGCTTGAGCTCGGCGCTGTCCAGGCGTGGGACGAGGATGGCGCCCTGGTCATCCTTGAGGTACTCGCCACTGGCCTGGCGCACGGGCGCGCCCTCGGCGGTGCCGACGCCGAGCATCAACAAAGAGGGGCCCTGGCGACCCAGGGCCTGGACGATACCCTGGCGCTCCTGATGGCTGAGCGAGCTACCGACCAGCAGCACGCGGCCTTGCCCCAGGCCGCTCTGAGCGAGCAATGCCAGGCCCTTTTGCACTGCCAGGTCGGCGCGGTGGCCGGGCTGCGGCATGATCGAGGGGTCGACGGCCTCGAGCAGGTTGCGTGTGGTGCTCAGGTCATCCGACAGTGGCACCAGGGTGTGCGCGCTGCCGGCATAGACGATCAACGCGGTCTGGCTGTCGCGACGGTGTTCGAGCAGGTCGAGCACCTTGCGTCGGGCCTGTTCCAGACGGTTGGGCGGGCTGTCTTCGGCGAGCATCTGCGGGGTCAGTTCGAGCAGGATCACCAGCGGGTCGGCCGGGCGTTGGCGGGTTTCTTCCAGGCGCTGCCAGCTGGGTCCGAGCAGGGCCAGGAGCACCAGCAGCCAGGCCAGGCCCAGGGCGATCCACGGCAGCTTGCTGGTGCTGCCATTGCCGCCCCCGAGCAACACTGCATGGAACTGCGGCGGCAGGATCATCTGCCAGCGTCCGGCACGTTTGCGTCGATGCCAGAGCTTGAACAGCAGCCAGCCGAGCAGGGGCACCACCAGCAGCCAGAGTGGGCGCAGCCATTGTGGCCAGAGTTCGATCATCGCCGCCTCCTCAGGCGCAGGCGCTTGAGGCGCTGGCGCCATTCGGGGTGGGGCTGCAGAAAGCGTGGTCGACGCAGCGCGCGTTGCAGCAGATTGTCAGGCCACTGCACGGCGATCACCAACAGGACGCTGAGCAGCAGCGCCAGGGCCAGCGGCCAGGCATACAGCTCCCTGGCGGTGCGCGCCTGGGTGGGTTGTTGGGCCACTGGTTCGAGCTGATCGAGGGTGTCACCGATGCTGTTCAGCTCGGCGCCGTCATGGGCGCGGAAATAGGCGCCATGGGTGAGCTCGGCGATTTCCTTGAGCGAAGCTTCGTCCAGGTCCAGGCTCGGATTCAGGCCGAGCAGGCCTGGAGTACCACTGGCGTCGGGGTTGGCGCCGATGCCGATGGTGTAGATGCGTACGCCTTCCTGGGCCGCCAGGCGCGCGGCCGTCAGGGGATGTATCAGCCCGCCGTTGTTGGCGCCATCGGTCACCAGCACCAGTACCCGGCTCTGTGCCGGGCGCTGACGCAGGCGCTTGACCGCAAGGCCGATGGCATCGCCGATGGCGGTGTTCTTGCCGGCGATGCCGATCTGCGCTTCGTCGAGGAAGGTACGCACGGTGCGTCGGTCGAAGGTCAACGGGGCTTGCAGGTAGGCCTCGCTGCCGAACAGGATCAGCCCGACCCGGTCGCCTTCACGGTCCTGGAGAAAGTCACCGAGCAGTGCCTTGACCAGGTCGAGGCGACTGATTTCGTCGCCTTTCCACTGCATGTCGGGGAAGTCCATCGAGCCCGACACGTCCACCGCCACCAACAGGTCGCGGCCACTGGCCGCGATCGGTACCGGGTCGCCCAACCACTGCGGCCGGGCGGCCGCCAGCAGCAGAAGCAGCCAGATCACCACGAACGGCGCCTGCTGGCGCCAGGTGGGCAGGTTGAGGCGGGCGCGGCGCCCGGCAAGGCCTTCAAGCTCATCGAGAAAGCCCACCTTGAGCACCGGCTCGCCGCTGTCGGCGGCAGGCAGCAGCAGGCGCATCAGCCAGGGCAGCGGCAGCAGGGCGAAGATCCACGGCCAGGCCAGGTCAAACATGTTTGCGAATCCAGGTCTCGACCGCCTGGGCGAGCCCGGCGATGGCCTTGTCGTCGAGCTTGCACTCGGGCTTGTAGGCGCCTTCGACCAGCACCATCCAGCGGGTCAGGCCCGCGGCTGGACAGCGGTTGTCGAGAAACGCCAGCCACTGGCGACCGTTGAGCGTGTGGCTGTTGGCGCCAGGGTAGTGATTGCGGCACAGGCGTTTGAGCAGGGCATTGATCTGCTGCAGCCAGGCACCCGCCGGTGCACCGTCGTAGGGGCGCGGCAGGCGGGCGAGTTCGGCCAGGGCTTCGACGCGGATCGGGTCCAGCGGCTGTTCGGCGGGCGGCGCCTGGCGTCGGCCTGGCCGCCAGCGGCGCAGGCGCCACAGCCCCCAGCCGAGCAGCGGCAGCAGGGCCAGCAACAGCCACCAGCCCGGCGCCGGTGGCCAAAGGCCGATGGCCGGCGGGGCGATCAGGGGTTGCAGCTGGTCGAGCGGGTTCATTGGCCGCTTCCCGGACGCTGGTTGAGGTACTCGCGCAACTGCTCGATCATTTCGCTCTGGGTGCTCAACGGCATCAGCACCACGCGCATTTTCTGCGCCAGCAGTTCCCAGCGTTCGATACGTGCTTCGGCCTGGTGGCGATAGAGCTGGCGCAGGTTGGCGTCCAGGGTGTCGAGCTCCAGGTGCGCGCCGCGTTGAGCGAAGCGTAGCAGGCCAGCGGCGGGCAGGGCGTGGTCGAGAGGGTCGGAGACCGGCATCAGCAGCACGTCGCAGTGGCGTGAGAGCATCGCCAGGTGCTGTTCGACGGCTGGGGTGAGTGCGCGTTCGTCGCAGATGACGATGGCCAGGCTGCCGGGGCGCAGCACTTCGCGCGCGCGGCGCAAGGCCAGGCCCAGGCTGTCGGATTGGGACAGCGCTTCGGTGTGCAGCGACTGGTTGACCTTGGCCAGGCGGTTGAGCAGTTGCAGCAGGCTCTGCTTGCTGCGCCGGGGCTTGATCTCGTGGTGTTCGTTGTCGCCGAACACCAGGCCGCCGATGCGGTCGTTATGGCCCAGCGCGGCCCAACCGAACAACGCCGCCGCCTGGGCCGCGAGCACCGACTTGAACATCAGGCCCGAGCCGAAGAACAGGCGCTGGCTCTGCTCGACCATGATGAAGATCGGCCGCTCACGCTCTTCATGGAACAGCTTGGTGTGAGGTTCCTGCGTGCGAGCGGTGACACGCCAGTCGATGTTGCGCACGTCGTCGCCGGCCTGGTACACGCGCACCTGGTCGAAGTCGACCCCGCGTCCGCGCAGCTTGGAGTGGTGCAGGCCCACCAGCGGGCTGCGCTGGCCGGGCCGGGAGAACAGCTGGATCTCGCGCACGCGGTGGCGCATGTCGATCAGCTCGGCCAGGCCGATGCGGATGCCGGGTTCGGCGAGGTGCGTGGCGGGCATGGGGTCAGGCGACGGCGACGACGTCGAGGATACGCTGTACCACACGGTCCTGGTCGATGCCCGCAGCTTCGGCTTCGAACGACAGGATGACGCGGTGGCGCAGCACGTCGAACAGCACGGCCTGGATGTCTTCCGGGCTGACGAAGTCGCGCCCGGCCAGCCAGGCATGGGCACGTGCGCAGCGGTCCAGGGCGATCGAGCCACGGGGGCTGGCGCCGTAGGCGATCCAGTCGGCCAGTTCGCTGTCGAACTTGGCCGGGGTGCGCGTGGCCATGACCAGTTGCACCAGGTATTCCTCCACGGCATCGGCCATGTACAGGCCGAGGATTTCCTTGCGTGCGGCGAAGATCGCCTGCTGGCTGACCTGGCGCTCCGGCTTGACCTCGCCGCCCAGCGCCTCGCCACGGGCCTGCTGGAGGATACGACGTTCGACGGCAGCGTCGGGGAAGCCGATTTTCACGTGCATGAGGAAACGGTCGAGTTGCGCTTCGGGCAGCGGGTAGGTGCCTTCCTGCTCGATCGGGTTCTGCGTGGCCATGACCAGGAACAGCGGCGACAACTCGTAGGTGCTGCGGCCCACGCTGACCTGGCGCTCGGCCATGGCCTCGAGCAGTGCCGATTGCACCTTGGCCGGGGCGCGGTTGATCTCGTCTGCCAGGACCAGGTTGTGGAAGATCGGCCCTTGCTGGAACACGAAGCTGCCGGTTTCCGGGCGATAGATCTCGGTACCGGTGATGTCGGCCGGCAGCAGGTCGGGGGTGAACTGGATACGGTGGAACTGCGCCTCGATACCCTCGGCCAACTCTTTGATGGCCTTGGTCTTGGCCAGGCCCGGTGCACCCTCGACCAGCATGTGCCCGTCGGCGAGCAGGACGATCAGCAGGCGCTCGACCAGCTTCTCCTGGCCAAGGATCTGGGAGGAGAGAAAGGTGCGCAGCGCGATCAGCGCTTCACGGTGTTCCATCGTCGGCGGTTCCTGGAAATGGGCCGGGCGCTTGGGGGAGGGCGGTTGCCGGGCAGGGGGTGATACTTTAATCCATCCAGGGGTGCGCCGACCAATTGGGTTTCCGAAAAATTCCTGACGGCTGGAGTGGGGCGGGCCCGGTGCGGGCCCGGCGACGTTTCAGAGGAACACGAACTTGGCGATGAAGATCACGCACAGCACCCACAGGCTTGCGGAAATTTCCTTGTACTTGCCGGTCCCGGCCTTGAGCACGACGTAGCTGATGAAGCCCAGGGCGATGCCGTCGGCCACCGAAAAGGTCAACGGCATCATGATCGCGGTGACGATCGCCGGGATGCTGTCGGTCGCCTCGTCCCAGTTGATGTGCGCCATGCTGCCCATCATCAGCATCGCCACGTAAATCAGCGCGCCGGCCGTGGCATAGGCGGGGATCATCCCGGCCAGCGGGGCGAAGAACATCGCCGCGACGAACAGCAGGCCGACCACCACCGCCGTCAGGCCGGTGCGCCCGCCCGCGGCGACCCCGGCGGCACTTTCCACGTAGCTGGTCACCGGCGGTACACCGACTGCGGCGCCGAACACGCTGGAGGCACTGTCGGCTTTAAGGGCACGCGACAGGTTCTCGATCCGACCGTCCGGGGCCACCAGGTTCGCCCGCTGCGCCACGCCCATCAAGGTGCCGGCGGTGTCGAACATGTGCACGAACAGGAAGGCCAGCACCACGCTGATCATGCTGACGTTGAAGACACCGGCCACGTCCATGGCCATCCAGGTCGGTGCCAGGCTCGGTGGCAGCGAGAACACCCCGCCATACTGCACCAGGCCCAGGCCCCAGCCGGCCAGGGTCACGGCGATGATGCTGATGAGAATGGCGCCGAACACCCGGTGGTAGCTCAGCACCGCGATCATCAGGAAACACACGGCCGCCAGCAGCGGTCCGGGTTCATGCAGCGAACCGAGCTTGATCAACGTCGCCGGGCTGTCGACGATGATGCCGGCGGTCTTCAGGCCGATCAGCCCGAGGAACAGTCCGACCCCGGCACCCATGGCATGGCGCAGGCTCACCGGAATGCTGTTGAGCAGCCACTCGCGTACCCGCGACAGGGTCAGCAGCATGAACAGCACGCCCGAGACGAACACGGCGCCCAGCGCGGCCTCCCAGGTGTAGCCCATGGTGCCGACCACGGTGTAGGTGAAGAAGGCGTTGAGCCCCATGCCCGGTGCCAGGCCCACCGGCCAGTTGGCGTAAAGGCCCATCAGCAGGCAGCCCAGGGCGGCGGCGATGCAGGTGGCGACGAAGGCGGCACCGTGATCGATACCGGCGTCAGCCATGATGTTGGGGTTGACGAAGATGATGTAGGCCATGGTGATGAAGGTGGTCATCCCGGCGATCATTTCGGTCCTGACGGTCGTGCCGTGGTGCCGGAGTTTGAAGATCCGCTCCAGCCATCCCGGTCGGGGCGATGCAGCGAGATCCAGCGTTGGGGCTTCGGATTTGCGGCTTTCCACAGCGAGTACTCCTCAAGTCTTTCTTGTTGTTCTGGAGCCTTGGTCCTGCGCATGCACTTGGCGGCTCCGCGAGGGGGTGGCAGACGCCTGACGGCTTTGTTGACTTTTGAGTCAGGAAGTTGCTCGGTGGATTATGCTTTTGTGTACAAAGAATGCAAATAATGTTTTATCTTTTGTGCGCACAATCTGCGTCAGCGCAGCTATATGGGAATTGGCCACCTGCAGAAACGGCTCAGCCTGTGTACAATGCGCAGATACCTTGATCCCTTTTTTCACCCCAGGACTTGCCAGCCACCCTCTGACAGGTATTACAGTCGAGGTTCCACTGGCCGATCCCTTGTGCTCGAGTGCCCATGAACGAACAGCTGCAACCTCTGAAGAAACCTGCGCGCACAGCCAAGGCCGGCCGCAGCGGTACCCAGGACGACATCGTCTATGCGCACATTTTCGAGGCCATTCTCGAACAGCGCCTGGCGCCGGGCACCAAGTTGAGCGAGGAAGCGCTGGGCGAGATCTTCGGCGTCAGCCGCACCATCATTCGCCGCGCCTTGTCGCGCCTGGCCCATGAAAGCGTGGTGTTGCTGCGACCCAATCGTGGTGCTGTCGTGGCCAGCCCCACGGTGGAGGAGGCGCGCCAGGTGTTCTTCTCCCGGCGCATGGTCGAGCGCGCCATCACCGAGCTTGCGGTGCAGCACGCCACCGGCGAGCAACTCAACGAACTGCGCCAGATGGTCCGCGAGGAGCGCGACAGCTTCTCGCGTGGCGATCGTGGCGCCGGCATCCGTCTTTCCGGCGAGTTCCACCTCAAGCTGGCCGAGGCGGCCGGCAATGCACCGCTGGTCAGCTTCCAGCGCAGCCTGGTGTCGCAAACGTCGTTGATCATCGCCCAGTACGAAAGCGGCAATCGCTCGCATTGCTCTTACGACGAGCACATGCAACTGATCGACGCCATCGAGGCGCGCGATGCCGAGCAGGCGGTGAGCCTGATGATGCATCACATGGATCATATCGACAGCAAGCTCAACCTTGACGAAGACAGCGCGTCCGACGACCTGCATGCGGTGTTCTCGCACCTGCTGAAAAAACCCAAGGCTGCCGCCAAGGGTTGATCGTTTGCCTGAATGAATGACCGAGGGCTGCTGTGCAGCCCATCGCGGGACCAGCCCGCTCCCACAGGTTGGACTGCTGCCAAGTTGGACATGAATCCAATCTTTGCGGCAGTTCAGGTACAGCACACCCCTCGGGCCCGGTGCTTTCTCTGTGGGAGCGGGCTCGTCCAGCGATGGGCCGCGCAGCGGCCCTTTGTGCATCAGCGCCGATGTACCGAGCGCCCCGCGGCGAAGGTCTCGCGCACGGTACGGTCATCGCCCAGGGTGGTCAGCACGAACAAGGTCTCCTCGATGCTGTTGGATTGCTGGATGCGGTAGTCCAGCAGCGGCGTGGCCTTGTAGTCGAGCACCACGAAATCGGCATCGTTGCCGGCGCGCAGGCTGCCGATGCGGTCGTCCAGGCGCAGGGCGCGGGCGCCGCCGAGGGTCGCCAGGTACAGCGACTTGTAAGGGTGCAGGCGCGCACCCTGCAGTTGCATCACCTTGTACGCCTCGTTCAGCGTGTTGAGCAGCGAGAAGCTGGTTCCAGCGCCCACATCGGTGCCCAGCCCGACATTGACCTTGAAACGCTCGGCCTGGGGCAGGTTGAACAGGCCACTGCCCAGGAACAGGTTGGACGTCGGACAGAAGGCCACGGCCGAGCCGGTCTCGGCCAGGCGCTGGCATTCCTCGTCGCACAGGTGCACGCCGTGGGCGAACACCGAGCGCTCGCCCAGCAGTTCGAAATGGTCGTAGACGTCCAGGTAGCCCTTGCGCTCGGGGAACAGTTCCTTGACCCAGTCGATCTCCTTGAGGTTCTCCGACAGGTGGGTGTGCAGGTACACGCCCGGATGCTCCTTGAGCAGTTGCCCGGCCATGGCCAGTTGTTCAGGCGTGCTGGTGGGCGCGAAGCGCGGCGTCACCGCATAGTGCAGGCGAGCCTTGCCATGCCAGCGCTGGATCAGCGCCTTGCTCTCGCTGTAGCTCGACTCGGCGGTGTCGGTCAGGTAGTCGGGGGCATTGCGGTCCATCATCACCTTGCCGGCGATCAGCCGCAGGTCCAGGCGCTCGGCCTCCTCGAACAGGGCATTGACCGACTCCGGGTGCACGCTGCCGAACACCAGCGCGGTGGTGGTGCCGTTGCGCAGCAGTTCCTGCAGGAAGATCTTCGCCACTTTGTCGGCATGGGCCTTGTCGGCGAACTGCTTTTCGCAAGGGAAGGTGTAGGTGTTCAGCCAGTCCAGCAGTTGCTCGCCGTAGGAGCCGATCATGCCGGTCTGCGGGAAATGGATATGGGTGTCGATGAAGCCCGGGGTGATCAGGGCGTCCTGGTAGTGCACCACTTCGATATCGGCGTCGAGGGTCGGCAGCAGGTCGGTGGCGTGCCCCAGGGCGCTGATGCGGCCTTCGTCGACCACCAGCAGGCCGTCTTTGTAGTATTCGTGGGAGGCCTCCAGGCCGACCTCGGCAGGGTCGGCGATGCTGTGCAGGATGGCGGCTCGGTAGGCTTTGCGGGTTGCAGTCATAAAGCGCTCGTCAAATGGCTTGGCTGCGCCGGGAGGGCGGCAGCAACTGGGCAATGGGGCCTGCATTGGCGCCAGCGTCATGCTGGCCGAAGCAGGCGTTGTAGGTGGCAATGATTTCGCCGGCGATGGACACCGCGATCTCGATGGGCAGCTTGCCCTTGACCTCCGGCAGGCCCATGGGGCAGCGCATGCGTGCCAGCACGGCATCGTCGTAGCCGCGCTCGCGCAGGCGGTGTTCGAACTTGACCCGTTTGGTCTTCGAGCCGATCAGGCCGAACCAGGTGAAGTCGTTGCGCTTGAGGATGGCGGCGGTCAGTTCCAGGTCGAGCTGGTGATTGTGGGTCATGACGATGCAGTAGCTGCCCGGCGGCAGTTCGGCCACTTCGTCGACCGGCTCCTCGCTGACCACCTTGGTCACCCCGTGGGGGATAAGCGGCGGGAACTCCTGCTCGCGCGAATCAATCCAGCGCACCCGGCAGGGCAATGCGGCGAGCAAGGGTACCAGAGCCCGGCCGACATGGCCCGCGCCGAACACCGCGATCTGCGCCTGCACCGGCGCCATGGGTTCGAACAACAGCACCGTGACGCCGCCACAGCACTGGCCCAGGCTCGCGCCCAGGCTGAAGCGCTCCAGATGCGGTGTGCTGCGCTGCTCGGCAAGCATCTGCCGGGCGATGTGCAGGGCCTTGAACTCCAGGTGCCCGCCACCGATGGTGTCGAACAGGTTGCTGGCGCTGACCACCATCTTCGAGCCAGCGTTGCGTGGCGTCGAGCCGCGCTCCTCGATGATGGTCACCAGGATGCAGGGTTCGCCGCGGGACTGGTGGTCGGCGAGGGCATTGATCCATTGGTGCATGATGTAGCCTCTCTAAACCATGCTGAGGGCCCTGTAGGAGCGGGCTTGCCCGCGAAGAGGACGGTAAGGCCCTCCTCACATTCGCGGGCAAGCCCGCTCCCAGGGAATCCCTCGCTGTCAGTGGGTGACGGTTTCCAGTTCTTGTTCGGTCGGCTGCTGTTGCGCCACTGCCTTGCGCATCTGCTCGCACCCCCACAGCACCCGCTCGGGTGTCGCCGGTGCGTCGATGTGCGGCTGCACGCGATAGTCGGCGAGGCTCGCCACCGCATCCTTGATCGCGCACCAGGCCGCGATACCGAGCATGAACGGCGGCTCGCCCACGGCCTTGGAATGGAACACCGTGTCCTCGGGGTTCTTGCGGTTTTCCACCAGCTTCACGCGCAGGTCCAGGGGCATGTCGGCCACCGCCGGGATCTTGTAGCTCGCCGGGCCGTTGGTCATCAGCTTGCCCTTGGCATTCCACACCAGCTCCTCGGTGGTCAGCCAGCCCATGCCCTGGATGAAGCCGCCCTCGACCTGACCGATGTCGATCGCCGGGTTCAGCGAGTCGCCGACGTCGTGCAGGATGTCGGCGCGCAGCATCTTGTACTCGCCGGTCAGGGTGTCGACGATCACTTCGACGCAGGCGGCACCAAAGGCGAAGTAATAGAACGGCCGGCCGCGCGCCTGGCTGCGGTCGTAGAAGATCTTCGGCGTGCGGTAGAAGCCCGTGCTCGACAGCGACACCTGCGCGAAGTAGGCCTGTTGCACCAGTTGCTCGAAGCTCAGCAACTGGTCGCGCACGCGGACATGGCCGTTGCGGAACTCGACATCTTCCTCGGTGACCTGGTAGTGCCGGGCGGCGAACTCGGTCAGGCGTTTCTTGAGGATTTCGGCCGCGTTCTGCGCCGCCTTGCCGTTCAGGTCGGCGCCGCTGGACGCCGCCGTTGGCGAGGTGTTGGGCACCTTGTCGGTGTTGGTGGCAGTGATCTGGATGCGGTTGAAATCGACCTGGAACACCTGCGCCACCACCTGGGCGACCTTGGTATTCAAGCCCTGGCCCATCTCGGTGCCGCCGTGGTTGAGGTGGATGCTGCCGTCGGTATAGATGTGGATCAAGGCGCCCGCCTGGTTGAGGAAGGTGGCCGTGAACGAGATACCGAACTTCACCGGGGTCAGAGCCAGGCCCTTCTTCAGCACCGGGCTGTGTTCGTTGAACTGGCGGATCGACTTGCGCCGCTCGGCATAGTCGCTGCTGGCTTCCAGGTCGGCGGTCATTTCCTCGAGCAGGTTGTGCTCGACGGTCTGGTAGTAGTGGGTGACGTTGCGCTCGGTCTTGCCGTAGTAGTTGGCCTTGCGCACCGCCAGCGGGTCGAGCGCCAGGTGGCGGGCGATGTGGTCCATCACCTGCTCGATGGCGACCATCCCCTGCGGGCCGCCGAAGCCGCGGTAGGCGGTGTTCGACGCGGTATTGGTCTTGCAGCGGTGGCCGTTCACCGTGGCGTCGCCCAGGTAGTAGGCGTTGTCGGAGTGGAACATGGCGCGGTCGACGATCGAGCCGGACAGGTCCGGCGAATAACCGCAGTTGCCGGCCAGGTCGAATTCGATGCCGTGCAGGCGGCCTTCATCATCGAAGCCGACGTCATATTCGACGTAGAACGGGTGACGCTTGCCGGTCATGGTCATGTCCTCGACCCGCGGCAGGCGCATCTTGGTCGGCTGCCCGGTGAGGCGCGCGATCACCGCGCACAGGCAAGCGGGGCTGGCGGCCTGGGTTTCCTTGCCACCAAAACCGCCGCCCATGCGGCGCATGTCCAGCACCACCTTGTTCATCGGCACGTCGAGCACTTCGGCGACCAGCTTCTGCACCTCGGTGGGGTTCTGCGTCGAGCAGTAGACGATCATGCCACCGTCTTCGGTGGGCATTACCGAAGAAATCTGGGTTTCCAGGTAGAAGTGCTCCTGGCCGCCGATGTGCAGGGTGCCTTGCAGGCGATGCGGGGCACTGGCCAGGGCCTTGGCCGAGTCGCCGCGCTGGTGAGTGTGGCTGTCGAGCACGAAATGTTTCTTGCGCAAGGCCTCGACCACATCGAGCACCGGTTCCAGGTCTTCGTATTCGACGATGGCCGCCAAGGCGGCGCGGCGAGCGGTGTCCAGGTCGCGGGCGGCGACGGCGAGCACCGGCTGGCCGAAGAATTCGACCTTGTCGATGGCCAGCAGCGGATCGCCCGCGACCACCGGGCCGATATCCTTGAGCCCAGGAATGTCCTCGTGAGTGATGGCGATGCGCACGCCTTCGAACTGATAGCAGGGGGTCGTGTCGATGCGCAGGATGCGCGCGTGAGCACGGTCGGCGGTGCGCGCATAGACGTGCAACTGGTTGGGGAATTCCAGGCGGTCGTCGATGTACACCGCTTCACCTGACACGTGCTTGTCGGCGCTGTCGTGCTTGACGCTGCGACCGACCCCGCTGGTCAGGTCCTGGCTGAACAGCTCGGCCATCTCGGCCTGGCTCTTGACGGCGTGATGGTTAGACATAAGCGGTCACCCGGGTCTCGATGTACGGCGATTGCTGTTCGATGAAGTATTTGCGCAGCAGGTTCTGCGCGGTCAGCAGGCGGTATTCCTTGCTGGCGCGAAAATCCGTCAGTGGGCTGAAGTCTTCGGCCAGTGCCTGGCAGGCGCGCTCGATGCTCGCCTGGTTCCAGGGCTTGCCAAGCAGCGCCGCCTCGCAGGCACGGGCACGCTTGGGAATCGCTGCCATGCCACCGAAGGCGATTCGCACGCCGCCGACCACGCCGTTCTCGATGTTCAGGTTGAACGCTGCGCATACCGCAGATATGTCATCGTCCAGACGCTTGGACACCTTGTAGGCGCGGAACGACCACTCGCTGCTGGCGCGTGGCACCAGGATCTTCTCGATGAACTCGCTGTCCTGGCGGGCCGTGATGCGGTAGTCGATGAAATAGTCTTCCAGCGCCATCGTGCGCTGGCGATCGCCCTGGCGCAGGACGATCTGTGCGTTGAGGGCGATCAGCAGGGGTGGCGAGTCGCCGATCGGCGAGGCGTTGCCGATGTTGCCGCCCAAGGTGCCCTGGTTGCGGATCTGCAGCGAAGCGAAGCGGTGCAGCAGGGCGCCGAAGTCGGGGTATTCCTCGTTCAGCGCGCCATAGCAGTCGGTGAGCGGGGTGGCGGCGCCGATTTCCAGGTGGCTGCTGGTCTTGTCGATGCGCTTGAGCTCGGCGACATGGCCGACATAGATCATCACCGGCAGGGTCTTGTGGAACTGGGTGACTTCCAGTGCCAGGTCGGTGCCGCCTGCGAGCAGGCGTGCCTCGGGGTGCGAGCTGTACAGGTCGGCCAGGTCGGCGACGGTCAGTGGGACCAGGCAGCGCTTGTCACCACTGTTGAGCTCGCCTGTCTGCTGCGGGGCGATGGCCTGGAGACGGGCGATGGTCTGTGCCTGCTGGGCGTCGAACTGGTCCTGGCAGGGGCGGGCGCAACTCTGCTCGGCGGCGTCGAGTATCGGCCGGTAGCCGGTGCAGCGGCACAGGTTGCCGGCCAGGGCTTCCTGGGCCTGGTGCAGGTCGTGGCCGCTGCTGTTCTTCTGCAGGGCGAACAGCGACATGACGAAGCCTGGAGTGCAGAAGCCGCACTGCGAGCCGTGGCAGTCGGCCATGGCCTTCTGCACGCTGTGCAGCTCGCCCTGGTGCTTGAGGCCCTCGACACTGATCAGTTGCTTGCCGTGCAAGGAGGAAACGAACGTCAGGCAGGAGTTGAGGCTGCGATAACGCAGCGTCGGCTGGCCCAGGTCATCCGGGGTCAGTTCGCCCACGACTACGGTGCAGGCGCCGCAGTCGCCGCTGGCGCAGCCTTCCTTGGTGCCGGGTTTGCCCAGGTGCTCGCGCAGGTACTGCAGCACCGTCATGTTCGGGTCCAGGGCGTGCTCGTTGCGCAGCTCCTGGTTGACGAGAAACTGGATCACGGGGAAGGCCTCGTAATGGTTTTATTGTTGTTGGGCGGACTCTAAGCAAGGGCTGACCTTGAGGTCAATATTTTTCTGACTCAAAGGTCAAGATTTTGCCCGTGCGGGGTTCTGGCCGCCCAACCCTGTCTCTTTACAAGCATAGATCGCGCCGGGCATGGCAACTGACCGACAGGTCGCACAAAGCCTCGCGCGCCGCTGCGCGCAAGCCCGGCGAGTGCGCTACAATCGCGCCTTTCGTGCCCCGTTTTCGATTCCGAAGGAAAATCATGACGTTCAAGGCGCCGGACAGCCTCTCCGAGCAAATTGCCCACTACCTGGCCGAGCGGATCATTCGCGGCGAGCTTGCACCCGGCGAGCGCATCCAGGAGCAGAAGGTCACCCAGGCCCTGAATGTCAGCCGCGGCTCGGTACGCGAAGCGCTGCTGATTCTTGAACGTCGTCATCTGGTGGCTATCCTGCCGCGTCGCGGAGCCCACGTCACCGAGCTCGACGAGCACAGTGTGCGCAGCCTGTGCAGCCTCATGGGCGAGCTGTACATCCTGCTGGGCAACGCCGTCGCGCAGCAGTGGCGCAGCGAGACCGACCTGCTGCCGTTCCTGGAGATCCAGCAGCGCCTGCACCAGGCCCGCAGCAACCTGGACATCAAGGCCTTCGTCGCCGAAAGTTTCGCCGTCATGCGCGCCGCCTTCCCCTTCGCACGCAACCCTTACCTGCAGGAGACCGTGGAGAACCTGCAGCCGGCCATGAGCCGCGCCTACTACCTGGCGCTGGATCAACGCCAGGCCAGCATGGACGACTATGTCGACCTGTTCGCCCGTCTGCTGGAGGCAGTATTGCTGCGCGACCTGCCGCGTATCCGCGAGGTGCTGATCGCCTATTGCCAACGCAGCTGCGAGCTGGTGTTGGCTGCGCTGGCGCAGGCCTGACCGATGCGCCTCAAGTGCATTCGCCTGGCCGGGTTCAAGTCGTTCGTCGATCCCACCACGGTCAATTTCCCCAGCAACATGGCGGCGGTGGTCGGGCCCAACGGCTGTGGCAAATCCAACATCATCGACGCCGTACGCTGGGTCATGGGCGAAAGCTCGGCGAAGAACCTGCGTGGCGAGTCGATGACCGACGTCATCTTCAACGGCTCCTCCGGGCGCAAGCCGGTGAGCCAGGCGAGCATCGAGCTGGTGTTCGACAACAGCGACAGCACGCTGGTCGGTGAATACGCCGCCTATGCCGAGATCTCCATCCGTCGCAAGGTGACCCGCGACGCGCAGAACACCTACTACCTCAACGGCACCAAGTGCCGCCGCCGTGACATCACCGATATCTTCCTTGGCACTGGCCTGGGCCCGCGCAGCTACTCGATCATCGAGCAGGGCATGATCTCCAAGCTGATCGAGGCCAAGCCCGAGGAGCTGCGCAACTTCATCGAGGAAGCGGCGGGCATCTCCAAGTACAAGGAGCGTCGCCGCGAGACCGAGAACCGCATCCGCCGCACCCAGGAGAACCTGGCGCGCCTGACCGACCTGCGCGAAGAGCTGGAGCGCCAGCTCGAACGCCTGCATCGCCAGGCCCAGGCCGCCGAGAAATACCGCGAATACAAGGCCCAGGAGCGCCAACTCAAGGCGCGCTTGTCGGCACTGCGCTGGCGTGCACTGGATGAGCGCATGCGCCAGCGCGAAAGCATCATCGGTGACCAGGAAGTGGCCTTCGAGGCACTGGTGGCCGAGCAGCGCAATGCCGATGCCAGCATCGAACGCCTGCGCGACGGGCACCATGAGCTGTCCGAGCGGTTCAACCAGGTGCAGGGGCGCTTCTATTCCGTAGCGGGCGATATCGCCCGGGTCGAGCAGAGCATCCAGCACGGCCAGCAGCGCCTGCGCCAGTTGCAGGATGATCTCAAGGAAGCCGAGCGCACGCGCCTGGAAACCGAGTCGCACCTGGGCCACGACCGCACCCTGCTGGCGACCCTGGCCGAAGATCTGGCGATGCTCGAGCCCGAGCAGGAAATGACCCTCGCCGCCGCCGAAGAGTCCGCTGCGACGCTCGAGGAGGCCGAGCTGGGCATGCACGGCTGGCAGGCTCAGTGGGACGATTTCAATACCCGCTCCGCCGAGCCACGGCGTCAGGCCGAGGTCCAGCAGGCACGCCTGCAGCAGCTGGAGAGCAGCCTGGAACGTCTGGCCGAGCGCCAGCGCAAGCTGAGCGAAGAGAACCAGCAACTGGGCGCCGATCCCCAGGACGCCGCCATGCTCGAACTGTCGGAGCAGGTGGCTGGCAGCGAGTTGCAGCTCGAAGCGTTGCAGTTGCAGGAGCAGCAGGTGGTCGAGCGGCTTGAGGCTGTGCGCGAGCAACTGCAGCAGGCGACCCAGGCCCAGCAACAACAGCAGGGTGAATTGCAGCGCCTGGGCGGGCGTCTGGCGTCACTGGAGGCCCTGCAGCAAGCGGCCCTCGAACCCGGCAGCGGTGCGGCTGAATGGCTGCACGGGCAGGGCTTGGGCAACCGTCCGCGCCTGGCTGAAGGGCTGCGTGTGGAGCCCGGCTGGGAGCTGGCGGTGGAGACCGTATTGGGTGCCGACCTGCAGGCGGTGCTGGTGGACGATTTTGCTGCACTTGATTTTGCCCCCCTGGAGCAGGGTGACCTGCGCCTGCTGCTGGCGAGCGGCGAGGGGGCGCGCCTGCCTGGTAGTCTGCTGGACAAGGTCGACGGACGCATCGATCTGGCACCCTGGCTCGGCCAGGTCAAGCCGGTCGAATCCCTGGAGCAGGCCCTGGCCCTGCGCGCCACGCTTGAAGAGGGCCACAGCCTGGTCAGCCGCGATGGCTACTGGGTGGGCCGGCATTTCCTGCGGGTCAGCCGCGGTGGCGAGTCCCAGGGTGGCGTATTGGCGCGAGGGCAGGAGATCGAGCGCCTCGGCCATGAGCAACTGGAGCACGAGGCGTTGCTCGAACAGCTCACGCAGCAGCTGCAAGACCTTCGCGAGCAACAGCTCGCCCATGAGGAACAGCGCGAGCAACTGCGCCGCCGCAGCCAGGACGAAAACCGGCAGCTTGGCGAGCTGAAGGCGAGCCTGTCTGCCGGGCGTGCTCGTGCCGAACAGTTGGAGCTGCGCCGCCGCCGCTTGCAGGAAGAACTGGCCGAACTCCAGGAGCAACGCGCCCTGGAGCATGAGCAACTGGGCGAAGCGCGCCTGGTGCTGCAGGAAGCCCTGGATCTCATGGCCCAGGACACCGAGCAGCGTGAACAACTGATGGCCCGTCGCGACACCCTGCGCGAAACCCTCGATCGCGTCCGCCAGGAGGCCCGTCAGCACAAGGACCATGCCCACCAGTTGGCGGTGCGCCTGGGTTCCCTGCGCGCCCAGCACGACTCCACGCGCCAGGCCCTGGAGCGTCTTGAGCAGCAGGCCGCGCGTCTGAGCGAGCGCCAGGAGCAGTTGAGCCTCAATCTTGAAGAGGGCGAGGCCCCGCTGGAAGAGTTGCGCCTGAAGCTCGAAGAGCTGCTCGAACGGCGCATGAGTGTCGATGAGGAAATGCGCCAGGCGCGCCTGCACATGGACGAGGCCGATCGCGAACTGCGCGACGTCGAAAAACGCCGTGCCCAGGCTGAACAGCAGGCCCAGTTGTTGCGCGGGCAACTGGAGCAGTCACGCCTTGAGTCCCAGGGCCTGGATGTGCGGCGCAAGACCTTGCAAGAGCAGTTGCTTGCCGACGGTTACGACCTGCAGGGTGTGCTCGCCACGCTCGAGCCCGAGGCCAGCGAGCAGGGTACCGAGCAGGAATTGGAGCAGACTGAAGCGCGTATCCAGCGCCTGGGTGCGATCAACCTGGCGGCAATCGAGGAGTACGAGCAGCAGTCCGAGCGCAAGCGCTATCTCGATGCCCAGAACGCTGACCTGGTCGAGGCGCTGGAGACGCTCGAGAACGTCATCCGCAAGATCGACAAGGAAACCCGAAACCGTTTCAAGGATACCTTTGATCAGATAAATGCCGGATTACAGGCACTTTTCCCAAAAGTTTTCGGTGGCGGCAGCGCTTATCTGGAACTGACGGGCGAAGATCTACTCGATACAGGGGTGACGATCATGGCGCGCCCGCCGGGCAAGAAGAACAGCACCATTCATTTGCTGTCCGGCGGCGAGAAGGCACTGACCGCATTGGCGTTGGTGTTTGCCATCTTCAAGCTGAACCCGGCACCGTTCTGCATGCTCGACGAAGTCGATGCGCCGCTGGACGATGCCAACGTCGGGCGTTACGCCCGGTTGGTGAAGGAAATGAGCGAGACCGTGCAGTTCATCTACATTACGCATAACAAGATTGCCATGGAAATGGCCGATCAATTGATGGGGGTCACCATGCATGAGCCCGGTTGTTCACGTCTTGTTGCAGTTGATGTGGAGGAGGCCATGGCCATGGTTGACGCCTGATGCGTGAAGATTGGGCGATATCTGTAGGCAAATGCGCCTTGCATGTGCGACACACGGTGTAAAGTTGTCTTTGGTCGTGCTAGCTTAATGTCACTCGTTTTTTGCGTGGGTAAAACGCCTGTCAGAACATAGAGTTGGCGCCACGTGTTAAAGGGCTTTGAAGCCTTTGTTTTCAAGCATATTTTTATAGAGGCACGGGATTACATGGAAATCGGTCTGCGCGAGTGGCTGATCGTCATCGGCATCATTGTCATCGCCGGTATTCTTTTCGACGGCTGGCGCCGCATGCGCGGCGGCAAGGGCAAGTTGAAGTTCCGTCTGGATCGTAGCTATTCCAACCTCCCGGACGACGAGGGCAGTGCCGAGGTGCTCGGCCCTGCGCGCGTCCTGGACACGCATAAAGAGCCGGAGCTGGACGAAACCGACCTGCCGTCGATGAGCGCCCCGGCCCGTGAACGCGAGCGCGAGCCAAAGCCGGCCAAGGCGCCCAAGCGTGGCAAGCGTGCTGCTGCCGAGTCGCAGCAGGGCGACCTGAATCTGGTCGCTGAACCGCGCGAGCCCGATCTGTTCGCCGACAGCGATGACGACTTCAGCGCCGACAACAACCGCAACAGCGGTTTCGCCACGAGCAACAACGCCGCCAAGGAGTTGCCTCCGGTCGAAGAGGTGCTGGTGATCAGCGTCATCTCCCGTGACGAAGGTGGCTTCAAGGGCCCGGCGTTGCTGCAGAACATCCTGGAAAGCGGCCTGCGTTTCGGCGAGATGGACATCTTCCATCGCCACGAAAGCATGGCCGGTCACGGCGAGGTGCTGTTCTCCATGGCCAACGCGGTCAAGCCAGGCATATTCGACCTGGATGACATCGACCATTTCAGCACCCGTGCGGTCAGCTTCTTCCTCGGCCTGCCCGGCCCGCGTCATCCGAAGCAGGCCTTCGACGTGATGGTTGCCGCCGCGCGCAAGCTGGCCCACGAGCTCGACGGTGAGCTCAAGGATGACCAGCGCAGCGTACTGACCGCGCAGACCATCGAGCACTACCGCCAGCGTATCGTCGAGTTCGAGCGCCGTGCGCTGACCCAGAAGCGCTGATAGATCCAGACTCAAGAGCAGCCCATGGGGATTGCTGGTCGCTTCGGCAGATGTCGTTGCCTATGCCGGCCCCATTGCCGGACAAGCCGGACGCCGCACCGCCGCTCCCACAGATACACGATTGTCTGTGGGAACGGCGGTGCGGCGTCCGGCTTGTCCGGTGATGAGGTCAGTACATGCTGAACAGCATCCCGATCCGTGCCGGCATCACCCAGGCTGCTCTTTTGCTTTGCAAGAGACCTGAAAGATGAACGCCGAAAACCGAATCCACGAACTGCGCGCCGAACTCGACCAGCACAACTATCGCTACTATGTGCTGGACGAGCCCAGTGTGCCCGACGCCGAATACGACCGGCTGTTCAACGAACTCAAGGCCCTGGAAGCCGAGAACCCACACCTGGTCACCCCCGACTCGCCCACCCAGCGCGTCGGCGGTGCAGCCTTGGCGGCCTTCACCCAGGTGCGCCACGAGATCCCGATGCTCAGCCTGGGCAACGCCTTCGAAGAGGCTGACCTGCGTGAGTTCGGGCGGCGCGTGGTCGAAGGGCTCGACCAGGCCGAGGCGGTGGACTACAGCTGCGAGCCCAAGCTCGATGGCCTGGCGGTGAGCCTGTTGTACCGCGACGGCCAGCTGGTGCAGGGCGCCACCCGTGGCGACGGCACGACCGGCGAAGACATCAGCACCAACGTGCGCACCATCCGCAACGTCCCGTTAAAGCTGCACGGCAGCGGCTGGCCCGAAGTGCTCGAAGTGCGTGGCGAGGTGTACATGAGCAAGGCGGGCTTCGAGCGGCTCAATGCCGCTCAGGCCGAAATCGGCGGCAAGACCTTCGCCAACCCCCGCAACGCTGCCGCTGGCAGCCTGCGTCAACTGGACTCGAAGATCACCGCCAGCCGCCCGCTGGAATTCTGCTGCTATGGCATCGGCCAGACTTCAGCGAGCGTCGGCGACAGCCATATCGGCATCCTCGAGCAGCTCAAGGTCTGGGGCATGCCGATCAGCCCTGAGCTCAAGCACGCCGCCGGTATCGAACAATGCCTGGCCTATTACCAGGACATCGGCGCCCGCCGCAACGCGCTGCCCTACGAAATCGACGGCGTGGTGTTCAAGGTCAACAGCCTGGCGGCGCAGCGCGAGCTGGGTTTCCGTGCGCGTGAGCCGCGCTGGGCCATCGCCCACAAGTTCCCGGCCATGGAAGAACTCACCGAGGTGCTGGACGTCGAGTTCCAGGTCGGCCGTACCGGTGCGGTGACTCCGGTCGCCCGTCTCAAGCCGGTCAAGGTGGCCGGGGTGACCGTATCCAACGCCACCCTGCACAACATGGACGAGATCGCCCGCCTGGGCCTGCGCATCGGTGACACGGTGATCATCCGCCGTGCCGGTGACGTGATCCCGCAGGTGATGCAGGTGGTGCTCGATCGTCGCCCTGATGACGCCCGCCCGGTCGAGGTGCCGAGCGCCTGCCCGGTGTGCGGCTCGCAGGTCGAGCGCACGCAGTTGGTCAAGCGCAGCAAGGGCAAGGAGACCACCAGCGAAGGGGCGGTGTATCGCTGCGTCGGCCGCCTGGCCTGTGGCGCCCAGCTCAAGCAGGCGATCATTCACTATGTGTCGCGCCGGGCGATGGATATCGACGGCCTTGGCGAGAAGAGCGTCGAGCAATTGGTCGACGAAGGCCTGATCGGTTCCCCGGCAGACCTTTACAAGCTGCAGTTCGAGCAGATCGTCGACCTGGAGGGCTTCGCCGAAGTCTCCAGCCGCAAGCTGCTCGAAGCCATCGAGGCGAGCAAGCGCCCGCCGCTCGCGCGCTTCATCTTCGCCCTGGGCATCCCCGATGTGGGCGAGGAGACCGCCAAGGTCCTGGCCCGCTCCCTGGGCAGCCTGGAGCGGGTGCAGGTGGCACTGCCACAGGTGCTGACCTACCTGCCGGACATCGGCCTTGAAGTCGCCTACGAGATCCATAACTTCTTCGAGGATGCGCACAACCGCGAAGTCATCCAGCAGTTGCTCGACAGCGGCATGCAGTTACAGGACCAGGGCGAGCTGGCGGCGGAGTTCGCCGCCAGCACCACCCTTGCCGGCATGATCGCCAAGCTCGATATCCCCTCGGTCGGCCCGACCGGCGCCGAGAAGCTGGTGGACAAGCTCGGCACCCTCGACAAGATCATCGCCGCCGACGGTATCGACCTGCGCCAGGCCCTGAATACCAAGCAGGCCGATGCCGTGCGCGAGTTCTTCAAGGTCGAGGCCAACCAGCAACTCGCCCGCGCCATCGAAGCCCAGCTCCAAGCGTTCGGCATGCACTGGCACAGCGAGAAGAAAACCACCGAGGGCCTGCCCCTGGCCGGTCAGACCTGGGTGCTGACCGGCACCCTGGAGCGCATGAGCCGCGACATCGCCAAGGACAAGCTGGAAAGCCTCGGCGCCAAGGTGGCGGGCTCGGTGTCCGGCAAGACCCACTGCGTGGTGGCAGGTCCGGGGGCGGGGTCGAAGCTGGCCAAGGCCAGTGAGCTGGGGGTCAAGGTGCTGGACGAAGAGGCCTTCGTCGCCTTCCTGGCGGGGCAGGGCATCACGGTCTGATGTTGCCTGCCCTGGCCTCATCGCGGGACGAGCCCGCTCCCACAGGTTCGCCTTGGCATTTATCCTGTGGGAGCGGGCTCGTCCCGCGATGAGGCTGGCACAAATCCCCGAGAACCTCATCCCTGGCGGACAAGTCCTTGAGAAATGATGGTTTTTTTGCCATCAAAGGTTGTAACTTCCCCCCGTAACGGTACAATGGCGCGGCTCGTCACCTGATGAGCTGCGTTATGGTGGCCCCACCGGTCCCCCCGCATTGATTACCCGTTAACCTGGTCAGGCCCGGAAGGGAGCAGCCACAGCGGGAACATCGAGTGCCGGGGTGTGGCTGGTGGGGCTGCCTCCATTTCTCTCGAAGTCCTGCTCTCGAACGGCTTTCGCTCTTCACCGCCTGGTGATCCAAAGCGTGACGCATCGTACGCCTAGCCCTCCCTGCCTTTGCTTACCCCGCCACTTGGTCCCATCGTCAGCGTTTACGCGTGAACTGCTGTTCCGTAACCGTCGAGCCCCATTGGCTGCCTTGCTCTTCATGAGTCAGTTCGAAGCCCAGCGATTCGTAGAGGTGCCGGGCGGCTTCCAGTCCTTTGAAGGTATGCAACTGGATTGCCGAGAAGTTCTGCCGGTCACAGAAAGCGACTGCTTCGGTGAGTAGCCGGCGACCTACACCGCTACCACGGCAGCCATCATCCAGCAGGAACCAGCGCAGGTGAGCTTCATCGTTCCCGAGGTCCTCGCCGTCGATAGCCACCGACCCTACGATTCGGCCAGCGTCTTCAGCGACCCAGACTGCGTTGCGCGGATTCCCCAGCCGTCCTGCAAACTCGGCAATGTTGGTTGCAACCCTGCTCTCGAAGAACTGGCCGAAACCGGCATGGCGCGAGTAGTAGCTTGCATGCATCTGCGTCATGCGCCCGATCAGGCCGGGACGGTATCCGAGGGTGATTTGAACCCTGGAGGCCGCTGTTTCGGTGGGCTGTTGGCGGGAAGCCTTCAACGCCTGGGCATAGGCATTCAGACCTTGGGCGATGACCTGCTGTTCTTGCGGGGGCAGTGGGGCCAGCGTTGAGCTGACCTGCATTTGCCCGTAGGCATGAATCTCTTCAAGGGTGCGTTTCCCTTGCTCTGTCAGGCGCAGTTGCTTGGTGCGGCCATCCTGCTCACTTTCATGCTCTTGCAGTTCACCCAGCTGAACGAGCTTCGCAACCATGCGGCTCACGCTGGACTTCTCAAGCCCTAGCGCCTGCACCAGTTGAGCGGCAGTCCGCTCCCCATGCTCGCCTAGCTCAAGCAGCGTGTGAACGGCAGAGGGGGAGTACTCCGTGCCTGCCAGCGTCGTTCGCATGAAGCCCAGCTCACGGACCATCGTGCGTGAGGCGGAGCGGATTTGCTCCACGACCGAAGGGTCGATCATTTTCAAGGTCTCATCAGGAATGGTTGCACAATACAACCATGTTTGGTTGTATTGTGCAATCATTCGCCGGCCCCTGGGCGGTTCGCTGCGGGTGAAGACTGCTTCACAGCCTTGAAGTCCGCTTCTGGACAACTGAAAACACCCTTGTTAGTTTGCGTCCGCCATATATTTCAAAATATGACAGTGGCACTTAAGTGATATTGATTTGATATCAATTTATGACGAGCAAGGACGCATTGAATGAAAAGCCTGCAAGGTTTGCCCAGTCTTATCAGCGCTTCGGTAGGCACGCCCGGTAAAGCCCGAAACTTGCCCGCCGATGTTCAGTGCATCCAGTACCTGTTCAACCTACTCATCCCGCGGCTCGGTTTTCCGTTGCCCGAGAATGGCCGTTGCGACGGACAGCTGGTGCAGCGCATCAGTCAGTACCAGTTTCGTCATCTGAAGTACGCGCATCCCGATGGAGTCGTCGATCCGAATGGGCGCACCTTCAACAGCCTGGTCGAGGAGGCTGTTCGAGTGCCGGTCAAGTTGATTCCAGCACTGCGTCTGCCCACCTTCATCAATGTCTTCGCCAATAATGTCGATGCCCAGGTGCAGGCCACGGTCAATCATTATCTGGACCGGATGCGCGCGGTGATCGAAGCCGAGCGGCGCAATCGGCAGATGGTGCTGCAGGTCACCTGCGATGGCGGCATGACGCTCAGCGACAGCGACTTCCAGAACGCCGCCACTCAGTTGGGCAACGGCATCTCAGCCAACCTGATCAAGGCATTTGCCACGGTGGAGTCGGGTGGCCGTTCGGGTTTCGGGCCGGCCAAGCTGCCGGTGATTGCCTTCGAGGGGCATCACTTCCAGCGCTATACCAAGCACAAGTACGACCAGACTCATCCGCTGCTCTCGTACAAGTACAAGAAGAAAGCCGGCCCGCAGTGGCAAGCCAACAACAAGGACCAGGCCAAGGCCTGGGAAACCATGGCCACGGCATTCGGGCTGGATCAGGAGGCGGCATTGAAGTCGGCTTCCTGGGGCATGTTCCAGATCATGGGTTTCAACTTCGCCGATTGCGGGCATGCCAATGTGTTTGAATTCGTCGCGGCCATGAAACTCAATGCCGGGCAGCAACTCAAGGCCTTCCTCGGTTTCTGCAGCAAGAACCCGTCGTTTATCAAGGCTGCGAAGAACAAGGACTACGCCGGCATGGCCGCCAGTTATAACGGCAAGGATTATGGTGACTATGACGTGCGTATCAAGAAGGCCTACGAAGCACTTGAAGGGAAGAAGTGACATGGCAAAGAGTTTCTCGCGCCGACTGACTGTTCTGGCCACCGCATTGCTGGGGTTGTCCGTGTCTGTTCATGCAGACACCGCCGTATTGAAGCCCGGGCAATACGACGCACTGATGCTGGCGGTCACGCCGGATCGCCAGGTGGAGGGCTATTATTCCGAGACCCTTGGCGAAGGTGTGACCCGGCATTGCACCTTCTACCTAAAGGGGCAGATCAGCGGCGATGGGGCGGTTGCGCTGGCCACCTGGGAAGACCAGACCTTCCCCGGCAGCCTGGCGGCCACGGGCGATGGCGTTACCCTCACCGTTGCACGAGGCCGCGAGCACCCCGGCTGCGTCAGTGTGCTGATGCCGGAGATCGCCACGGGGCTGGAGCTCAGTCGCTATGCGGAAAAGCCCTGGATCGCGCTGCTGACGGTCACTGCTGACAAGGCCTATCTGCGCAAGCAGGCGGGCAGCAGCGCGAGCAAACGACCCTATATCGTCAAAGGCGATGTAGTGGGCGTGCTGGCGTTCAAGGACGGCTGGGCCAAGGTCGAGTTCATCAACCAGGACGACCGCTCGTTCACGGGTTGGATCAGTCAGGATCAGTACCGCCGACTCGTTGCGCCCAAGGGCTGAAGCTGAGCTCGGGTGACGAGCCGAGCCCGCCGCACCTGCATTTATCGGCAAACAGGCTTATGATGCGCCTCTCGCAGCCCACCCATTTCTGAGAGAGGCCATCAGCATGGATCAGGTTGACGATCTGACCCGCCAGCGCATCCGCGACTGGCAAGCGCGCCGCCTGGAGATCAAGGACCAGATGGCCTCGCACCCCGAGCGCACCCTTGAGCTTTCGAAAGTACTCGACCAGATGGAAGAGGAACACGAACGCATCCTTGGCGAAGCCACGCCCGCAGCCGACACCCCAACAGCGGTCGATCAGGCACCGGGGCTGGATTTTCGCCTGAGCGTCTCGGCGCGCAATGCCCAGGACCTGCGCAAGCTGCTGGAGATGGCGCTGCACGAGCTCGATAGCGCGCTGGCTGCCGAAGCCCGCTGCGAGGATGACGCGCGGCGCGTCTACCCGGGCGGCATGTCCGGCTCGCTGGGCGCCTACGCCTACGAACTTGAAGCCAATCCCGACACCAGCGAATGACCTGCCCGCATGCAACCTGAACATTACGATTTCGCCGACACCGTGTTTCTTCCCGTCACCCTGGAAGTCTGCCAAGGCCTGCTCGAGGATGCCTCCGGGCTCGAAGGGTTGAGCGATCCGGAGCTGGCGGCGGTGCTGGTGATCCAGAACCTGTCCCAGGCGCGCGAGCAGGTGCTCGACCCTGCAGCGGCGGAAAAGGTGCTGGCCAAGTTGCTGCAGTGGTCGGTGCGAGGGCCGCATGCGCCGGGCGTAGGGCTGGGCTCCGAGGCGCGGCGGCTGTTCGATGCGCGCAAGCTGTATTTCGGCCTGGAAGTCATCAAGGGCTCGCGCTTGCAACTGCTGGGGGCCGAGGAGGTGGCGCAGCGCGAGTACTTGTTGGATGACGGGACCTGGGACATGCGCTTCAGGTCGCTTCGCCACCCGCGCCACAATCCGTTCAGCCAGCAGGCCATCACCGGCTTCAATAAAGAGCGCTGGCTGACCCGCGAGCAAGACAAGTTGCTGCGGGTGCTGCGCGCCAATCCTGACGAAGACCTGCATGTGCAGGGCTATGCGGGCATCGGCAAGAGCTACCTGCTGGGAGCGCTGATCGATTGCCTGCCCAGGGGGCGGGTGTTGGCACTGGCGCGTACGCCCGGCAAGCTCGACGCCCTGCGGCGGCGTATCGGAAAAGGCTCCAAGGCTGGCAAGACGTTCGCCGAGTTTGCCCAGGCCCTGCTGAGCGTGCCTGGGCGGCCTGCCGCACGCGCATCGGCACGCCTGCCGGGCAAGCGCGCGGTGGCCGAAACCCTGAACATCCTGGGCTTTCGCCAATACGATGGCGAAAAGACCCTGGATATCTGCCTGGAGCTGCTGAAAAACTACTGCGAGTCCCGCGATCACAGCCTCACTGTGCGCCACCTTCCGCACTTCGCCCAGGCGCTGTCGCGGCTGGATAGCCAGGTGCTGCTCGAATACGCCAGCCGCCTGTGGACCTATCTGCAGGACAACCCTGCCTGGGATCGCCAGACCGGCTTCCCCACGTTGCTGCTGCTCAAGCGCGCCAGCCTCTCTGGCCACAGTGTGCCGAGCCGCTACAGCCATGTGATCGTCGACGAGAGCCAGGACATGCCTGGCCCGTTGATGCAGATCATCGAGCGTGGCCGCCAGGTGCTGATCACGCTGGGTGACGAATACCAGCGTGCCGACGGGCCTGGGCTGCGCCGCGCGCGTCAGGTGCGCCAGCGCGACATCGCCTTCTCGGTGCGCTGCGGGCCGAAAGTGGAGCGGCTGATCAACCCGCTGATCGGTGTGCATTCGCAAAAATCCAAGCTCGCCTTCGAAGGCGCCGGCAGCGTGGATGTCGGCATCGAGCACTACCCCCTCGATTTCGTGCCACCGCAAGGCTGTGTAGTGCTCACCGCGTCGCCCTGGGATTCGATGAAGTGGGCCATGCAACTGGCCGACAACCAGTGCCGGGTGGGCTTCTCCGATAACGTCGGGATGCAGCGTTTCATGTCCAGCGCCGTGCAGTTGTTCCGTGCCGACCTCTATGGCGCGGGCAGCGATGGCCAGGACACGCACGCCTATTTCGCCCACGCGCTGAACTGGCGACAAGTGCACGAGGACAATCGCTTCGACGAGTCATTCCTGTGGGTCGAGGCACGGCTGCAGGACGGTTTTCGGATTGCCGAGCTCAACGCCTTGTCGGCACGCTTCTCCAATGAGCCGGACAGCCTGTTGCTGATGCCGGCGCAGGAGGCCGGGGGGCAGGAGTTCGATCACGTGCTGTTGACCCAGGAGCTGATGGCGCTGAATCCGTTCAAGGATGCCTACGCCTTCGACAACCGGGTCTGCGCGGTCTATATCGCGCTGTCACGTGCCCGGCGCCATCTGTATCTGCCCTACGATGTGGACGAGTGGGTGGCGTACCACAAGGGCCAGAAATTCCGCGAGTCACACGGCTACTGATCGGCCGACAGCGTCCCTTGCACCTGGGTGTAGCGCTCGATGATCCGATCGATCTCGCCGGACTGCTTCAGGCGCACCAAGGCCCGCAGCATCTGCTGAGCGGGAATGGCCGGGTCGTTGCGCACCATGCAGCCCAGGTCCTGCTCTTCCAGCAGGGCCAGCGGGCGCAGGCGCTGCTCCCGGGGTTGCTGGCGGTTGAACCATTGCAGCGACAATTGGTTGCTCACCGCATAACGATAACGGCTGGCTTGCAGTTTCTGCAGGGCCAGGTCCTGGTTGCGGCTGTCTTCCCGCGTCAGCAGACGCTGCGCGAACATCGGGTCCAGGGTCGGGTAGGTGTAGCCCAGTACTGTACCGATGGGTTGTGCGGGCAGTTGCGCCAGGCCGCCGGGCAGCCCATCGCCAGCACGCCCGACCAGCAGGTCGCGTTGGTGGATCAGCGGCACGCTCCAGATGAACTCACCGGGCCGTTCGTTGAGCCAGTTGCTGGCCACGTAGCAGCGCACGTCGATGTCGCCAGCGGCCATGGCCTGCTCCAGGCGCAGGCGCGCCATCACGTGGTATTGCGGGCGTACCCCGGCTTCGCGGGCCAGGGCCTGGATCAGGTCGAAGAGAATGCCGTCGACCGGCACGTCGCCCTCGGTGCGCATCAACGGCATGCTCCAGCTCTCCGCGACGGAAAAGCGCAGCACCGGCTGCTCGGCAAGGCCGCTTGAGCTCCATAGCAACAGGATGGCGAGAAGTCGCCGCACGTCTATCCTCCTTGGACTTTCCATGTTCACCGGCAGCGCCCATAGTCTAGACGAGCCGGGCAGGGTGCAATTTTGCCCCCGCTCCGCTAGCATTAGCGATCTTCCGCTCGATCAGGCTGCGATGGTTTTTTGATGAGTTATCAGGTTCTTGCACGTAAATGGCGCCCGCGCTCGTTCCGCGAGATGGTAGGCCAGACCCATGTGCTCAAGGCATTGATCAACGCCCTGGACAACCAGCGGCTGCATCACGCCTACCTGTTCACCGGCACCCGAGGGGTCGGCAAGACCACCATCGCGCGGATCATCGCCAAGTGCCTGAACTGCGAAACCGGTATCACCTCCACACCTTGCGGCACCTGTTCGGTATGCCGGGAAATCGATGAAGGCCGCTTCGTCGACCTGATCGAGATCGACGCCGCCAGCCGCACCAAGGTCGAAGACACCCGCGAACTGCTCGACAACGTGCAGTACGCGCCCAGCCGCGGACGCTTCAAGGTCTACCTGATCGACGAAGTGCACATGCTGTCCACCCACTCCTTCAACGCCTTGCTCAAGACGCTGGAAGAGCCGCCACCCTACGTCAAATTCATCCTCGCCACCACCGATCCGCAGAAGTTGCCAGCAACCATTCTCTCGCGCTGCCTGCAGTTCTCGCTGAAGAACATGAGCCCGGAGCGGGTGGTCGAGCACCTTACCCACGTGCTCGGCGCCGAAAACGTGCCATTCGAGGAAGATGCCCTGTGGCTGCTGGGCCGCGCCGCCGACGGCTCGATGCGCGATGCCATGAGCCTGACCGACCAGGCCATCGCCTTCGGCGAGGGCAAGGTACTGGCCGCCGATGTGCGGGCCATGCTCGGCACGCTCGATCATGGCCAGGTGTACGGTGTGCTGCAGGCCTTGCTCGAAGGTGACGCCCGGGCGCTGCTCGAGGCGGTGCGCGCCCTGGCCGAGCAGGGGCCTGACTGGAATGGCGTATTGTCCGAGATGCTCAACGTGCTGCACCGGGTCGCCATCGCCCAGGCCTTGCCGGAGGCGGTGGACAACGGCCAGGGCGATCGCGACAAGGTGCTCGCGCTGGCGGCTGCGTTGCCGGCCGAGGATGTGCAGTTCTACTACCAGATGGGCCTGATCGGTCGGCGCGACCTGCCGCTGGCGCCGGATCCGCGGGGCGGCTTCGAGATGGTCCTGCTGCGCATGCTCGCCTTCCGCCCGGCCGACACCGATGACGCGCCGAAACCTGCGCTAAAGCCGGTGGGGATCAGCCAGGCCACAGCTGATCCAGCCAGACCGGTGGCAGCTGCGACCGTGGTGGCCGAGCCCTCCGTGGTTGCCGCTGGGCCTGAGCCTGTTGCGCCGCCCGCACCTGTGTTCGATCATGCACCCGCCGCCGAGCCGGTCGCTGCTGCTGCGTCCGCCGTGGCTCCGGAAGCGGTGCCTGCGATCGAGCCCGAGCCCGTGCACGCCGTTGCGGGGCCAGAGACAGTCGTCGACCTGCCGTGGGAAGAACCCTCCCCAACGGTCGCGCCCTCGGCGCCGGTCATCCCGGCCGTCGTCGCGCAGCCGCCTGACGATCAGCCGGACTACGACGAACCGCCCTTCGATCCGTCGGCGTATGCGTCGGTCGGCATGGAGCGCGACGACGACGGTGCGGATGACGATTACTACGTGCCGCAAGCCGATCCGGCAGGTTTCAGCTACCTGGACGAGCTCGCCGAGCATATCCAGGAGGACGCGTCTGCGGCGGCGCCCGAGCCTCTGCCTGCGGCGCAGCCGGCCACGGGCCTGGCCCTGCAATGGCTGGAATTATTCCCACAGTTGCCTGTCTCCGGTATGACAGGCAACATCGCCGCGAACTGTACGCTGATCAGCGCCGATGGCGATGACTGGCTGCTGCACCTGGACCCAGGCCAGGGTGCGTTGTTCAACAGCACCCAGCAACGCCGGCTCAACGAGGCGCTCAACCAGCATCTGGGGCGTACGCTACGCCTGCAGATCGAGCTGATCCGCCCCGAGCAGGAAACCCCCGCGCAGGCCGCCGCGCGCAAGCGCGCCGAGCGCCAGCACGACGCGGAGCTGTCGATCGAGCAGGACCCGCTCATCCAGCAGATGATCAAGCAGTTCGGCGCCCGGGTGCGGCACGATACAATCGAACCTGTAGACGCGGCCCTGGCAACCCCGGGGCAGTGAAGCGAACCCCTTGCGCCCGGCCTCGTGCCGGCCGCATACATGACCCAATCGAGGATTCTCCCATGATGAAAGGTGGCATGGCCGGCCTGATGAAGCAGGCTCAGCAGATGCAGGAAAAAATGGCCAAGATGCAGGAAGAGCTGGCCAATGCAGAAGTCACCGGCCAGTCCGGTGCAGGTCTGGTCAGCGTGGTGATGACCGGTCGTCATGACGTCAAGCGCGTCAACATCGACGCCAGCCTGATGTCGACCGATCCGGACGACAAGGAAGTGCTCGAGGACTTGATCGCCGCGGCACTCAACGACGCCGTGCGCAAGGTCGAGCAGAACAGCCAGGACAAGATGGGCAGCATGACCGCCGGCATGCAGCTGCCGCCTGGTTTCAAGATGCCGTTCTGATCGACGGTTTGCAGCACATGGGGAGCACGATCGAATGATCGCTGCTCCCTTGTTCATTCTGTACCACTGACAGGCCTGCCTACATGAGCTTCAGTCCCCTGATCCGCCAACTGATCGATGCCCTGCGTGTGCTCCCGGGTGTCGGCCAGAAAACCGCCCAGCGCATGGCCCTGCAGTTGCTCGAGCGCGACCGCAGCGGAGGCACGCGCCTGGCACAGGCCCTGAGCCAGGCCATGGAAGGTGTTGGCCATTGCCGCCAGTGCCGCACCCTGACCGAGCAGGAGCTGTGCCCGCAGTGCGCCGACCCGCGCCGCGACGACACGCAACTGTGCGTGGTGGAAGGGCCGATGGATGTGTATGCGGTAGAGCAGACCGGCTACCGTGGCCGTTACTTCGTGCTCAAGGGGCACCTGTCGCCGCTCGACGGCCTGGGCCCCGAGGCGATCGGTATTCCACAACTGATGGCGCGGATCGAGGAGCAGGGCACCTTCAGCGAGGTGATCCTGGCGACCAACCCCACGGTGGAAGGCGAGGCGACGGCGCACTACATCGCCCAGTTGCTGGCCGAGAAGGGCCTGACTGCCTCGCGTATCGCCCATGGCGTACCGCTGGGTGGGGAGTTGGAGCTGGTGGACGGTGGCACGCTTGCGCATGCCTTTGCCGGGCGCCGTCCTATCTCGCTGTAAGCGTTGGGGCGCAGCGCGCCCCAAGCCAGTTACTTGTTGGTGTAGATCTGGTCGAACACGCCGCCGTCGTTGAAGTGGGTCTTCTGCACGGTGCGCCAGTCACCGAAGGTCTTCTCCACCGAGAGGAAATCGACTTTCGGGAAACGGTCGGTGTACTTGGCCAGGACGGTGGCATCACGCGGGCGCAGGTAGTTCTGCGCAGCGATTTCCTGGGCCGCCGGCGACCACAGGTACTTGAGGTATTCCTCGGCCACGGCGCGGGTCTGCTTCTTGTCGACCACCTTGTCGACCACGCTCACTGGTGGCTCGGCTTCTGCCGACACGCTCGGATAGACCACTTCGAACTGATCACGACCGAACTCGCGGGCGATCATCTCGGCTTCGTTCTCGAAGGTGACCAGCACGTCGCCGATCTGGTTGGTCATGAAGGTCGTGGTGGCAGCGCGACCGCCAGTGTCGAGCACCGGTGCCTGCTTGAACAGCTTGCCGACGAAATCACGGGCCTTGGCTTCGTCGCCGCCTTGCTTGAGTACGTAGCCCCAGGCCGAGAGGTAGGTGTAGCGGCCGTTACCCGAGGTCTTGGGGTTGGGCACGATCACCTGCACGCCATCCTTGAGCAGATCCGGCCAGTCTTTCAGCGCCTTCGGGTTGCCCTTGCGCACGATGAACACGGTGGCCGAGGTGAACGGCGCGCTGTTGTTCGGCAGGCGGGTAACCCAGTTGTTCGGCACCAGCTTGCCGTTGTCGACCAGGGCATTGATGTCGGTGGCCATGTTCATGGTGATGACATCGGCCGGCAGGCCATCGATCACGGCACGCGCCTGCTTGCTAGAGCCGCCGAAGGACATCTGCACGTTGACCTTTTCCTTGTGCTCTTCTTCCCAATGCTTCTGGAACGCCGGGTTGTAGTCCTTGTAGAAGTCGCGCATCACATCGTACGAGACGTTCAGCAGGGTCGGCGCGGCCTGGGCCAGGTTGCCGAGGGCCAGGCCTGCGGCGAGCAGCGAGGCGCTGAAGAGTTTTTTCACAGGGGCATTCCTTGTTGTGAGTGAAAGTTTGGCAGTGTGCCAGTAACTATAACCTTTGGTTCTTGAGCCATTAAAGATCAAAACAGACTTTGCTTATGCCTGCTTGGTCGCTGCCTTGGGAAACAGCGCATTGCCACAGCGCGAACAGAATGCTGCCGTCGGCTCATGGGTTTTCTTGGCGCAGGTCGGGCAATCGTGGCGCAACTGTTCGCCGCGCATGGCGTTGGCCAGCTCGGCAGTGAAGATCCCGGTGGGCACGGCGATGATCGAGTAGCCGATGATCATCACCAGCGATGACAGTACCTGGCCCAACGGCGTCTTGGGCACGATGTCGCCGAAGCCGACCGTGGTCAGGGTGACGATGGCCCAGTAGATGCCCTTGGGAATGCTGGTAAAGCCGTGCTCGGGCCCTTCGATCACGTACATCAGCGTGCCGAACACGGTGACCAGGGTCGAAACGCTGACCAGGAACACGATGATCTTCTGTTTGCTGCCGCGCAACGCCTCGAGCAGATAGTGCGCCTGCTTGAGGTAGGGGCTGAGCTTGAGCACGCGAAAGATCCGCAGCATGCGGATCACCCGGATGATCAGCAGGTACTGGGCGTCGCTGTAGTACAGGGCGATGATCCCCGGCACGATGGCCAGCAGGTCGACCAGGCCGTAGAAGCTGAACGCGTAGCGCAGCGGCTTTGGCGAGCAGTACAGGCGGGTGAGGTACTCGGCGAGGAAGATCGCCGTGAAGGCCCACTCGATGCCGGCCAGCAAGCCGGAATAGTTGCGGTGCACATCGTCGATGCTGTCGAGGATGACGGTGACCAGGCTGGCCAGGATGATCAGCAGAAGGATCTTGTCGAAGCGTCTTCCAGCGACGGTGTCGGTCTGGAAGACGATGACATAGAGCCGCTCGCGCAGGCTCGAAGGGGTGTCCATGGGCTCGTTCCGTTATACGTTGCCGGTGAGCCTAGGGGCTGGCTCTCAGCCGTGCAAGCGTTGCGCGCTGCGCTGTCGGCCTTGCTGTATGAGGTGGCCGCCCAGGTGCATCAACCAGCAAGCGAGGACGAAGGGCGCGGTGAGCGCCGGCAGCGGCCACAGACTGGACAGCGCCTGCAGCAGCAGGGCCAGGGCGATGGCCAGCAGCGGGACCCAGGGGCGTTCGCCCTGGCGGCTGAAGGCCAGTGCGGCCAGTGCGGTGTTGAAACCATACAAGCCCATCCAGGCCGCAGCTGCCTGGTCAGCGAGCAAGGCCGCACCGCCACCGATGGCTGAGCCGATCAGGGCCCAGCACGCAGCACGAGGATGGGCGAAGAACATGCCGGCGACGATCAGCAGGCCCGTCAGCGGTGCATCGAGCAGAAACACCTGGCCGACCCCACGCAGCACCCCGTGCACGTGGCTGGCTTCGACCTGACCGCTGACGCCGGGCTCGATGATCAGCAGCATGATCCAGCCCAGTAGCACGAAAGGCGCGGTGTAGGCCAACAGCAGAGGGCCGCCGCGCTTGCGCCATTGGTGGGTGATGATGCTCGACAGGCCGCCTGCAGCAAGGATCAGCGCAGGCACGATCGCCGACCAAGGCACCAGCGCACTGATCAGCAGGCCGATCAGCACACCGTTGTAGCTGTAAAGGCCGGCCTGGCGATCAGCGCGGGCATAGCCGCGGCGCTGCGCCGTGAGCAGGCCGGCGAGGGCGCCAAGCAGCGCGCCGCCGACCAGGTCCGGGGCGGTGAGCAGGATGGCCAGCAGGCAGCACAGGCCGCACAGGGGATCGCGCAGCAGCAGCACCTGGCTGAAGCCGTTGAGCAGCGCCGTGGCCCAGTCGGGGCACGGGTTGATGAAATTCTTGGTGTACATGGGCAGTCGGCAAGGTGAGTGAAAGGCGCTGGGCCTCTTCGGGCCTCGGTTGTGCGCCATTGGATTGGCTCTGCGCGCTCTGTAGGAGCGGGCTTGCCCGCGAAAAAGACACCGCGCTGCCTGGCACGGGCTACGCCCGTGTTCGCGGGACAAGCCCGCTCCCACAGGGATTGGGCTGGCCTTTAGATTTCGAACAAGACAGTTGCTTCTACAAAATTGCAGGGCCGGTCTTCAGATCAAGGTCTCGATCCGCAAGGTATTGGTGCTCCCCGGCTGGCCGAACGGCACCCCCGCGGTGATCAGCAGGGTGTCGCCACGGCTGGCCATGCCTTGCGCCTGGGCGATCTCCAGCGCAGTCGAGCAGATCTCATCGACCTGGCGCAGGCGGTCGTTGACCACCGAATGCACACCCCAGGTGACACTGAGTCGGCGCGCGGTCTTGAGGTTCGGCGTCAGGTTGAGGATGGGGGCTCGTGGCCGCTCGCGGGCGGCGCGCAAGGTCGAGGCCCCTGACTCGCTGTAGTTGACCAGCACCGCCACCGGCAGGATGCCGCTGATGCGCCGGATCGCGCAGCTGATGGCATCCGAAACCGTGGCCTCGGCCTTGGGACGGCCGACGTCGAGCTGGGCCTGGTAGTCCGGGCCGTTCTCCACCTGGCGGATGATCTTGCTCATCATCTGCACCGCCTCCAGTGGGTAGTCGCCGGAGGCGGTCTCGGCCGACAGCATCACCGCGTCGGCGCCTTCGGCCACGGCATTGGCCACGTCGGTGACCTCGGCGCGGGTCGGAGCGGGCGAGAAGCGCATCGACTCGAGCATCTGCGTCGCCACCACCACCGGCTTGCCCAGTTGGCGGCAGGTACTGATGATGCGCTTCTGGATCTGGGGCACGCTTTCAGCCGGCACTTCCACGCCCAGGTCGCCACGGGCGACCATGATCGCATCGGACAGCTCGGCGATGGCCTGCAGTTGCTCGACCGCCGAGGGCTTCTCGATCTTGGCCATCAGGTAGGCACGTTCGCCGATCAACTGGCGCGCCTCGACGATATCCTCGGGGCGCTGGACGAACGACAGCGCCACCCAGTCCACGCCCAGTTCCAGGCCGAAGGCCAGGTCGCGGCGGTCTTTCTCGGTGAGCGGGGAGAGGTCCAGCACAGCTTGAGGGACGTTGACGCCCTTGCGGTCGGACAGCTCGCCGCCGGCCAGCACTTCGGTGTCGATGGCGTCGGCGTGCTTGGCGGTTACCCGCAGGCGCAGCTTGCCATCATCGAGCAGCAGGTCCATGCCGGGCTCCAGCGCGTCGATGATTTCCGGGTGCGGCAGGTTGACCCGGCGGCTGTCGCCGGGGGCCTTGTCCAGGTCCAGGCGCAGGGCCTGGCCACGCTGCAACTGCACCTTGCCTTCGGCGAAACGGCCGACACGCAGTTTCGGCCCCTGCAGGTCCATGAGGATGCCCAGCGGGTAGTTCAGTTGCTGCTCGACCTCACGGATCCACTGGTAGCGCAGGGCGTGGTCGGCGTGTTCGCCGTGGCTGAAGTTGAGGCGGAAGATATTCACCCCGGCTTCGACCAGCTGGCGGATGTCATCGATGCCGTTGATCGCCGGCCCCAGGGTGGCGAGGATTTTCACTTTTTTATCGGGCGTCATGATTGCGAGGTCTCGAGGATCAGGATGGCGCGGAAGTCGTTGACGTTGGTGCGGGTTGGCTCGGTGACGATCAAGGCATCGAGCGCGGCGAAGTAGCCATAGCCGTTGTTGTTGTCCAGCTCGTCACTGGCCGACAGGCCCAGGGCCTGTGCGCGGCTGAAGCTGTCCGGGGTCATCAGCGCACCGGCGTTTTCTTCGGAGCCGTCGATGCCGTCGGTGTCGCCGGCCAGTGCGTATACGCCAGGCAGGCCCTTGAGGCTTTCGGTGAGGCTGAGCAGGAACTCGGCGTTGCGCCCGCCACGGCCATCGCCGCGCACGGTGACGGTGGTCTCGCCGCCGGACAGGATCACGCAAGGGGCCTTCAGCGGCTGGCCATGCAGGACGATCTGCCGGGTGATGCCGGCGTGCACCTTGGCCACTTCGCGCGATTCACCTTCCAGATCCCCCAGGATCAGTGGGCTGAAACCGGCCTGGCGGGCTTTCACCGCGGCAGCCTCGAGCGATTGCTGGGGTTTGGCGATCAGTGTGAAGTGGCTGCGCGCCAGGGCCGGGTCATCGGCCTTGACGGTTTCCGATGCCGGGTTGTTCAGCCAGTCGATGACCGCCTTGGGCGCCTCGATGTCGTAGCGCTTGAGGATCGCCAGGGCATCGGCCGAGGTGCTCGGGTCGGCCACGGTGGGGCCGGAGGCGATGACGGTAGCCAGATCGCCCGGCACATCGGAAATGGCGTAGGTATAGACGGTGGCGGGCCAGCAGGCCTTGGCCAGGCGTCCGCCCTTGATCGCCGAGAGGTGCTTGCGCACGCAGTTCATCTCGCCGATGGTGGCGCCGGACTTGAGCAGCGCCTTGTTGATCTGCTGCTTGTCGGCCAGCGTGAGGCCCTCGGCGGGCAGTGCCAGCAGGGCCGAGCCGCCGCCGGAGAGCAGGAAGATGACGCGGTCGTCTTCATCGAGGTTGCTGACCAGTTGCAGCACGCGCTTGGCGACCGCAAGGCCGGCGGCGTCGGGGACAGGGTGGGCGGCTTCGACCACCTCGATCTTCTGGCAATTGGCGCCATGGCCGTAGCGGGTCACGACCAGGCCCGAGACTTCGCCCTGCCAGCTCTTCTCGACCACTTCGGCCATGGCGGCGGCGGCCTTGCCAGCGCCGATGACGATGACCCGGCCGCTGCGATCGGCGGGCAGGTGAGGTTCGAGGACCTGACGGGGATGGGCGGCGGCGATGGCTGTGTCGAACAGCTCGCGCAGGAGTTTCTGTGGATCGACCGACATGGCAGGCTCCCAAAATTCTTGTTGTTCTGCAGAATCGAAAACGCCCCTGGAACTGCCTCCGTGCAGGCCGAACCAGGGGCGGGTGTTGCTCGGTGTCACCCCTGAGCCTGTGGTCGCAGGTTCAGCGGTGTTGGCTGCTTCGCGGGCAAGCCCGCTTCTACAGGGTCAACGCAGTCCTCGGGGACTGTGGATCCCTCGTAGGAGTGGGCTTGCCCGCGAAGCGGCCGGTAAGGCTTACAAATTACTGGTCGTCACGAATCGAGAAGTTGGCCATGTGCTCCAGCCCCTTGATCAGTGCCGAGTGGTCCCAGTTGCTGCCACCCAGGGCCGCGCAGGTGTTGAACACCTGCTGGGCATTGGAGGTGTTGGGCAGGTTGATGCCCAGCTCCTTGGCACCCTGCAGGGCCAGGTTGAGGTCTTTCTGGTGCAGGCTGATACGGAAGCCCGGGTCGAAGGTGCCCTTGATCATGCGCTCGGCATGGACTTCGAGGATCTTCGAGGAGGCGAAACCGCCCATCAGCGCTTCGCGCACCTTGGCCGGGTCGGCGCCGTTCTTGGCGGCGAACAGCAGCGCTTCGCTGACGGCCTGGATGTTCAGGGCGACGATGATCTGGTTGGCCACCTTGGCGGTCTGGCCATCGCCATTGCCACCGACGCGCGTGATGTTCTTGCCCATGGCTTCGAACAGCGGCAGGGCGCGCTCGAAGGCTTTCGGGCAGCCGCCGACCATGATGCTCAGGGTTGCGGCCTTGGCGCCGACTTCACCGCCGGACACCGGGGCGTCCAGGTAGGTGGCGCCGGTCGCCTTGATTTTCTCGGCGAAGGCCTTGGTGGCGGTGGGGGAAATCGAGCTCATGTCGATCACCACCTTGTTCGGGCCGACGCCTTCACCGACGCCATTCTCACCGAACAGCACGCTCTCGACCTGCGGGGTGTCGGGCACCATCACGATGATGAATTCGGCTTCCTGCGCCACCTCTTTAGGGTTGGCCAGGGCCACGGCACCTGCGGCGACCAGGTCGGCAGGGGCGGCGTCGTGGTGGGTGGAGACGAACAGGCTGTGACCTGCTTTCTGCAGGTTCTGGGCCATGGGCTTGCCCATGATGCCGGTGCCGATGAAACCGATTTTAGCCATGAGAATGTGCCTCTTTGTATTTGTGATATCTCAAGCGAACTGAGCGCCTTGTGGGAGCGGGCTTGCCCGCGAATGCGGCAGGTCAGGCGACGAAGGTGTCCTTGCGGGCGCCATCGCGGGACAAGCCCGCTCCTACAGGGAGCGACTGTGTTCGTTAGATCGCGTTATGGGTTTTCAGCCAGGCGAGCCCGGCCTCGGTAGTGGTCTTGGGCTTGTACTCCGCACCCACCCAGCCCTGGTAACCGATGCGGTCCAGGTGCTCGAACAGGAAGCGGTAGTTGATCTCGCCAGTGCCCGGCTCGTGGCGGCCGGGGTTGTCGGCGAGCTGGATGTGGTTGATCTGCTTGAGGTGGGTTTCCAGGGTCCGCGCCAGGTCACCCTCCATGATCTGCATGTGGTAGATGTCGTACTGCAGGAACAGGTTGGCGCTGCCCACCTCGGCCTGGATCTCCAGGGCCTGGGCGGTGGTGTTCAGGTAGAAGCCTGGGATGTCGCGGGTGTTGATCATTTCCATGACCAGGCGGATCCCGGCGGCTTCGAGCTTGTCGGCGGCGTACTTGAGGTTGTCGACGAAGGTCTTGCGCACCTCGGCGCACTGCAGGCCTTGTGGGCGGATACCGGCCAGGGCGTTGACCTGCTTGTTGCCCAGCACCTTGGCGTATTCGATGGCCTTGTCGACGCCGGCGCGGAACTCTTCGATGCGGTCGGGGTGGCAGGTGATGCCGCGTTCACCTTTGGCCCAGTCGCCTGCAGGCAGATTGAACAGCACCTGGGTCAGGCCGTGGGCATCGAGCTGCTGCTTGATCTCGCTGGCGCTGAAATCGTACGGGAAGAGGTATTCGACACCGCTGAAGCCCGCGTCGGCGGCGGCTTTGAAGCGGGCCAGGAAGTCCTGTTCGGTGAACAGCATGGACAGGTTGGCAGCGAAGCGAGGCATGGTTGTCTCCTTGCAGATGAAAGCCCCCGGCAGCCTGCGCGGGGGCGTCGGCACTCAGTCGAGCAGCGAGATGGCGGTCGGCGCGTCGTTGCCGACCAGCGCGAGGTCTTCGAACTCGTTGACCGCGTTGATCTCGGTACCCATGGAAATGTTGGTGACGCGCTCGAGAATCACCTCGACCACCACCGGCACGCGGAACTCTTCGGCCATTTTCTGCGCCTTGAGCAGGGCAGGGGCGATCTCGCCCGGCTCGAACACGCGCAGCGCCTTGCAGCCCAGGCCCTCGACCACGGCGACGTGATCCACGCCGTAGCTGCCGGCTTCGCTGGAGTTGATGTTCTCGAACGCCAGTTGTACACAGTAATCCATGTCGAAGCCACGCTGGGCCTGGCGGATCAGGCCGAGGTAGGCGTTGTTCACCAGCACATGGACGTAGGGCAGGTTGAACTGCGCACCGACCGCCAACTCCTCGATCATGAACTGGAAGTCGTAGTCACCCGACAGCGCCACCACCTTGCGTTTCGGGTCGGCCTTGACCACGCCGAGGGCCGCGGGGATGGTCCAGCCCAGCGGGCCGGCCTGGCCGCAGTTGATCCAGTGGCGCGGCTTGTACACGTGGAGGAACTGCGCGCCGGCAATCTGCGACAGGCCGATGGTGCTGACGTAGCAGGTGTCCTTGCCGAATACCTGGTTCATTTCTTCGTATACGCGCTGCGGCTTGACCGGCACGTTGTCGAAGTGAGTCTTGCGCTGCAGGCTCGACTTGCGCTGCTGGCAATCTTCCAGCCAGGCCTTGCGGCACTTGAGCTTGCCGGCCGCTTTCCATTCGCGGGCCACTTCCAGGAAGGCGTCCAGCGCAGCGCCGGCGTCGGAGACGATGCCCAGGTCAGGGGTGAACACACGGCCGATCTGGGTCGGTTCGATGTCGACATGCACGAACTTGCGGCCTTCGGTGTAGACATCGACGGAGCCGGTGTGACGGTTGGCCCAGCGGTTGCCGATGCCGAACACCAGGTCGGACTTGAGCAGCGTAGCGTTGCCATAGCGGTGCGAGGTCTGCAGGCCGACCATGCCGACCATCAGTTCGTGGTCGTCAGGGATGGTGCCCCAGCCCATCAGGGTCGGGATCACTGGCACGCCGGTCAGTTCGGCGAACTCGACCAGCTTGTCGCTGGCGTCGGCATTGATGATGCCGCCACCTGCGACCAGCAGCGGACGTTCGGCGTCATTGAGCAGGGCCAGGGCTTTCTCGGCCTGGATTCGCGTGGCCGAAGGCTTGTGTACCGGCAGTGGCGCGTAGGCGTCGATGTCGAATTCGATTTCGGCCATCTGCACGTCGAATGGCAGGTCGATCAGCACCGGGCCTGGGCGGCCGGTACGCATCTCGTAGAAGGCTTTCTGGAAGGCGTAGGGCACCTGGCCCGGCTCCAGCACGGTGGTGGCCCACTTGGTCACCGGCTTGACGATGCTGGTGATGTCGACGGCCTGGAAGTCTTCCTTGTGCAGGCGGGCGCGGGGGGCCTGGCCGGTGATGCACAGGATCGGGATGGAGTCGGCCGAGGCGCTGTACAGGCCGGTGACCATGTCGGTGCCGGCTGGGCCGGAGGTGCCGATGCACACACCGATGTTGCCTGGGTTGGCGCGGGTGTAGCCCTCGGCCATGTGCGAGGCACCTTCGACGTGGCGAGCGAGGACGTGATCGATGCCGCCGACTTTCTTCAGGGCCGAGTACAGCGGGTTGATGGCAGCCCCGGGAATGCCGAATGCCGTCTCTACGCCTTCACGGCGCATGACCAGAACGGCTGCATCGATTGCTCTCATTTTGCTCATGATTTGTGCCTCATCGATTTTGTAATTGTATACAACTTGCTTTGCGCCAAAGTGTATTCACGCTCTGAGCTTCAGGTCAATGCATTTTCATCGGGTCGATTGGCTTTCGCTGGAAACCCCGCAGAAAAGGCGTTCTATCTGATGGAGTACGATCGTTCAAAAATATTGTATACAAAAAATCTTTTTGTTGTGTTCTATTTGCTTATCGGTTTTCAACTGCCCCTCAGGGCTTCTCACAACAAGAAGAGGACCTTTCCATGAACGCAATGACGCTCAACGTCGCCAACACCTTGGTCGCTGCTGCCCTTGCCGCCGGGCGCAAGATCGACGCCGCACCGCTGACGGTGGCGGTGCTGGATGCCGGCGGCCATCTGCTGGCCTTGCAACGCGAGGACGGTGCCAGTCTGTTACGTCCGCAGGTGGCCATGGGCAAAGCCTGGGGGGCTGTGGCCCTGGGCAAGGGGTCACGCCTGCTGGCGCTGGATGCACAGCAGCGACCGGCGTTTTTCGCGGCGTTGAACGGCTTGGGCGAGCGGTCGGTGGTCCCCGCGCCAGGTGGGGTGCTGATCCGTGATCAGGCGGGGAAAGTGCTGGGTGCGGTGGGGATCAGCGGGGACACGTCGGACATCGACGAGCAGTGCGCAATCACTGCCATTGAGGCGCTCGGGCTTACGGCTGATGCTGGGGTAGCTGTCTGATACCGCGTTGGCCTGCGCTCCCGCCAGGGCCCGTCGGCCAAGGATGGGAGCGGTGTACGCCGACCGTCAGGCCGCCTCGGGCTCACACCCCTTGAGCACCAGGCGGATGATGGTTTCGGCGGCGGCGTCGTAATCGCTGTCGGCGAGCTTGGCCTTGCCGGTCACCACGGCAATCTGCCAATCGAAGTCGGCGTAGGTTTGCGTCGCCGCCCAGATGCTGAACATCAGGTGATGTGGATCGACCGGGGCGATCTGGCCGCGTTCGATCCAGCGCTGGATGCACTCGATGTTGTGTCGCGCCTGCTCGTTGAGCTGCTCGACCTGCCCTGGCGAGAGGTGCGGGGCGCCGTGCATGATCTCGCTGGCGAACACCTTGGAGGCATGCGGCAGGTCGCGGGAGATGCGGATCTTCGAGCGGATGTAGCCGCTGAGCACTTCTTTGGGATCGCCATCGGCGTTGAACGGCGTGGACGCCTGCATGATCGGCGCGATGATGCTCTCGAGAACCTCGCGGTAGAGGTTTTCCTTCGACTTGAAGTAGTAGTAGACATTCGGCTTGGGCAGCCCGGCCTTGGCAGCGATATCGCTGGTCTTGGTGGCGGCGAAGCCTTTGTCGGCGAATTCCTCGCTGGCCGCGCGCAGGATCAGTTCCTTGTTGCGCTCGCGAATCGTGCTCATGGTCTATGAATCTTCCTGTGACTGGCCGCCTCTAATAGCGATCGGGCATGGTAGCACCGGCCCAGAGAGCGGCTCAAGGCGACGGCATTGGGCTAGAATCGGACCTTTGCAATCATTGGAAACACAACGACATGGCAGGAAGCAGCTTACTGGTGTTGATCGACGACATCGCCACGGTGCTGGACGATGTTTCGCTGATGACCAAGGTCGCGGCGAAGAAGACCGCAGGCGTGCTGGGCGATGACCTGGCGCTCAACGCCCAGCAGGTGACCGGGGTACGGGCCGAGCGGGAGATCCCGGTGGTCTGGGCGGTGGCCAAGGGCTCGCTGTTGAACAAGGCGATCCTGGTGCCGGCTGCCCTGTTAATCAGTGCATTCATCCCCTGGGCGGTCACGCCGTTGCTGATGCTTGGGGGGGCCTACCTGTGCTTCGAGGGCTTCGAGAAGCTGGCGCACAAGTTCCTGCACAGCAAGGAGGAGGATCAGGCGCAGCACACGGCACGCAAGGAGGCCGTGGCCGATGCGAATGTCGACTTGGTCGCCTTCGAGAAGAACAAGATCAAGGGCGCAGTGCGCACGGACTTCATCCTCTCCGCCGAAATCATCGCCATCACCCTCGGTACGGTGGCCGATGCGCCGCTGAGCCAGCAGATCATCGTGCTGTCAGGCATTGCCGTGGTCATGACATTGGGTGTGTACGGGCTGGTGGCCGGAATCGTCAAGCTCGATGACCTGGGGCTGTGGCTGACCCGCAAGGGCTCGAGCCTGGCACAAGCGGTCGGCAATGGCATCCTGCGTGCGGCCCCCTACATGATGAAGAGTCTGTCGGTGATCGGCACCGCGGCCATGTTCCTGGTCGGTGGCGGCATTCTCGTGCATGGCATCGCGCCGCTGCACCATGCCATCGAGGCTTTTGCCGACGGACGTGGCGGAGCGCTGACCGGGGCGTTGATCAACGGCGTGCTGGGAGTGGTAGCCGGGGCGGTGGTGCTGGCGGTGGTAAGTGTGGCTGGCAAGTTGTGGCGGATGCTGCGGCCAGCAGCGTGATCATCGGTGGGTCTGCTTCGCGGTTTTACCCGCGAAGCAGACCCACCGCTCAAATCAGAAGTGCACCTTGACCAGGAAACTCATGGTGTTCTGGTCAGTGGTGAAGGCATCGCTGTCCTTGATCCCGTACTTGTCGCTCCAGTAGTCGTACTCGATACCGACGTACAACTGCTTCTCACCCAGGTGCAATGCCTTGCCCAGGTCATATTTGACCTGCGGGTTGAAGTGCAGGTTGGCGTGGTAGCTGCCACGGCTGTTCTCGTCGTTGTCCACCACCCAGTCCATGAAGCCGTCGATCAGCACATCCGATGAGCCCACGGGAATGGTGTAGGACCACACTGGAGTGATCTGCCAGACATGATCACCCGGGCGGCTGCCATCGGTGGTGCGGTGGTAGAAGTTCAGCTGGAAATAGTCGAAGCCAGGAATCGCCAGGTCGAAGCCAGGGCCGATCAGGTAGGACTCGGTATCACCCTCGCCGAACTCGTAGGTCATGGCCAGCAGCACATCCTTGACCGGGCCGAACTCCAGCTTCTGGTCGAAGATCTTGCCGAACGACAGGCGCGGGCTGATCTCGCCGTAGTAGGTGTTCGGGCCGTTGTTCGCGTCTTTCTTGCCCTGGTAGAAGATCTTGTCGACGAAGATGAAGTTGTCGCCGTACTTCCAGGCATCTGCGTGCTCGAAGGTGACGGTCTGCTGGGTCTCGGGGTTGACCTTGAAGTTCTTGCCCCAGAGGTAGGTCAGGCTGTTGGTCTGCCACTGCAGCAGGTCGTCGGCGAAGCTGGTGCCGCAGGCGAGCAGGCCGCCGGCGAGGATCAGGCTGTTGATGATGCGCATTGCGTGTGTCGCTCCCTTGATTGGATGTTGCTGTCAGCGCTCGTGTCGGCGCCTTTCTTGTCTTTCGGGTCAGTTTTTTCGGGTTGGCCACAGCTCTCTGGCAAGTGCTGCGCCAACTTTCCGGGTTGGTCACAACCATCCTGCTCGACGTCGTTCTGAACGGATGAAAAGGGTGTTTCTGGCTGGCGAAACATCGACCAACCGCCCGAATTCATTGACTGAGCGGTCAGTAAACGCGGGCAGGATCCGGCCTGCCCTGAGCGAGGGGGCGCGCAGATTACTGGCTTGCGCGCCGGTCCTCAAGTGCTCCGTCCTGGAGCGCGGTGATACAAAATTGGGCGTTCGGTCAGGTTCTTAGAAATGCACCTTGACCAGCGCACTGGCCACGCTCTGGTTGCTCTGCAGATTGCCGCGGCTGTCGATGCCGTACTTGTCCTTCCAGTAGCTGTACTCGAACCCGACATACAACTGCTTGGCGCCCAGGTTGAGGGCCTTGCCCAGGTCGTACTTGACCTGTGGGTTGAAGTGCAGGTTGGCGTGGTAGGTGCCGCGGCGGGTCTGGTCGTTGTCGGTCACCCAGTCCATGTAGCCGTCGATCAGAAGGTCGGAGCGGCCCAGGGGAATGGTGTACGACCAGCCGGGGGTGAACTGCCAGACGTTGTCGCCGGGGCGACTGCCCTCGGTGTTGCGCAGGTAGATGTTGAGGTAGAAGTAGTTGAAGCCAGGGATGTCCAGGTCGAACCCGGGGCCGATCAGGTAGGCGGCGTTCAACCCTTCGCCACGCTCGTAGGTCATGGCCAGCAGCACGTCCTTGACCGGGCCGAAGGCCAGCTTGCGGTCGAGGATCTTGCCGAACGACAGGCGCGGGCTGAATTCGCCGTAGTAGGTGTTCACACCTTTGCTGGCGTCGGTCTTGCCGTTGTAGAAGATCTTGTCGATGAACAGGAAGGTATCACCGTACTTCCACTTGTTGGCGTGCTCGAAGGTGATGGTCTGCTGGATGTCCGGGTTGACCTTGAAATCCTTGCCGTAGAGGTAGGTCAGGCTTTCGCCGTGCCATTGCAGCCAGTCGCCCGCGAACGCGGGGAGGGTGGCCAGCAGGCTGCTGCCCAGCAACAGGGACGAGGTGGTGCGCTTCATGTGCGAATTCCCGTGTTCTTGTTGTTGTTCGAGGTTTCTTCGGCGCGCAGGCGCCCCGGACGGCCCGCTCCCGTGGGCCGCCGGTACTGCGTTTCACTGCTTGGACGAGACGGGCGGCCAGGGCGCCGCCCGCTGACTCAGTGCGGGTGACAGGCCTCGTTGTGGGCCGCGCGTTCGGCGCCCCCGAGGATGTTGAACAGCACGTTCAGTATCAGGGCGCTGAGCGTGGCCATGGCGATGCCGCTGTGGGTGATGGGCTCCATCCACTGGGGCATCTGCGCGAAGAACTCCGGACGCACCACCGGGATCAGCCCGAAGCCGACGCTGACTGCGACCAGCAACTGGTTGCGCCGGTCACTGATGTCGGCCTCCTGGAGGATCTTGATGCCGGTGGCGGTGACCATGCCGAACATGGCAATGGATGCGCCGCCCAGTACCGCAGGCGGGATCGAGGCGATCAGGAAGGCCGCCTTGGGCAGCAGGCTGAGCAGGATCAGCAGCGCGCCCGCGACCACCGTGACGTAGCGGCAGCGCACCCCGGTCATCTGCACCAGGCCGATGTTCTGGGCGAAGGAGGAGTGGGTGAAGGTGTTGAAGAAACCGGCCACGAACGAGGCGCCGGCATCGCACAGCAGGCCGCGACGCAGCATGCCGGGTGTCACCTCGCGGTCGGTCACCTTGCCCAGGGCCAGGAACATGCCGGTGGACTCGACGAAGATGATCACCACCACCAGGCACATCGACAGGATCGGCGCGAGGCTGAAGGTCGGCATGCCGAAGTGCAGTGGCGTGACCACCTGCAGCCACGGCGCTTCGTTCAGGCCCGACAGGTCGACCATGCCGATGGAACCGGCCAGCACATAACCCAGGCCCATGCCCACCAGCACCGACACGTTGACCCAGAAGCCATGCATGAAGCGATTGATCAGCAGGATCACGGCCAGCACCAGGCCTGCGACCATCAGGTAGATCGGCGAGCCGAAGGTTGCCGCCTGTTGCCCGCCGCCGGCCCAGTTGACCGCGACCGGGAACAGCGACAGGCCGATGGAGGTGATCACGGTACCTGTGACCAGCGGCGGGAAGAAGCGCACCACCTTGGACATGAACGGCGCGATCAGCATGCCGAAGAACCCGGCAGCGATGGTCGCGCCGAAGATCCCTTGCAAACCCACACCGGGCATGCCGGCCATGGCCACCATGCTGCCGACGGCGGCGAAGCTTGCACCCATCATCACCGGCATGCGGATGCCCACCGGGCCGATGCCGAACGACTGGATGATGGTAGCGACACCGGCCACGAGCAGGTCGGCGTTGATCAGGAAGGCGACTTCTTCACGGGACAGCCCGGCGGCCTGGCCGATGATCAGCGGCACGGCGATGGCGCCGCCGTACATCAGCAGGACATGTTGCAGGCCCACCAGGATCAGCTGGAACAGGGGCAGGGGCTGTCGCGGCGGCGCAACGGGGATGTACGCCTTGGGTGACTCGGACATGCAGCACCTCGAGTTTTGTTTTTATTCTCGGATCCAAGCGGGCGGCTCCAGGCGGCAGGCGCTTCGGTTGAAGGACCTGGGGTTCCCGGATGGAGCCGTACGCTCGATGCTTGCTTGTTACGGTGTTTCATTGGAAGCGAGGCCGGCAACACCGGCCTCTACGCGGGCAAGCCCGCTCCCACAAACAGGATGTGGGGTGTCAGTTGACCGGGGCACCCTTGGCGATCCAGTCGCCGACCAGCTTGCGTTCCTCGACGGTCATCTGGGTGATGTTGCCCAGCGGCATGATCTGGCTGGCGACAGCCTGCGCCTGGATGCGCGCGGCCTGGGCCTGGATCTGCTGCGGGGTGTCGAACATCACGCCGCCCGGGGCGGTGCTGAACAGTGGGCTGGTCGGTTTCGACGAATGGCACACGGTGCAGCGTTCCTGGATGACGTTGTGGATCTTCTCGAAGTTGCCGGGCGCAGCCTGGGCGGTGGCCTGGGCCGGCGCTTCGGCAGGTGCCTGGGCAGCCTTGGCAGCTTCCTCGGCGCGCAGCTCGGCAGCGGTCTTGCCGCCGACTGCAGTGGCGGGCAATGGCTGGTACTCGATCTTCGCAGCAGCCTGCTCGGGCGAGGTCGGCAGCGGCTTGGGACCGGTCACATAGGCCAGGCAGATCATCGCCAGGGCACCTACAGGGAGGGTCCAGGCGTACTTGTTGCTGTCGTGGCGGGTGTTGAAATAGTGACGGATCAGTACCGCAGCCACTGCGATCCCGGCCAGGATCAGCCAGTTGTACTGGCTGCCGTAGGTGCTCGGGAAGTGGTTGCTGATCATGATGAACAGCACCGGCAGGGTGAAGTAGTTGTTGTGTCGCGAGCGCAGCAGGCCCTTGGCCGGCAGTACCGGATCAGGGGTCTGGTTGTTCTCGATCGCCGCCACCAGCTGGCGCTGGGCCGGCATGATGATGCGGAACACGTTGCCCACCATGATGGTGCCGATGATCGCGCCAGTGTGCAGGTACGCGCCACGACCGCTGAACACCAGGCTGAAGCCCCAGCACGCCGCGATGATCAGCACGAACAGCACGGCGCCGAGCAGGGCGGGGCGCTTGCCCAGTGGTGAGTCGCAGAGGAAGTCGTAGACGAACCAGCCGACGACCAGCGAGCCGATGCCGATGGCCACGCCTTCGGCGCCGCTCAGGGTGCTGCCAGGTGCCAGCAGGTACAGGGTTGGGTTCCAGTAGAACACCACGCACAGCAAGGCGATCCCGGACATCCAGGTGAAGTAGGCTTCCCATTTGAACCAGTGCAGGTTCTCGGGCATTTTCGGTGGTGCGAGCTTGTATTTCTCCAGGTGGTAGATACCACCGCCATGGATGGCCCAGAGGTCACCTGACAACCCATCGCGCGGGTTGCTTCGATTCAGGTGGTTCTCCAGCCAGACGAAGTAGAACGATGCACCGATCCAGGCCACGCCGGTGATCATGTGAACCCAGCGAATGCTCAGGTTCAGCCATTCGTGAAGGTGTGCTTCCACAGTATGTACCTCTGCCGATCACCGACAGGCCGAGACCCGGGATGACCGACCTTTTCTTATTGGTGGGGATTGAGGATCAACATCTGTTCCTCGGTGAAGTAATGCTCGTCGCAGTTGTTGCCGGAACCACTGCGATCAACCACCAGGAAGTCATCCCGCTTTTCGATCGTCAGCACCGGGTGGTGCCAGACGCCGCGATGGTAATTAACGCCCTGCCTGCCGTTGCTGCGGAAGGCTCGGACCAAGCCTGATACAGGTGCATCGCCAACTGGCGCGACCACGATCAGAAAGGGGTTGCCGAGCAGCGGAATGAAAGCCTGGCTGCCCAGCGGATGGCGCTCCAGCATGCGTACGGTCAGCGGCATCTCCAACGCGTCGGCGCGGAAGATGCTGATGATCGCCTTGTCTTCCGGCTCGGCGGTCTCGACCGTGGCGAGCTTGTGGAAGCGCATGGTCGAGCCGTTGTTGATCATGAAGTGGTCGCTGCCATCGGTTTCGATCACGTCACCGAACTGGGCGAAGGCTTCTTTGGTCAGGGGCTCGATCATCAGGGTACGCATGCGGTTATCTCTTCTGTATTCGTTATCGGTATGTAGGGCGGACCTCGTTCGGGCAGGCCCTGGGTGCGGTCGCGTCACGCACTCGGGCCAGTCCGGGTTTGGTCCTCAAAGCTGCAGCAGGCGGAACAGGGCGATCAGGTTGATCTGCGCCAGTGCTTCCTTGAATTCGGCATCGGTGTCGTTGTGGATGCGCTTTTCGAAGGAGGCGAGGATCTGGTGCCGGTTGCTGCCCTTGACCGCCATGATGAACGGAAACTGGAATTTTGCCTTGTAGGCGTCATTGAGTTCGGTGAAACGTGCGAACTCTTCGGCAGTGCACTGGTGAATGCCGGCGCCGGCCTGTTCGTTGGTGCTCGATTCGGTCAGTTCGCCCTGCACCGCTGCCTTGCCGGCCAGGTCCGGGTGAGCGTTGATCAGCGCCAGTTGCTCGGCGTGGCTGGCGCTGAGCAGGATGTCGCTCATGCGCTGGTGCAGCACCTCGATCTCGTCCAGCTCGCTCAGGTTGCCCAGCGCGTAGGCTTTTTCGGCGACCCACGGCGAGTGCTCGTAGATGTCGGCGAAGGCCGCGACGAAGGCGTCACGGCCGAGGCTCGAGGGCTTGAGGGTGTTGAAAGCGGTCATCAGGCGTTCTCTTTCTTGTACGGATGGGTGGCGTGCCAATGGCGGGCGATGTCCACGCGACGGGCGAACCAGACCTGCTCGTGGCTCTTGGCGTACTCGACGAAGCGCTTGAGCGCGGCCAGGCGCGCGGGGCGGCCGACCAGGCGGCAGTGCAGGCCGATGGAGAGCATCTTCGGCGCGTGCTCGCCTTCTTCGTAGAGCACGTCGAAGGCGTCCTTGAGGTACTGGAAGAACTGCTCGCCGCAGTTGAAGCCCTGCACCTGGGTGAAGCGCATGTCGTTGGTGTCCAGGGTGTAGGGGATCACCAGGTGCGGCTTGTCGGTAGGGTTGTTCGGCTCCCAGTAGGGCAGGTCGTCGTCGTAGGTGTCGCTGTCATAGAGGAAGCCGCCTTCCTCCATCACCAGGCGCCGGGTGTTCGGGCCAGTTCGCCCGGTGTACCAGCCCAGCGGGCGCTCGCCGGTCAGTTCGGTGAGGATGCGGATAGCCTCGAGCATGTGCTCGCGCTCCTGCGCCTCGTCCATGTACTGGTAGTCGATCCAGCGGTAGCCGTGGCTGCAGATCTCATGGCCGGCCTCGACCATGGCGCGGATCACGTCCGGGTGGCGCTGGGCGGCCATGGCCACGGCGAACACGGTCAGCGGTACGCCGGTGTCCTTGAACAGCTTGAGCAGGCGCCACACCCCGGCGCGGCTGCCGTATTCGTAGAGCGACTCCATGCTCATGTTGCGCACGCCCTGCAGCGGCTGGGCAGCCACCATTTCAGAGAGGAAGGCTTCGGACTCCTTGTCACCGTGCAGGATGTTGCGCTCGCCACCTTCTTCGTAGTTGAGCACGAAAGACAGGGCAATGCGGGCGTTGCCCGGCCATTGCGGGTGAGGTGGGTTGTTGCCGTAACCGATCAGGTCGCGAGGGTAGTCAGCGCTCACTGCAGTCTTCCTTATGTTCGTAGGTGCGGGTGGTGGGTGGACCGCGGCGGGTTGTCGCACGCACCGGATGGGGTGATTGTATACAACTTATTTGACCATTTGTAAGCCCGTTTTTCCGCATTTCTTCCCACTTGTCGCCTCAAACTCAGGCTGGAAAAGCACTGCAAGAAACCTGCCTGATCGGTCAGATAATACCTCGGCCTGCTGCACAGGCCCTGTATTTGCGACGGATGCTCGTGCTCGCAAGGCCTGCCATGAGCGGTGCGCAGCGGGGTTCAAAAAATTGTGTACAATCTGAATCGAAAGTGTCTTAATGAGCCCATTCCGGCATTTCGTCAGCCTCGTGTTGGTGCATGCCGTGTATTTTCTGCCCATGCAAACGACAAGAGGCGACAAGCAAATGGGACGTTTGACCACACACGTACTGGATGCCGCTCACGGCTGCCCGGGCAGCTCGATCAAGGTCGAGCTGTACCGTGTCGAAGGCCAGCAACTGGAGTTGGTGAACAGCGCACTGACCAACAGCGATGGCCGCGTCGATGCGCCTTTGTTGCAGGGCGATGACTACCGTACCGGTGTCTACCAGTTGCAGTTTGCCGCCGGGGACTACTACCGGGCCAAGGGTGTTGCACTGCCTGACCAGGCGTTTCTCGATGTCGTGGTGCTGCGCTTCGGCATCGATGAAGGGCAGGAGCACTATCACGTGCCGCTGCTGATCTCGCCGTACAGCTATTCGACCTATCGCGGGAGCTAGTTGGTCGCTAGAAGAATCTTCGTAGGTCCTTGCCCGCTATCACACTGGCGGGCTTTTTTCATTCTGTAGCAATTGCCCGAAACCCCGCCCGATCCCCCCGACCCGCATCCCTTCGCTATCCAAGCACGGAAACGAATCAGCGTTCGTCGCAAAGCACTAAGTGGCGCATTGATGGCGTGGTTCTGCTCTTGTATCCTTCGCTCCCTTTCGCAGTGATGCGATCAGTTCTCAAGTGACGGATTACTTGCATGTCCCTCTTCCTCCGTGCGCTGGCGACCGGCTTTGCGCTCCTGCCGCTGCTTGCCAGTGCCGCCCCCTTCCAGTCTCCCGGCGACCGCGACCTGATTCGTGACCGTCAGGAAAACCTTCTGCAAGAGCAGCGCAAGCGCCTTGAGGAACTGCAGCAATTGCCCGGCAAGCAGGCCCCACAAGCCCCTGTGGCGCCCTCGGAGCAAGGGCGGTGCTTCCAGATCCGCAGCGTCGAGCTGCGAGGTGCGACCCTGCTCAGCGAGCGGCAGCGCCAGGCACTGGTCGACGGCTATGAAGGCAAGTGCCTGCAGGTGGGCGAGCTCAACGGCCTGCTCAAGCGCATCACCGATCACTACATCGACCGCGGCTACCTGACCACCCGTGCCTACCTGCCGCAGCAGGACCTGGGTTCGGGCATCCTGCAGATCATCATCGTCGAAGGGCGCCTGGAAGGCCTGGACAGCTCAGCGCTTGCCAGCCCACGGGAAATGGCCATGACCTTCCCCGGCCAGGTCTCCGAAGTGCTCAACCTGCGGGACATGGAGCAGATGGTCGACCAGCTTGGTCGCTTGCCGTCGCGTCAGGTCGAAGTCGAGCTGGTGCCAGGCCAGGAAGTCGGCGGTAGCCGCGTGCAGCTCAAGGGCCAGCGTGACAAACCCTGGCGAGTCTCGGCCAGCCGCCACAACAATGGTGATGCCAGCAGCGGCGAGCAACAGATGAACCTGGGCCTGGAGTGGGACAGCCCGTTGGGCCTGGCCGATCAGCTGAGCCTCAGGGGCGGGCGTGATGTGGTCAGCGACCACTGGCGCCATTCCGACAGCCATGGCCTGAACTACAGCCTGCCGTGGGGCTGGTGGACCTTCAACTACAGCTACAACCACAACTACTACCGCACCCGCGACACCTCCAGCGGCTTTCCCTTCAAGCTCGACGGCGACAACAGCGTGCACCAGTTCCAGGCCGAACGGGTGATCCACCGCGACAGCCTGAGCAAGACGGCGGTGAACATCGGTGTGAGCCACTTGCGCGCGCGCAACTACCTTGACGACACCCTGATCGATGTCTCCAGCACCCGCATCACCGAGCGTCAGCTTGGCGTCAACCACGGCCGACGCATCGGCAATGCCTTCGTCAACCTCGATGCCGGCTGGCAGCAGGGCATCGGCGCGCTCGACGCCCAGGGCGCAGGCGACCCCCACGGCAACGAACCGGTGTCGCGCTACAACAAGTACACCCTGACCCTGAGCTACCTGCAGCCGTTCCAGCTGTGGGGCGAACAGTTCAGCTTCGACAGCCTGGCCACCGGCCAGCGCAGCGAGGACGCGCTCTACAGTGCCCAGCGCATCAGTGTCGGCGGGCTGACCTCGGTGCGTGGCTTCAAGGATCAGACCCTCACCGGCGACAGCGGCGGCTACTGGCGCAACCAGTTGCGCTGGCGTCGGCCGGTCACCTGGGCAGCGCTGCAGCCCTGGTTGCGCGAATACGGCATGGCGTTCGCCTACGACGCCGGTGTGATCAAGGGCCAGCATGGCAACGGCAAGGACCATGGGCGCCTGAGCGGCAATGCCCTGGAGTTCAATGTGCGCGGCCAATACTTCGCTGCCAGCGCAACCTTTGCCCGTTCGCTGGAGCGCCCCGATGCGGTAACCCGCCGCGAGCACCCGATCTATTTCCGCGTCGACGCCTTCTTCTGAGCGCCGGCCCTACCCATTACCCGTGACATCGCTGCCCCTTGCGGGGCAGGCCGGCAACTGGCCTGAGCTGCGACTGGAGTTTGTTCGACATGGATATCCGCACCCCACTGAACCAGTGCATCGCCCTGATCGTTGCTGGCGTGATGTTTCTCAACCCCATCGTCAGCACGGCTGCACAGCTGACCGTCGATGCGGCGGCCAATGCCAACACCAGCATCAACCAGGCCGGCAACGGGGTGCCGATCGTCAATATCGCCACCCCCAACGGCAGCGGCCTGTCGAGCAACACCTTCCGTGACTACAACGTCGGCAGCAACGGGCTGATCCTCAACAACGCCACCGGCAAGACCCAGTCGACTCAACTGGGCGGCATCATCGTCGGCAACCCCAATCTCAGGGGGCAGGCGGCCCAGGTCATCCTCAACCAGGTCACCGGCGGCAACCGCAGTACCCTGCAAGGCTACACCGAGGTGGCGGGCCAGGCGGCCCGGGTCATCGTCGCCAACCCCCACGGCATCACCTGCAACGGCTGCGGCTTCATCAACACGCCACGGGCGACCCTCACCACCGGCAAGCCGATCATGGACGGCGAGCGCCTGGACCGCTTCCAGGTCGATGGCGGCGACATCGCCATCGAGGGCGATGCGCTCAACGCCACCAACCTCGACCAGTTCGACCTGATCACCCGCAGTGCCAAGCTCAATACCGAGCTGCATGCCAAGCAGTTGAACATCGTCACCGGGCGCAACGACGTCCAGGCCGATACCCTGCAGGCCACCCCGCGTGCCGATGACGGCAGCGAAAAGCCCATGTTGGCCATCGACAGCTCGGCGCTGGGCGGCATGTATGCCAACACCATCCGCCTGGTCGGCACCGAGCAGGGCGTGGGGGTCAAGCTGGCTGGCAACATGGCCGCTACCACCGGCGATATCCAGGTAGACGCCAACGGCAAGGTGACGCTTGCTCAGACCTCCAGCGCCGGCGACCTGAAGATTGCCGCGCAAAGCGCCGAGCTGACCGGCAAGACCTACACCGCCGGCAGCGCCACCGTGCGTGTGCGTGACGATGTGACTGTCGGCCAGAGCCTCGCCGCCAAGGGCAGCATCAGCGTGCAGGGCGCGCGGATCGACAACCAAGGGATCATCGAAGCCGGCGTGGAGCCAGACAACAGCCGCAACGCCCAGGGCGACGTGAGCCTCAAGGGCCAGACCCTGCACAACCGCGGTAGCGTGGTCGCCAACCGCAACCTCGAGATCGACAGCAGCGCCACGCTCGACAACCAGGGTGGCAGCCTCAAGGGCCGCACCACCACGCTGACCGCAGGCCTGCTGGACAACCGCAAAGGCCAGGTGCTGGCCGACGACACCCTGAAAGCCACGGGCGGTGCGATCGACAACCGTGAGCAAGGCCTGCTGCAAGGCAAGGGCCAGGCCGTGTTGGATATCACCGGCAACCTCGACAACCGTGGCGGCCGTGTGGTCGGCCAGGGGGATCTGCAGGTCACCGCCGCCCAGGTGGACAACCGCGGCAACGGTCTGATCGGCAGCGACCAGCAGGCCAGGCTGACCACCCGCGCGCTGCTGGACAACCAGAACGGCGGCAAGCTCAAGGCCGATCGCCTCGACATCACCACCGCCGGGCTGCTCAACAGCGGCGGGCAGATGCTGGGCGGCGACGTGCTGATCGTCGCCAGCGCCGACATCGACAACCGCCTCGGCCTGATCTCGGCCAAGCGTCTGCTCGATCTCAAAGCCGTGGGCCTGGACAACAGCGGCAAGGGCAACCTGCTCAGCGACGGCACACTGGCCGTCAAAGTGGCCACCCTGAACAATCGCGACAACGGCATGCTGTCGAGCGTCGGCGATCTCTCACTGCATGGCGAACGCCTCGACAACCGTGGCGGTCTGGTGCTTGCCGACCGCTCGCTGTCCGTCACCGGCGGGGACTTCGACAACCGCGACAAGGGCGTAGCCACCACCAAGGGCAAGGCCCACATCGAAGTTGCCAGCCTGGCCAACAGCGATGCCGGCCACCTGCAGAGCGATGGCCGCCTCGAACTGATCGCCGACAAGGTCGACAATCAACGCCTGGGTAACATCACGGCCAAAGGTGACCTCGAAGCCCACCTGGGCACCTTGAACCAGCAGGGCGGCAGGCTGACCAGCCTGGGCAGCCTGCTGCTCACCGCCAACACGATCGACAACCAGAACGGCGGCGGGATTGGCGCGACCAATCTGGTCGACATCCGCGCGGCGCGCGTGCTCAACCAGCAGGGTGAGATCTCCAGCGCAGGCAAGGTCGTGCTCGACGCCAGCGCACTGCTGGACAACCAGGCTGGCAAGGTCATTGGCGACCGTGGCCTGACCCTGACCGTCCAGCGCCTGCTGAACCAGAACAAGGGCCTGCTCAGCGGCTACGACAGCCTGAGCCTGAAAGGCACCGAACTGCTCAACAACGGCGGCCGGTTGAGCAGCCACAAGCATATCGAGCTGGCCCTGGACGGCCAGTTGGACAACAGCGACGCCGGCCTCATCGTCAGTGACGGCACCCTCACGCTGAACGCCGGCACGTTGCGTAACCGCCAGGGCGGCAAGGTCTCGGCCATCGCTGCCATGGGCCTGACCAGCGAAGGGCTGCTGGATAACCAGGGCGGCATTCTGGTGACCGATGCCGGGCTGGTGCTTGACGCCGCCCGCCTGGACAACAGCCAGGGCGGCGCCATCAGTGCAGCTGGCCATGCCCAGTTGCGCAGCGGCGCCATCGACAACAGCGCCAAGGGCAACATCGGTGCCGGCAGCCTGCTGCTGGTCGCCACCCAGCTCGACAACAGCGCCCGTGGCCGTATCAGTGCCTCCGGCCAGATCGATGCGACGCTGACCGGCCTCGACCAGCATGACCACGGGCAACTGGTCAGCGGGACCGGCATCGACCTCGACCTGCAGCACGGCCAACTGGTGAACCGCGACGGTGGCTTGCTGCGCTCGCCAGGCAGCCTGCTGTTGCGCCAGATCGGCGCGGTGGACAACCGCAACGGCGCAGAGATTTCCAGCGACCACGGCTTCAGCCTGGTCGCCGACCGCCTCGACAACCGTGGCGGACGCCTGATCAGCGCCCAGGACCTGACCCTGCGCATTGCCGGTGTTCTGGACAACAGCCTCAAGGGCGTGTTGTCGGCTAGCCACGATCTCGACGTCGAGGCTGTCAGCCTCGATAACTTCAGCGGCGGCACCCTGGCCAGCGGCAAGGCCCTCAAGGCCGTGATCGACGGTCAACTCGACAACCACGACCAGGGCATCCTCTCCGCCGCCGCAGCGCTGACCGTCACCAGTGCAGGCGTGCTCAACAGCGAGCGCGGCCTGCTGTCGGGCAACACCGGCCTGACCGTCACGACCGGACAACTGGATAACCACCAGGGCGGCCAGCTCATCAGCCAGGCGGCGATGACCGTCACCAGCGACGGCCTCGACAACCGTGGCGGCGCCTTGAGCAGCAAGCAGGCCATGACCCTGACCACGGGCGACGTGCGCAACGGCGCCGATGCCCTTCAGCGCGGCGGTCGCATCCACAGCGATGCCGAATTGACGCTGGTGGCCGGGCAGGTCGATTCCAGCGAGGGCGGCGAGATCTCCGCCAAGGGCGATCTGCTGCTGCGGGTGAGTGCGTTGATCCAGCGCCAGGGGCGTCTGATCGGTGAGCAGAAACTCGACCTCGACCTGAACGGCGGCGACCTGACCAACCAGAGCGGCCTGATCAGTGCCAATGGCCCGCTGAACATCCAGCGCCTGGGCAAGCTCGACAACAGCGCTGGCGAAGTCACCAGCCAGCAATCCTTCAGCCTGCTCGCCAAGCGCATCGACAACCAGCAGGGCCGCATCCTCAGCGACGGCCGGCTGACCGTAGAGGCGGCACAGCTGGACAACAGCACCAAGGGCCTGATGTCCGGCGTTCAAGGCCTGCAGGTCAGCGGCAGCGACCTGAACAACAGCGGCGAAGGCACGTTGTCGAGCAAGGACGGTGATCTTACCGTGACCCTGACCGGCGCCCTCGACAACCGTGACCAGGGCGCTCTGGTCAGCAAGGGCCGCCAGCAGGTCACGGCGGCCAGCCTGGACAACCGCAAGGGCATCGTCTCCTCGGAGCAGGCGATCACCCTCAGTGTCGGCGATCGTTTGGACAACAGCGGCGGGCTCATTTCCGCCACAGGTGACCTGACGCTCGACCAGGACGGCACCGTCATCGACAACCAGGGCGGGCAGATCAATGGCCAGGCGATCAGCATCGCCGGCAAGCGTCTGGAAAACGCCAAGGGCCAGCTCGTCAGCCGTGCGGCGCTCGACCTGACCTTGGCCGATGCACTGCTCAATACCGACGATGCGCGCCTGGTCAGTGGCGCCGACCTGCTGCTCAAGGCCGTGCGTGTCGACAACCAAGGCGGCAAGCTGATCAGCCATGGGTTGCTGCATGTCGATTCGGGCACGCTGGACAACAGCCACGGTGGCAATCTGGCCAGCCAGCAGAACCTGGTGCTGCGCCTGAGCGGCGATCTGCTCAACGGCAACGATGGCCTGTTGTTCAGTGAGCACGGCAAGCTCGACATCCATGCCGTTGCCCTGGACAACCAGGCCGGCACGCTCAAGAGCCAAGGCGATATCGATGTGCGCCTGGACAAGCGCCTGGACAACCGCGGCGGTCGCCTGGAGAGCCAGGCAGGCAACCTCGAACTGCACGCGGCGAGCCTCGATAACAGTGGCAATGGCATGCTCAGCGCGGCCAAAGGCCTGTTCAAGGGCGTCTTCAGCGACCTGTTCGACAACGCTGGCGGTACCACCCAGGCGCAGTCCGTGGACATCGCAGCCGACGCCAAGGTGAACAACCAGGGCGGCTACCTTTCGGCGCTGGGCGGTGACGGCAAGATCGTCACCGCCGATCTCGACAACCGCGGCGGTGGCCTGTACGCGGCCGGATTGCTGAAGGTGCAGGGCCAGCAACTGTTCAACCAGAGCGGCAAGATCGGCGCCGGGCGCATCGACTTTGGCCTCAGCGGCGCGCTCTACAACAGCCTCGGCCAGTTGGAAAGCGAGAGCGAGCTGCAACTGCGTGCCAGCGAACTCGACAACCGCAGCGGCAACCTGCGCGCCCTTGGCAAGACCGGCACCAGTCGATTGATCGTCGCGGGCAACCTGCTCAACGACAACGGCGTGCTGGCCACCGCCAACCAGGACCTCGACCTGCAGATCGGTGGCCTGAGCAACAGCGGCGGGCAACTCCTGCACACCGGCCAGGGTAGCTTCGGCCTGGCCTCCGACAAGGTCACCCAGGCCGGCGGCGTGCTGCACACCGATGGCCTGCTGAGCATCGCCGCTGCCAGCTGGACCAACAGCAGCGTGCTGCAAGCCCGGCGCCTGGAGCTGGACATCGGTCGCTTCGTCCAGACCGCCAGCGGCAAGCTGCTGGCCGTCGAGAGCCTAAAGGGCCGGGGCGGCGACTGGACCAACCATGGCCTGCTGGCCAGCGATGGCAGCCTGCAACTGGATCTGACCGGCAACTATGATGGCAATGGCCGCCTGAGCAGCCTTGGCGCACTGACGCTGGGCGCCAACGATATCCGCCTGTCCAGTACCGCCAGCCTGGCCGGTGGCGCCGACACCGCGGTGACCGCGCGCAACCTGCTGAGCAACGACGGTCGCCTGACCGCCCTGGGCGGCCTGACGGTGACGGCCGCCAGCCTCGAAAACCGCGGCACCCTGGGTGGCGCTGCGGCGGTGAAGCTCGCCGCCAACAGCCTGAGCAACCAGCGCGGCCTGGTGTTCAGCGGCAATGACATGACCTTGCGCGTCGGCAGCCTGAGCAACTACTACGGCGATATCTACAGCCTCGGTGCCCTTGATTTTGCCGGCAACGCCAGTGCCCGCGCGGTGTTGCTGGACAACATCTCCGGCAGCGTGGAAAGCGCCGGCAACATGACCCTGGCGGTGGACACGCTGCTCAACCGCAAGGAATTCCTGAGCTCGACCAAGAAACTGGTCGCCGGCAACGTCAATGTCTATTCCGACGACCGCTGCAAGGGCAAGGGCTGCGAGCTGTACTTCTCGGCAACGGAAAGCTGGGAAGACGTCATCGACCGCGATACCCCCACCGCCTTCATCACCACCGGCAGCAAGCTGACCTTCGCCGGTGACGCATTCCGCAACCACTACAGCAGCGTTTCGGCGGCGGGTGACATCGCCATCAACACGGCGGTGTTCGAGAACAAGGGCGCCGGTGGAGGCGAGCAGCGCAACCTCACCGCGAGCATGTATACCCGTGATCGCGGCCAGTACAACGCGTTCATCCAGGCCAAGAACCAGTTCAACCAGAACCCCGGCTCGCTGACCCTCGACGAGGTCATGGCCGCTGCGGGGTATCCGCAGTACAGCATCTATGACGTCATCGACAACAGGACGCCGATCGCTGGCGCCGTGGTTGCCCCGGCGGTCGTGCAGTCGGCTGGCGCCGTGACCATCAACGCCACCCAGCGCATCGACAACAGCGTGGTGCGCGTCAATCAGGCCGGCGCCGGTACCATCGGGGCCCGTGGCGATGCCACGGCTGATCCGCGCCAGGCCCAGACCCAGGTGCGCGCGCTCAACCCGCAGTTGCCGCCCGACCTCGCTCAGCGCCAGGTCAACCCGGTCACGCTGCCCAGCTTTAGCCTGCCTCAAGGCAGCAACGGCCTGTTCCGCATCAGCACCCAGACTGGCCAGGCCGCGATCAGCGGCGATGCCCTGGGCGCCACCGCCGACCATACCCAAGCAGGCAGCGGCACCTTCATCTCACCGCTGGCCAGCACCACCAATGCCGACAACCGTGCGGCGCAGACGCTGTCCGCCCAAGGCTCGGCTGCGGCCCAAGGCGCCGTCAGCGGCGCCGGAGTAGCGCTGGATGGCCTGGCAGCGGGTGTTCGACTGGTCCAGGGCGTCCCAGAGCGCAGCGTGCCGAGCACCTCGCACAAATACCTGGTGGAGACCAACCCGGCCCTGACCGACCTCAAGCAGTTCCTGAGCTCCGACTACCTGCTTGGCCAGCTCAACGTCAATCCGGACCAGGCCATCAAGCGCCTGGGCGACGGCCTCTACGAACAACGCCTGATCCGCGAAGCCGTGGTGGCCCGCACCGGCCAGCGCTACATCGATGGCATGACCAGCGACGAGACGCTGTTCCGCTACCTGATGGACAACGCCATCGCCAGCAAGGACAAGCTGTCGCTGAGCGTGGGCGTGTCGCTCAGCGCCGAGCAGGTCGCCGCCCTGACCCACGACATCGTCTGGATGGAGCAGGTCGAGGTCAATGGCGAGAAGGTGCTGGCCCCGGTGCTGTACCTGGCCCACGCCAACGGTCGCGTGGCCCCCAACGGCGCGCTGATTCAAGGCCGTGACGTCAACCTGATCAGCGGCGGCGACCTGGTCAACGTCGGCACCCTGCGTGCCACCAACAACCTCGCCGCCAGCGCCACTAACATCAGCAACAGCGGACTGATCGAAGCGGGCGGGCGCCTGGACATGCTCGCCACCGATTCGATCCGCAACGCCCAGGGCGGGATCATCGCCGGTCGTGAAGTGAGCCTGACCGCGCTGACCGGCGATGTGATCAACGAACGCAGCGTCACCCGCCTGGAAGGCCGGGCCGGTGGCGAGCATGTGACCAAGGACCTGGTCGACAGCGCTGCGCGCATCGAGGCGGCGAACGACCTAACGGTCACCGCCGGGCGGGATATTGGCAACGTGGGCGGGGTGGTCAAGGCGGGGGGGAACCTTGATATGGAGGCCTCTCGCAACCTCAGTCTGACCAGCCAGCAGTCTCTCGAAAGTCACGAGTATCAGCGTCGTCGAGTCAGTGGCTACGACACAACTATCACTCAATACGGAGGCGAGGTAACTGCCGGTGGAAGCATCACCGCGACAGCAGGTCAGGATCTTTCGGTCATCGCTAGTGAGATTGAAGCTCGGCGCAACCTGACATTGAGTGCAGGTAACGACATTCTCCTGAGTTCGGCGGCCAATGAGGAGCATGACTACGCCAAGGGTAAGAAAGGCCAGACCAAGACGACAACGCAGTTAGATGATGTTCGTCAAGTAGGTGCCAGTCTGAAAGCCGGAGGAGACATACAGGTCGAGGCTGGAAACGATCTGAAGATGGTTGCCAGTAAAGTCAGTGCGGGTGAAGACGCCTATCTGGTCGCGGGTGGCAAGCTTGAGCTATTGGCTGAGTACGATAGCCATTACTCACTCTATGACATGAGCAAGAAGGGTAACTGGGGTAGCAGCAAGACCCAGCGTGATGAAGTTACAGATGTAAAAGCAGTTGGCAGTGAGGTCAGCAGCGGTGGCAGCACCTCCCTGGTCAGTGGTGGCGATCAGCTCTATCAAGGCGCCAAAGTCGAAGCTGGAAGTGATCTTGCAATCATCAGTGGCGGTGCAGTGACCTTTGAAGCCGTCAAAGACATGCACCAGGAAAGCCATGAAAAATCCAAGGGCGATCTTGCATGGAACAGTGCGAAAGGGCGTGGCACGACTGACGAGACTCTTCGACAGAATCAGCTGGTTGCGCAAGGCGTCTTGACCATCAAGGCTGTCGACGGATTGAAGATCGATATCAAGCATATCGATCAGGCAACTGTCAGCCAGAGTATCGACGCCATGATCGTGGCTGACCCCAAGCTTGCGTGGCTCAAGGAAGCAGAGCTTCGGGGTGATGTGGACTGGCGTCGAGTCAAGGAGGTTCACGACAGCTTCAAGTACGACCAGTCAGGTTTGGGCGCGGGAGCTTCACTCGTCATTGCAATCATCGTGACCTATCTGACTTGGGGAGCTGGAGCCTCTGCGGTCGGAGCCGCAAGTAACTCAACGCTCGGTTTTGCCGCCAACTCGGTGGTCAGTGCTGCCGCTACCAACGCTGCCACCAGTGCGGTAAACAACCGTGGGAATCTCGGTGCGGTGGTCAAGGATGTGACCTCCAGTGATGCCATGAAAGGTTATGTGATGTCGGCGCTTGCACCGGGCGGTGACAGCATCGTGTCTCGCATTGCACTCAAAGCAGCGCTGAGTACGGTGGTCTACGGTGGCAGCCTGAAGGACAACGCTGTCCAGGCCGGCCTGGAGATTGCTGCGGACGCATTGAGCGGAGCGATCTTCAATGAGGTCGGAGATCGTCTGATGGGCAGCGGGTTGCCCAAGCGCGTCGCAGTGCATGCCATCGTCGGTGGTCTGATTGCTGAGGCGGCGGGCGGTGACTTCCGCACGGCGGCGTTGGCGGCAGGCGCGAATGAGGCTTTGGTGCAACTGGTCGGGGACAAGATCTTTCCCGGTGAAGCTCACGACCGTGTATTGGGCATGACCTCACAATTGGTCGGTATGACAGTTGCTGCTGGCCTAGGTGCTGACGCCAAAGATCAACAAGTGGCTGCTTGGGTCGCACAGCAGGCTACTCAGAACAATTTCCTTCGACATAAAGAGGTCGAGGCGTTTCTCGCCGAGCTCAAGACGTGTGAGGCGAACAATTCATGCGCTGATGTACGCAAGCGGTATGGCGACCTGAATATCGAAAATCAGGAGCGGCTGGAGCGGCTGTGTGCCCGTGACATGGACGCCTGCCGTAGCGAGTACAAGTTGTTCTCGGATGACTACCAGAAAACTCATGCGCTGTTGGCTGGCAGCATGAAGGAAGTCGGATGGAAAGAGCAGTATGCGCTCGGCGCCACGATACTCAGTAACTACCAGGCCATGCAGACACTCGTCGGAACCGCCATGACCAAGGCGATGACCGATGCAGCCCAAGAGGCTGCGGGGCAGGCAGGGGTTGGGGTTGATGCAGAGGATGTCGGCACCTTTGGGATGTGGCTGCGAACTGTCGTCAAGGCAGTCACAAGTCGCAAGGGCGCAGTTGGCGGAACTGAGCGTGGCCCTTGCTGCTTCGCAGCAGGAACCTTGGTTGCGACTCCGGGGGGCGACCGAGCGATTGAAACCCTCAAGGTCGGGGATATAGTCTGGACCAAGCCTGAGCATGGGGGTGAACCCTTCGCCGCAGCGATCACTGCGACGCACATCCGTAACGATCAGCCAATCTATCGGTTGACCCTGGAAAGCTTGCGCGCAGATGGTCAGGTTCAGACTGAGACTTTGTTCGTGACCCCCAGTCACCCATTCTATGTACCGGCCAGACATGATTTTGTGCCGATGAGTGACTTGAGGACTGGAGACTTGCTACAGTCCTTGGCTGATGGAGCTGGAAATGACACGTCGAGTCGCGTTGCTTCGATAAGGTTGCATAAGTTAGTCGGCGAGACATTCAATCTTTCCGTGGATGTTGGGCATACGTTTTATGTAGGTAAACTCAAAACCTGGGTTCATAACGTAGGTCCGTGCGGCGAGTCGGATGCTGCCAAGCCAGGGATGGTGGATGCAAAAGGTGGCGCAACTTGGCATGGCTCAGGGCCCGCACTAGGTGTACTTGGCCTTGAACCTGGCTCCGTATCAGTCAAAGCTGTACAGAACTACTTCCCCAGCACCAAGAATGGTTCTATTGAGTTTGTTTTTGATCCTAAAACAAGCACGTTCGTAGTTGGTAAGCCAACTACGAATCTTGGGGGCTCTCCTCATCAGCAATTGGCTAAAACTATAGATGCTGATTCATCCACTCTAGTGGGGGGTATGTTTAGACGAGGGACCAATGGAGAGGTAATAACCAATGAGTATAGTGGGCATTACTGGAAAAATTGGAGTCCTGAGGTCAGGCATAAATTTGAACAGACCATGAAACAGTACGGTCTAGAAATTAAACATCATCCAGGGATGTAGGAATGTATGAGAAACTATTTGGTGAGATTTTCTCTAGATGAGCTAAATATTTGTAGAGATGAACTTGGTGGCTGGCATCTTGAAGGGCATGACTTGTCCTTTCCTTTGGTAGAGGCGTCAGATTTTAAACGCATCATTTCTTTGCTTGAGACACCTGTTGAGGTTGCTAAGGCGGCTTTGGGGGATGGCTTTCCTTACGTGTGCGTTGTAGAGGCAGGATTGAATCATGACTCTGACTATTGGATAGGGCTTGCACTTTCATGGGTTGCCGATGTAACCGCCAGGGACGCCTCTCAGTTAATAAAGCAATTGAAAATATTGTCCACGGATAAGGCGGTTTCGCAGAAAAATAGGCAGTTGGCTCGAAAGGAATTTAAACGGCTATCTAACGTAGATAGCTAGTTGGTGCAAAGCTACTGAGGCAGCAGGAAAACCTCTGGCTTCGAAGGATTCAGAGGTAACCCTTGGGTAATTCAAAAAGCATTGCAGGGTGAACCTGCTATTAGTGCGCAAGGCGCTGTATCATTACCTGCGGTGCAAAGATATGTTAATCGGCTTCTTAAGGGAGATATTGTTCCGGAAATTAAGATGGATGGCGATGTAATTGTTGATGGGGATCATCGTTATATAGCAACAAAAATATCGGGTCGAAATCCTGATGTGGTACCTGGGGCCTTATGAATCGCCCCTGGTTTCGTAGACACCTCTAAGCCTCATAATGAGCCCCAAATAGGAGGTGCCATGAGTCGTCAACGTTACCCCGAAGAATTCAAGATCGAAGCAGTCAAGCAAGTGGCCGAGATAGGCAGGCCTGTCGCCGATGTTGCCCCCTCCTGACCCCGCTCCCCAGCTGTGTCCCAGTCTTACCCCGGTCTGGCAGCCATCGCACACCGTCGTCGCTCGGTGTACGGTAAACCAGTTGAGTGGCGGGCGCGGCGAATAGAACCAGCGGTTTAGGCGGTCGAGCACATACAGGAGGCGTCCGGGAAACTCTTTCGTGCTATATCGCCCGCCGCTGAGCGTGGGCGTGTCGCTCAGCGCCGAGCAGGTCGCCGCCCTGACCCACGACATCGTCTGGATGGAGCAGGTCGAGGTCAACGGCGAAAAGGTGCTGGCGCCAGTGCTGTACCTGGCCCACGCCAACGGTCGCGTCGCCCCCAACGGCGCGCTGATTCAAGGCCGTGACGTCAACCTGATCAGCGGCGGCGACCTGGTCAACGTCGGCACCCTGCGTGCCACCAACAACCTCGCCGCCAGCGCCACCAACATCAGCAACAGCGGCCTGATCGAAGCAGGCGGGCGCCTGGACATGCTCGCCACCGACTCGATCCGCAACGCCCAGGGCGGGATCATCGCTGGTCGTGAAGTGAGCCTGACCGCGCTGACCGGCGATGTGATCAACGAACGCAGCGTCACCCGTCTGGAAGGCCGGGCCGGTGGTGAGCATGTGACCAAGGACCTGGTCGACAGCGCTGCGCGCATCGAGGCGGCGAACGACCTGACCGTCACCGCCGGGCGCGATATCGGCAACGTAGGCGGGGTGCTCAAGGCGGGTGGCGATATCAGGCTGGATGCCGGTCGCGACCTGTCCATCGTCAGCCAGGAAGGCGTCGACAGCCACGAGTATCAACGCCGCCGTGTCAGCGGCCACGACACCAGCATCACCCAGCACGGCAGCGAGATCAGCGCAGGCGGCAACTGACCGCCACCGCTGGCCAGGATCTGAGCATCGTCGCCAGCGAAGTCGAGGCACGCCGCGACCTGGCCCTGCAGGCCGGCCGCGACGTGACCCTGGCTGCTGCGGCGAACGAGGAGCACAGCTACGCCAAGGGCAAGAAGGGCAAGACCAAGTACGAGCGGCAGGAGGATGACGTCGAGCAGCAGTCTGCCGTGGTGAAGGCCGGCGGCGACCTGGCCATCGACGCCGGGCGTGACCTGCGCCTGGTGGCGAGCAAAGTCAGCGCCGGCGAGGAAGCCTACCTGGTGGCCGGCGACAAGCTGGAGCTGCTGGCGGCCAACGACAGCCAGTACTCGCTGTACGACATGAGCAAGAAAGGCGGCTGGGGCAGCAAGCAGACCCAGCGCGACGAAGTCACCGACGTCAAGGCGGTGGGCAGCGAAGTCAGCAGCGGTGGCGACCTGACGCTCAAGAGCGGTGGTGATCAGTTGTACCAGGGGGCGAAGCTCGCCTCGGGTAATGACCTGACCATCGATAGTGGCGGCGCGGTGACGTTCGAGGCGGTCAAGGACCTGCATCAGGAGAGTCACGAGAAGAGCAAGTCCAACGTTGGCTGGTTCAGCATGAAGGGCGAGGGCCGTACGGATGAAACGGTTCGCCAGAGCGAGCTGGTCGCCAAAGGCGACTTGGTGATCAATGCCGTTGGCAAGATTCATGTGGATGTGCGCCAGGTCAACCAGCAGACGGTGAGCGAGTCCATCGATGCCATGGTCAAGGCCGATCCCAAGCTGGCCTGGCTCAAGCAGGTCGAAGCACAAGGTGGCGTGGACTGGCGTCAGGTCAAGGAAATCCACGATTCGTTCAAGTACAGCAATTCCGGTCTGGGGCCGGCTGCTCAGCTCGCGATTGCGATCGTCATGGCGGCCGTCGTCGGCCCTGCCGCAGCGGCCTGGGCCAACGGCGGTGTCGCTGGAGCCGCCGTCGGGGCCGTTGCCACGGGCGCTGCGACCAATGCTTCGGTAAGCGTCGTCAATAATCGAGGCAATCTGGGGGCTGTGGTCAAGGATGTGACCTCCTCCGATGCGATGAAAGGCTATGTCATTTCGGGTGTGGCTGCAGGTCTGACAGCGGCCTATTTCGATGGCTGGACGGGAACGAAAACTGACCCAGTCACGGGCAAAGTCCTTGGGCCCGAACTGAACACGATCAAAGGCGTAGGTCAGTTCGCAGCCAACCAGACGTTGCAGAATGGTACCTCCCTGCTGCTGAGCAAGGCCCTTGGGCAGGGCGGCAGTGCCAGCGATGCGTTGAAAAGCGCGCTGTTCAATACGCTGGCGGCAGCCAGTTTCAATGCGGTGGGGGATTACACCAAGCAGTTCGGCATCGAGAACGGCAGCCTCCCCAAGATTGCTATCCATGCGATGGTGGGTGGCTTGCTGTCGAAGGCCACTGGCGGTGACTTCAGAACGGGTGCTTTGGCGGGGGGCGCGAATGAAGCGCTGGTGGTACAGCTCGACAAGCTGGTTGGAGGAAATGAAAGCCTGCTGACCATGAGCTCGCAGATCGTCGGGGTGCTGGCGGCGGCAAGCCAGGAGGATGCCGATGCCAGCTCGTTGGACAAAGCGGCATGGGTCGCCAAAAACGGCACCCAATACAACATCCTTGGGGACCATTCGGCCAAGCAGCGAGACGAGGCAAGGGACAATTATCGCAAAGACGGCGGAATGGACGCCGCGCGTGATCTGGTCAACCTGGAAGACGCGGATCAGCGTAGCGACAAGCTGTTGCAACTCTACAAGCGCGATCCCTCATTGCTTAGCCAGGATGACAAGGTCGAGCTCGCGGCATACCTGCAGGTTTATGCCTTCGAGAGACTGGATGCCGTCAGGAAACTGGATGCCCAAAATGGCTTGGGTATCAGCCATAGCTTGGCAACCGTCCAGGCAAGTGTCGCCAGTTTGCTCAGTGGTGAGCAGGCCTTGGGCTATGGCTATCCCTATGCAGGTAGCAGCCAGGACAAGCTCGCGTGGGCAGATGCTCAGCGCAGCCAAATGGGACTGGTTGAAAACCTGGCCTGGACTCGGGACCGTAGCGTCGACGAGCAGACCTACCTGGATGCCAAGTCCAGTCTGCGCATTGGCGAACAGCAGCAAGGTTTGGCCAACCTGGGTGATCCTGCGATCTACTTCCTGACCGGCTCTATCGGCAGCACGATCAGGGCGGTGGCGGCGACCAACGGGGCGCTGCAGTTTACCCAGGGTGCCAAGCAAGCGGTTGATGGTGATGGATGGAATGCCGCTGGTAATATGGTGGCCGGCCTGCTGGGGATGGCTACACTGGGGATTCCCGCTGTAAAGGGTGGGGCGGTTGCAATCGGCGACGCTGCCTCCACACGACCAGGAAACCCGGGCGTTATCAGGAATGACCCAGCTCTTGCAGTTTCACCAAATACCGGAAAATACCTAGAAGATTTCAAACCGTCGCCTACCCCACTGGAGCTGGTGCGGCAACAGACAGAGACGTTATACGCAACGGCGTTTATACGCTTTGATCATATCCTCGACGGTGGAGTAAATACGTTGAGGAGTGGTGAGAGGGTTGGGACGGGTGGTCATTATTTAAGGTCTCCTGATGTCAATGTGACTCGAATCACTGGTCAAGTTGATGAATTTGGTGTTTCAAAAGGGTATGTCTCTATACGCGATCCTCTGACGAATAGCTGGGCCCCGAAGAAAGCAGAGACAACATTTTTCCCTGAGCAGTGGAGCAAGCGGCAAGTTCAGGTAGAGATCGAGGGTGCATTCAGGAATTCATCTCCTATAGCTGGTACTGAACGGTGGCGAGGGATTTCACCTAGTGGCGTGAGAATAGAGGGATACTACGGTAAGCCGGATGGTACGGGGGCCACAGCGTGGCCTGTGTATGGAAAGGATAGAAAAATATGAATTTAGGTATCGTATATCCTCATTGGTCGATATTTGGATTTTATGATCTGGGCGCGTCTGAACATGGCGAGCGAGCGCGCATCGAGCAAATACCTGTAGGGGTGCGCGAAATTGTTGGTTGGTTGAGTGATGATGTGAGTGGTACGGCCAGTGCTCAAGCATTGATCGATCGTTTGAGTGCATGTGGGCTTCAAGGGCATGCCGAATACTTGGGGTTTGGAAATGCGCACCATATGGGATACGCTGAAGGCCACCTGTATTTGGAGTGTGAGTATAGCGATGGACTTCAAGTCATTATGACGGTGGCACAAGCCACTGATGTGCTGAGCGAATATGTGAGCTTTTTAAAATCTGGAGTTCGCAATAAAGATGCCCCTCCTACGCCCTTTTTGGTTGAATATGTTGCTGAGGGGGAGGCTGCTTGCCTGCTATATCAGGAAATGGGGGGGCGCATAGGTTTTTCAGTAGAGGAAATGAGAGAGAATAGCAGGGCTCAGCGTAAAGATAACAAAAGAAAGGCGCTTTTGAATAAACTTGATCATCAAAATAAAACAAATGATATCTAAGCTCTGTCTGAATGTATCTGGGCTCACTCATGCTATGTTGAAATGGGCTCGGAACGTTCACGTATTCTAGTACAGTCGGGCGCAGCCCCGGCCGTTTCTCGCCCGGTTTCGCCTTGTCTGGCTTTCGAGCAGACACATTTCAGACAGCCCCTAACAAGAAGCTATGGGCATCAGGAACCAGGTCATGATTATGTCGCCGGTTGGGTTTACGCTCCTGGCACATTAGGTGTGTTTGTGGCGCCCAGCAGCCGGCGGAGCGAATATCGGTGATCAGTTATCCACCGATAAGCCGTTTAGTTACGTGGATGCATCAATTGCTGCTACTGTTGGCGGGGCCACTCAAGGCAGAGGGTTAGGGTTCACTCTTGGTGCTGGGGCTGGTGGATCTTATTTAGGAAGTTTGATCAAGGGTGAAGATCCGACGTATTTACTTCTGGGCGCAGTTCTGGGTGGATTGATGGGTTTTAAGGGAGGTCAAGTAGTGTCTGGTCAGTTAAAACCAGTTGTCGGAGAAACAGCTGATAAATACGGCGCTGTAACCGGTTCTGTGCTTTCCGAAGTCGTCGGGGGGGCAAGTCAGTTCTGTAGGAGATAAAAAGTGAAGCTGGAAAGAGTTGGGTTTTTTTTGATGGCTGTGTTGTTGGTGTATTCTGTATTGTTTTTTCTTGGAGTTGGGATGTTGGGGCACCTTGTAGGGTCGATTATTGGTTAATATAAGTTTGATTATTGGGTATTTGGTTGGGAGGAGATTCATAAGTCTATTCTTGTTGGCTTGTCTTGCGGGGTTCCAGTCGCTTTAGGGATATGGGTGGAGTCAAAGGTGGCAGAGGTTAAAAAAAGCGCAGCGACTGATTTTTAATTTGTGGTTGTGTTGGGTTTGTCTGGGCTTTAGAGGGGCGGGACTTGTGGGGGGTCTAAATTTATCTAGGATGCCAATTGTGTATTTGGTCGGATCAGTTCGCTCATAGGCGCAAAAATAGAGCGTGGCGATGTAATTCAAGGGTTTGGAAAGCTAAAGACTTCGAATGTGTCGTATCGAAAAGGTGAGATGAAATTTATTGCCCTTGATTCAATTGGGCTTAATAAATTCAAAGATTGGTTTCGCCCTCAGGGCTCCGTCGGTTGCTTCAAGTGTCGCGCGTGCGCGTGGCCGCCATCGATCAGGCCCAAGGGCCGGGTAAACTGCCCAGCCGCAGCGGTGAAGTGGCCGCCCGCCAAGGCACGTCGAGCCAGGTAGGAGGGGCCGCCTCCACTGCACAGCCTGGGCCGAGCACGCCGATCACGCTTGCCCAGCCCTCCACGAGACCATCGTTGCGCGCGACACCAGCCTCCCGGCAATGACGTCGGTGGTCGCGCCGACGCTCCAGCAGGCCCCCCCGGCCGTCGCCAGCACCGTCTCCACCGCCATGACACTGCCCGCGGCGCAGAGCACCCCGCGGGTGCAGGGCGTTCCGACCAAAGACGGCGGAATGGACGCCGCGCGTGATCTGGTCAACTTCGAAGGCGCGGATCAGCGTAGCGATAAGCTGTTGCAAGTCTACAAGCGCGATCCCTCATTGCTTAGCCAGGATGACAAGGTCGAGCTCGCGGCATACCTGCAGGTTTATGCCTTCGAGAGACTGGATGCCGTCAGGAAAGTGGATGCCCAAAATGGCTTGGGTATCAGCCATAGCCTGGCAACCGTCCAGGCAAGTGTCGCCAGTTTGCTCAGTGGTGAGCAGGCCTTGGGCTATGGCTATCCCTACGCTGGTAGCAGCCAGGACAAGCTCGCGTGGGCAGATGCTCAGCGCAGCCAAATGGGACTGGTTGAAAACCTGGCCTGGACTCGGGACCGCAGCGTCGACGAGCAGACCTACCTGGATGCCAAGTCCAGCCTGCGCATTGGCGAACAGCAGCAAGGCCTGGCCAATCTGGGGGATCCTGCGATCTACTTCCTGACCGGCTCTATCGGCAGCACGATCAGGGCTGTGGCGGCGACCAACGGGGCGCTGCAGTTTACCCAGGGTGCCAAGCAAGCGGTTGATGGTGATGGATGGAATGCCGCTGGTAATATGGTGGCCGGCCTGCTGGGGATGGCTACACTGGGGATTCCTGCCATCAAGGGTGGGGCGGGGCCTGTAGTCGTTGCTGACTCGAAAGTGGCAGGTGGGGCGAAAGATAGTGGTTCTAGTGGTTTCAGTGGCGGAAAGCCAACTATTGCTGATGATCGATATAGCCCGAATGTTGTTACTGAAAGGTCTAGTTTAAATAGAGATTATTATGGTCGGGAAAATGCTGCCGATGAGTTTTCTGCTGGTCTCCCAGACTATGCAACGCATTCAACAGCAAAGAGCTATCAGTCAACGGCGCCAAGAGATCTGAACGAGCAGACTTTGTGGAACAGAGTAGTAGAAAATCCATCTGCCGGTCGTGATACAAAGCTAGCAGGCGATAAAGATTTTCCGCGGAGTGAGGGGTGGAGGAAAATGGAAGTAAGTCACCGTCTACCTAGCGGAGAAAATATAACCATCCACTACCAGTACAACTCCGTAACCGATAAAGCATACGATATGAAAATTACTACGCCGCAACAGCTGCCCCCTGTGCTGCAACCCGGTAGGACTATTGAGTGACGTAAATATGATTATTCGAGAAATTGGGCGAGAAGAGCCTGTACAGGTGTTTGGGGTTTACTGGATAGAGAACGAGCGTTTTTACTGGGTCATTCCTTATGATGGCTACGGCGGCCTGATGGCGCTCAGCGATAGAGAAGTCAATGTTGTTGACTCTTCTTTGTCAAGTGATCTCATCCTCTGCAAGGACGGAGGGGGAGGGGACATGATTCTGCATTGGGCAGCAGAAGATTTACTTGAAAAACTTGTGGAGTGTGATCCGCTAGCAATGGTCGAGTTCCTAGAGCGCATAAAAGGCTGATAGTGGAAAAGGTAACAGTGTTGCTGAGGCTTTAACCGGGGGAGGCTAGAAGCAGCTCGATAAAAAATTCAAACATGCCTCTGATTTTGTCGTGGTGACTACAAAGAAAGGCTCTGAAACCCTTGCTCAGTGTGTATCCCATGCCTCGGAGTACCATTGGTCCAGTTGCCAATCAAAACTGAACTCGGGATGGCTACACTGGGGATTCCTGTCATCAAGGGTGGGGCGTGGGCTGTAGTCGTTGCTGACTCGAAAGTGGCAGGTGGGGCCGATCAAACTGCGGGTTCAATCAAGAATGGTAATCCGGGTTATCCAGAAATAAGTCGAACTCGTAACTGTGTCAACTGCTCTATTGCTACTGAAGCGACACTGGTAGGAAATCCTGCATCAGCCTTGCCAATCAACTATACGAAGGGTGTTCCGTTGAGTGCGCTTGAAAAACAATCCGGCTCTAAATTTGGTCCTGTGACGGCACCTGAGGCTATCGCGCATCAAATGGCAAACTCTGGAAATGGTGCTCGTGGAATCGTGTTTGGCTCTTATGGTCCGGGTCAGTCAGGGCATGTTTTTAATGTGGTTAATCAGAATGGTGTTGTTAGATTCCTTGATGGGCAGACGGGGAGGCCGGCAAAATTCGGTGATTTCAAGGCGCTACAACTATTGAGAACCAATTGATGATAACTTATGCATGTGTCTTGAGGAAGGCAAAAGAATATTTAATGGATTCCGAAATCCCTTTGCAAATTACATGTCAAGGTGAATTTGCTGAGGGCTGGTATTTTTGCTACCAGTCAAAAGAGTTTTTGGAAACCGGTGAGCTATCAGCCCAGCTCGCGGGGAATGCCCCGTTTTTGATTGATAGGCAGTCTGGTGAGCTTCATGTTCTCGGAACAGCTAAGCCTCTGGAGAGTTATCTGAACGATTACATAAAAGGCAAAATTGCGAAACCGAGATAGTTTGGTGCTGCGAAAGTAGTTGACGCAGCAGCAAAACCTCTCTGGCTGTGTAGGCGGTGCCATTAAATTTTCACTAACTAACGGCTCGTCGCTTTGCTGAGTATCGCTTAGCCAGGATGACAAGGTCGAGCTCGCGGCATACCTGCAGGTTTATGCCTTCGAGAGACTGGATGCCGTCAGGAAAGTGGATGCCCAAAATGGCTTGGGTATCAGCCATAGCCTGGCAACCGTCCAGGCAAGTGTCGCCAGTTTGCTCAGTGGTGAGCAGGCCTTGGGCTATGGCTATCCCTACGCTGGTAGCAGCCAGGACAAGCTCGCCTGGGCAGATGCTCAGCGCAGCCAAATGGGACTGGTTGAAAACCTGGCCTGGACTCGGGACCGCAGCGTCGACGAGCAGACCTACCTGGATGCCAAGTCCAGCCTGCGCATTGGCGAACAGCAGCAAGGCCTGGCCAATCTGGGTGATCCTGCGATCTACTTCCTGACCGGCTCTATCGGCAGCACGATCAGGGCTGTGGCGGCGACCAACGGGGCGCTGCAGTTTACCCAGGGTGCCAAGCAAGCGGTTGATGGTGATGGATGGAATGCCGCTGGTAATATGGTGGCCGGCCTGCTGGGGATGGCTACACTGGGGATTCCTGCCATCAAGGGTGGGGCGGGGCCTGTAGTCGTTGCTGACTCGAAAGTGGCAGGTGGGGGGAAAGCGACAGCAGGTGCTTCTGTTGATGGCGCAGGCGGTATTGCTGTTGCGCCTAAAACGATCCCATATGAACCAAAGGGCTCGGTTATTTTACAAGGTGACGCCCCTGTATGCGGACCAGCCTGCGCAGCAATGACAATTACTGACAAAACGGGTGCGGCTATTAGCCTTGACAATGCAATTGGAAGCTTTGTAAACGGGGTCAGGCCGACCGGCGTTAATACTCTGGAATTATCAGATGTGATATCTAAGGCGGGAGTTAAAAATACTGTAAACACGACAATGCTACCTGAGCAGTTAAACAAAGCACTGCAAGAAGGAGCAAGTGTTATCGTTCAGGTTCCCGCCGGCCAAGGAAAACACTTCATTATTGTTGATGGTGTTAAGTCTGTTGATGGCGTAAGTTACTATATGACACGAGATCCATATGTCGGGCCAAGAGGTGTTCAGCAAGGGTTGTTAGATGGCGCAATGTCAACAGGCGTTAATGCTATTGTGATAGGGGGGTGATAATGAATGTCGGTGATCTAGTTGAGCTAGATGGTTGGCTGGTTATTATTGATTATAAGCTTTTCCTCATACCGGAAAGCTATTCGAAAAATTATGAAGATGGTGAAAAAATTGAGATATCTAATCCTGCAATAATGTTTTCTGTGGTGGATGAAATCCTTCCCTTGGCCGGGGGAAAGAGCTTTATATTCCATAAGTCTAAAGTTTCAGGGGTCTTGATAGAGCTTTCGCCGATGAAGATTGAGCTTATAGCTTTATCTGTAGAGGAGAGAGGGCGTGGTTTTATTTCTATAGATATTGAGAGAGATGTTGAAAAATATAAAGCCCGGTACGAGGATTTTCTTGAGAAGAGACGGGAAGTTAAGTCCGATGACTGGCTAGATTACTTGTAAGTCCAAAAGAGGTAAGTAAGCTCCGCTTTCTGCACGATCTTCCGACCAAAATATATATGGGGCAGCAAGGAGAAATATCGAAGGCCACAATGATTTTAAGGAAGGGCGTAGTTATTTTAAGGATGGCGTCGACCCATCGGAGCTTTTGGGAGGCGTCACAGCGGTAAATATCCTGTTGTTGGCGCTGGGGCCCGTGGTAACACAGTTGTGGATTTTGGGGGTAATTGGGGTAGATAGAGAACGAGCGTTTTTACTGGGTCATTCCTTATGATGGCTACGGTGGCCTGATGGCACTCAGCGATAGAGAAGTCAATGTTATTGACTCTTCTTTGTCAAATGATCCCATCCTCTGCAAGGACGGGGGCGGAGGGGACATGATTCTGCATTGGGCAGCAGAAGATTTACTTGAAAAACTTGTGGAGCGTGATCCGCTAGCAATGGTCGAGTTCCTAGGCTCTGTACGAAAAGCCTTGATACTCGGTGATGCTGCGTTGAAAACAGCCTCGGAATGCTCATTTACAACCCGTAAACTCCGCTTCCTCGGCTGTTTTCGCCTTGCCTGACCTTCGTCTCAAGACTTTTCATACAGAGCCTAGAGCGCATAAAAGGCTGATAGTGGAAAAGGTAACAGTATTGCTGAGGCTTTAACCGGAGGTGGCCAGAAGCAGCTCGATAAAAAATTCAAACATGCCTCTGATTTTTGCGTGGTGACTACGAAGAAAAGCTCTGAAACCCTTGCTCAGTATGTATCCCATGCCTCGGAATACCATTGGTCCAGTCGCCAACCAAAATAAATGTTCGGGAAGGTGTGACTCAGGCTGCATTCTCGCACTAGTAGGCATGGTTATGGGTAGTGGTGGCATACTAATGGAGCGATTTGTCGCCTAAGAGTTGAATGGCCGCGTTCGTTCTATGTTGAACGATGTCTTTATTGTTGTGGTGGGAGGGGGCAGCTAGAAACGAAATCTCCGTTGTAGGTATTCGCGATCCGTATGGGTCCCAATATTTTAGTCTCGTCAGTACCTTTCAAAGAAATTTTCAGGTGAGGTTGTTGTTCCTCGGAGTGCATTTAAGTGAAATTAAAGATTGATTTTCCTAAAAACATGATCACCGATGAATTGCTCAGGCAGGAACGAATACCCTGCTTTTGCAAGGTTTCAAAAGAGTTTGAGATTTCGTTTTCCGAAACTGTTCCGGAATCATTGGGGGTGGTATCAGAATGGGATCGTAGAGATCTGGAGTTAAGAGCCGTTGCAGGGGCGGGCGGTCGATATACGCATTACGCTAACGGTTTGATTACATTGAAGAAAGTTGGCGAAGGCGTTTACAAAATCCTCGATCTTGAGATGTTTTATAGAAGTTACGGCTGGTGCGCTGTTTTACGGGGTGGGGAATATGCGCCTCCCGGAGATTTTTGGGATGAAGAGTAAAAGCTTTCTGATTAATGCTAGTTTTAAGCCGGATGATATGGGGCATAGCGTGGTCTGTGTATGAAAAGTATAGGCAGGTAGGAATTTAGGTATTGTATGTCCTCATTGGTCGATATTTGGATTTTATGATGTGGGCAATTCTGGGCATGGCGAACGAGCGCGCATCGAGCAAATACCTGTAGGGGGACGCGAAATTTTTGGTTGGTTGAGTGATGATGTTAGTGGTACGGCCAGTGCTCAAGCATTGATCAATCGTTTGAGTGCATGTGGGCTTCAAGGACATGCCGAATACTTGGGGTTTGGAAATGCGCACCATATGGGGTACGCTGAAGGCCACCTGTATTTGGAGTGTGAGTATAGCGATGGACTTCAAGTCATTATGACGGTGGCACAAGCCACTGATGTGCTGAGCGAATATATGAGCTTTTTAAGATCTGGAGTTCGCAATAAAGAGGCCCCTCCTACGCCCTTTTTGGTTGAATATGTTGCTGAGGGGAGGCTGCTTGCCTGCTATATCAGGAAATGGGGGGCGCATAGGTTTTTCAGTAGACGAAATGAGAGAGAATAGCAGGGCTCAGCGTAAAGATAACAAAAGAAAGGCGCTTTTGAATAAACTTGATCATCAAAATAAAGCAAATGATATCTAAGCTCTGTCTGAATGTATCTGGACTCACTCATGCTGTGTTGAAATGGGCTCGGAACGTTCACGTATTCCAGTACAGTCGGGCGCAGCCCCGGCCGTTTCTCGCCCCGTTTCGCCTTATCTGGCTTTCGAGCAGACACATTTCAGACAAACCCTAACAAGTAGCGATCGGCATCAAGAAACACGTGATGCTTATGTCGCCGGTTGGGTGCACGCTCCTGGTACATTAGGTGTGTTTGTGGCGTCAGCAGCCGGTGTTGCAGGTGTCGTATCAGGTGCGGAGATTTTCCGCGGAGCGAATATCGGTTATCCACCGATAAGCCGTTTAGTTACGTGGATGCACCAATTGCTGCTACTGTTGGCGGGGCCACTCAAGGCAGAGGGTTAGGGTTCACTCTCGGCGCTGGGGCGGGTGGATCTTATTTAGGAAGTTTGATCAAGGGTGAAGATCCGACGTATTCACTTCTGGGAGCAATTTTAGGCGGGGTAGTGGGTTTCAGAACTGGGCAGGATGCGCGGATATCAATTGATGCCTTTAAGTCTGCGAGTTATGAAGGGCAAATGAAACTTGCGACCAAAGATTTGTTAGGGGCTATTCAGCAAGGTCAAGTGAAAGCTTCAAGCTTTACTGCTAAGCAACTCCAGCAGATAAGCGCAGGTGCAAAGAAAATCGATGGGTAAACGTGGCATCATCATCAAGATAGTGGGCTAATGCAATTGGTGCCTGAATTGATTCATAAGAAGACGGGGCATATTGGCGGCGAAGCCATGGGGGGTGGAATGTGAGTCTGAATGAGCCTGGTCGCTTCAGTGATGAGCTGATGGCGTTCGTTATGACCTGTCTTTTTTGTGGGGCTATAAGCAGGGATGAATTTAATTTTTGGTGCGCTCAAGCGTTGTCGCTGAATAACGCTCAAGCATTTTTGTTTGACTTAATGGATTTCCATGAGGAGATTTTCAAGGTCTATAAGATAATTGGCTATGTACCGCATTGGGAACATACGGAAGATGACGAGCATGCTTTGTATGGCATTTCTGTTCGCCGAGGGTTTGAACCTTACGACATGCCTTTAACGTCCAATGAAGCGCTTGCGTGTCTTGAGGCGTCGCCAGATATTGAGCGGCTATTCGGCCAAGTCTTTGACTTTATCAAGCTGTAAGCAGGGGCAGAAGGTGCAGAGGTCCCAAAGAATCCCAATCCTACTAGTGCGTTGACTGATGCCGAGGCTGGAGCTAGTAGTTTGCCAAAGATCGGCTCTTTGAAAGGGGAGCCTGAGCTTCCACCCAAGAACGCGAGTCCGTAGATGGTTCGATCTATAATGGTGCCGGCGGTGGAGCACATCTCCCTGAGGTAAAAAATATTACTGTGCTAGATAGTAAGTGAGAGGGGTTATGGATGCTTTTCAGTTTAATAAGGAAGTTAAGCGTCTATTGAAAGGCTACTCCGTAGAATATTCAACATTCGCCAACGGGGATTTTGGTAACCTTGAGCGTATAGAGCTGGAAAGTTTTAATAAGCTGGCGACCGTAGAATTTTGGTCTGAAGGCTGGATAGGTATTGATATATATGACTGTGCTTGTGATGAGCAGGTCATGAATATTTTGCTTTCTCCAGAGGAGAAAGACCTTGTCCCTAAAGCATTTGAAAAGCTTCTGGGTACATTAAATCGAAATAGTTAATAAGTATCTCCGGAAAACCAGGGTGCTTATTTATCTGTAGATCCCAGCCTCGATTTGACACCGGCCCTGCGCCGGTGTTGTTTTATCTGCTTACTGCAAAATCTCTCTTCCTTCGCTGCTCGCTTTGGTCGTGGCCTGAGCGATCAAGGCATCGAGCATCTGCGCAACAAATTTCTGTTGGCTCTTGGGCAGTTGGTCGATGGCTTCCAGTTGCTGCTGCCATTTCGGAGCAGGGCCACGCTTACGCACAGTGGTTTCCTGCTGCTGACCAAACAGCTCTTCAAGTGTGGTCGAAAGCAGTCGGGCCAGCTCTGGCAACGCCGCTACCTGAATCCGCCGCTTGCCGGACTCGTAGGCTTGGAGGGTCTGCTGAGACACACCCAGGCGCTCGGCCAGTTGGGTTTTGTACACGATCAAAGGCGTAGGTCAGTTTGCAGCCAACCAGACGTTGCAGAATGGCACCTCCCTGCTGCTGAGCAAGGCCCTTGGGCAGGGCGGCAGTGCCAGCGATGCTTTGAAAAGCGCGCTGTTCAATACGCTGGCGGCAGCCAGTTTCAATGCGGTGGGGGATTACACCAAGCAGTTCGGCATCGAGAACGGCAGCCTCCCCAAGATTGCTATCCATGCGATGGTGGGTGGCTTGCTGTCGAAGGCCACTGGCGGTGACTTCAGAACGGGTGCTTTGGCGGGGGGCGCGAATGAAGCGCTGGTGGTACAGCTCGACAAGCTGGTTGGAGGAAATGAAAGCCTGCTGACCATGAGCTCGCAGATCGTCGGGGTGCTGGCGGCGGCAAGCCAGGAGGATGCCGATGCCAGCTCGTTGGACAAAGCCGCATGGGTCGCCAAGAACGGCACGCAATACAACTATCTGGAACACCTGGATGTCCTGGCTTTTGCCAAAGACATGAATGGCTGTGGTACGGACGAAAGCTGTCAGACGGACAAGTGGATAAAAGAGAAATACGACGACGAGAGCTTGCGTAACGTAGAGGATGCCCAGAATACTTACGGGCCTCAAAGAGCCAAGGAGAAATCGCTTCAGATCGCCCAAAGCATAGACACACTGATGTCTGTCCAGTGTACGACGGCTAGGTGCGAAACATACAAGACAGCTCTATTGGAGCGCTCGATTGACAGCTATGCGCGCCTGAGTAAAGTCCTGAACGAATGGGCGCCTACGCTGGACCGCCTGGGGCCTGTTGGAGTGCCTGAACGTGCGGAGCTTGCGCAGGTTCAGCGGGCAGTGGACTATCTTGCAGGGGCAAAAGCAACATCGATTGAGTTTTTGCCGAAAGCTACGCGGAATAGTGCAGGACAGATAGAGGCGAACATTACTCAGAGCAGCGCCATTAAGATTCTTGAGTCTAATGGTTATAAAAAGACAATTTCTCAGGATGGCTCAGTTACTGTGTTAACTAATGGAGGGAAGACCTATCGATTCTATCCATCTTCAACGTCCACAGGGCAGCCGTCAGCGTCGTTGACTATAGAAGGGGTGAAAAAAACAACTGCGAAAATCAGGTTTTCAGGAGAGTAGTCGTGACTGTTTTGAACGTTGAAGATAAAGATTTGAATTCTTTTCTTGATAGGCTGTCAGGTGTCATAGATTTTAATAAAGACTTGTCGGCGAATGTTTTCGTTGGTGGTGGATTTCTGTTTTGGTTTTTTGAGAGACCATTGCTCTGCTTTTCTGAAATTTTTTTGGGATTGGTATCGAATAGCCTTTCCAGTTTTAAGTCAGATGTTTTTATAAAGTTTTCAGGTGATGAGCGATTAGGTAACTCTTGTTTTTCCTTCGATGGAAACGATTTAGAGAGAGATGTTCGTTGGTTGAATAAAAGGTTTGAGAATTTTTTTGATGGAGCGGTTGGTTATCCAATAGTTTTATGCGATAGCGCGTGCAAATGGGTTGCCTTCGAAAGCGCACATGAGGAATTTGGCGTTGTTGCTGTGAAAAAATCAGAGCTTCAAGAGGGTTTTTACGAGTACTTAAACTCAAATTTGATCTCGATGGATGAGTTGGCTGAGCTGGCATCCAGTTGCACCGCGGAAGGTATAATCGCAAAGGCTCTGATCTCTTCCTATTCTAACTAGTCGGGCAAAAGCAGCAGGGCGTGCCACTGAAGCGGGCTCCATTTTACTCAACAGCGTAATCTGGTCAAAAGATCCCTTTCAGTTTAGTGGGAATAAGGACTCGGTACCCCAAGGTATCAATTGATGATGTGAAAGTGGCCACCTACAAGCTGGCACCGAAGCGGGGTAGGTGGATAAATTCGAGGCGTGCTCGAACTGTAGCGGTTTACTGAAGGATGCCGATGTGATTACCGGAAGGAAGCTCTGATGATTATCAAAAGAAATGCGATAAGCAACCAGGGCGGATTGTGGACTTTTCGGGGCGTACCCTATACCGGGGGAGCGTTGGAGTTCTCGAATGGTCATGTGGTTGGAGGAGGTATGTATGAAGATGGCCGCTATGTTGATGGCTACCGCAGCGAGTTTATTATTGGGGAGGTGCGTAATAGTATCGAAATGGAGCGAGACTATACGGGGGAGCAGTTTTATTGGGGAGATAGTGTCTACAATGGATTTTCCTATGAGTTCAATGGAGATGTATGTGTCAGCGAGCGCTTGTATGAATATGGCTGGGTGATAGAGGAAGTAACATATTTCCCAGATGGACAGTTGCGGACTGTCGAGATCGGGGAGGATGTTCCACAGAGTTATGAGTGGTTCGAAGGCGGTGGACTGGAAGCGATGACGGTTCACCAGAATAATATTTTCATGTTTTCCTTGAGGTTTTCATTGGAAGGTCTGACGCGGTTGACTCTGTTGGGTGACTATTTTTCTAAACTACCGCAAGTGATCGGGCGCATAAGGTTTCCTGTGTTGCGTGATAAAGCGGAGCTCTCCTCTCTTGAGTATGCGGCCCGGGTTTCACTCATTGGAGATGGTATTGACAAGGCTGTGGTTGATTACATCTTTATGGGGGACAATGAGCGCTGTATCAGAGAGTTAGAGCTGGATGGTGTCAATGGTACACCGGAAATTCTGCAGTGTTTGAAAAATTATCATCAGTTGAGTGTATTGAAAGTTGTGGCCGCTAAGGATTGCGTTGACTGGTGGCGTGAAGGGTGCGTCCAGTTTCAGGTACTTCGTCCCGAATGTGACGTATATTTAAATAATCGGAAGGTTAGTTTGGAAGGGTGATGGGTTGTTTGTTCTGTTCGTAGAATTGCCTTCCATATCGATCTGCAAGCCGGGTCGTTTCTGGTAGTCGATAGTGGCGTGTTGCATTCAATACCCAGTGACAGGCAGTTTCAAGGGAGATTCGGTGGCCGATTGAAACCAACACGGGTTTTACATTTTTTTGAGTCCTGAGCGCGGCCCCGATCAGTTTGTCGCCGTCGAACAGGCCTGATTGGCATCCCCTTTCATTAAGCGGAGGTGAGTATTCACCAATGAAGCGACTTTTTCCGCATCCAATAGTAGGTATGTCATAAAGTACCCCCAAATGCGATGCCAAGCCAAACCGACGAGGGTGAGCTATACCTTGCCCGTCGCAGATGATCAGGTCAGGTCGGTGGGTTATAGCCGATAAGAGCTTTACGATAGAAGGTAGTTCTCTAAACGAAAAAAGACCAGGCACATAGGGAAACGAAGTCGTACCCGACCATGCATGCTCTTCGATGATTTCCAGGCTTTCTGCGTCAACCACAACAATAGAGGCTATGAGTGTATCGTTTTCTTTGTGGTAGGCGACATCAATGCCTGCGATACTAGAAATAGGCCCAAGCTGATCTTGCTTGACTACAAGTTTAGATAGTCGTATCTGTAGATCGATAGCCTCGCTTGGGGTTATATCCCAAGGGTGTTGTATGACTGGCTGCATGTGGACTGTTCTCGCTAAATCAAATGGGTGAGGTTGTCGCGCTGATCGGCAAGTACGCAAAGGCGACCCTTGGGTCGCCTTTGTTGTGTGCGCTGTCGATGCTTGCTTACCCCTGTGCGGGCTAACCCGCAACGGGGGCGCCGTCTCAGATCTCGGAAACGAACGTCCCCGTTCCCTCGAGAATATTGCGCAGCGTCAGCGCCACTTCCTCCAGATCGCTTCCGGCCGACGTAAGCAGGATCTCCAGCGATTCATCACCCCTGAGTGCATCCCGATCCCCCGGTGAAACCTCGATCAGCAGGCGCTCGGCACTCAAGGTCACTCTCAGCCCGTCCAGTGTCGACGGTTCGTCGTCCAGCGTGAGATCGACGGTGTCTTCGTCCGGATAGCGGGTGAGCAGGAACATCTGGCCCTTGTCGCTGTGGCAGCACAGGGTCGCCATGTTGTCTTCCTCGTCATCGCAGGGGGTGGCGAAGAGCAGGGCGGTTTTCAGTTGCATGGGCAGCTCGGTTCAAGGAAATGAAATGCGATTGTGCCAGTCTGGGCCTTGCGCATAAACGCAATGTTACCGCCCTTTGACCGAATATGTCGCAGCGCTGCAAGCCGGGATGACCGCTCAGTCGTTAAGCTGCCCAGTTGATGGACAACCGTAAAGACACAGCCACCGGCAGTCGTCTTTGCAGCTGCCCATCCCTGGAACATGGGCGCGAAGGAAGCGTCCTACGCCTTGGTTTTACCGTCTTCCTGCTACGGGTTGGCTATCGTTGATCCGTACATGGCGCACGTACACGACGCTTCACCTATAACAAAGCCCAAGCGGAGTACCACAGATGGCGTTTTTCACCGCAGCCAGCAAAGCCGACTTCCAGCATCAACTGCAGGCGGCCCTGGCGCAGCACATCAGCGAGCAGTCCCTGCCACAAGTGGCGCTGTTCGCCGAACAGTTCTTCGGCATCATCTCTCTGGACGAACTCACCCAGCGTCGGCTGTCCGACCTGGCCGGCTGCACCCTCTCTGCCTGGCGCACCATCGAGCGCTTCGACCCGAACACTGCGCAAGTGCGGGTCTACAACCCTGACTACGAACGCCATGGTTGGCAGTCCACGCACACCGTGGTCGAAGTCCTGCACCATGACCTGCCGTTCCTGGTCGACTCGGTACGCACCGAACTCAACCGCCGCGGCTACAGCATCCACACCCTGCAGACCACCGTGCTCAGCGCCCGCCGCGGGCCGAAGGGCGAGCTGCTCGAACTGCTGCCCAAGGGCACCCAGGGTGAAGGCGTCAGCCACGAGTCGCTGATGTACCTGGAGATCGACCGCTGCGCCAATGCCGCCGAGCTGACCAGCCTGACCCGCGAGCTGGAGCTGGTACTGGCCGATGTGCGCGTCGTCGTCGCCGACTTCGACCCGATGAAGGCCAAGGTCCGCGACCTGCTGGCGCTGGTGGGCGAAAACGCCTTCGGCCCGGCGCAGAACGACAAGGCCGAGGTGCAGAGCTTCCTCACCTGGCTGCTGGACAACCACTTCACCTTCCTCGGCTACGAAGAGTTCGTGGTCGAGTCCGACGCTGCCGGCGGCAGCCTGGTCTACGACGAATCGTCCTTCCTCGGCCTGCCGCGCGTGCTGCGCAGCGGCCTGAGCAATGAAGACCTGCGCATCGAGGACTACGCCGTCAGTTACCTGCGCGAGCCGCGGCTGCTGTCGTTCGCCAAGGCTTCGCAACCAAGCCGCGTGCACCGTCCGGCCTACCCGGACTACGTGTCGATCCGCCAGATCGATGCCGATGGCAAGGTCATCAAGGAATGCCGCTTCATGGGCCTGTACACCTCGACGGTGTACGGCGAAAGCGTGTACACCATCCCGTACATCCGCGGGAAAGTCGCCGAGATCGAGCGCCGCTCGCACTTCGACCCCAAGGCGCACCTGGGCAAGGAACTCACGCAGGTGCTCGAAGTGCTGCCGCGCGACGACCTGTTCCAGACCCCGATCGACGAGCTGTTCAACACCGCCATGTCGATCGTGCAGATCCAGGAACGCAACAAGATCCGCGTGTTCCTGCGCAAGGACCCGTACGGCCGCTTCTGCTACTGCCTGGCCTACGTGCCGCGTGAAATCTATTCCACCGAAGTGCGCCAGAAGATCCAGCAGGTGCTGATGGAGCGCCTGAAGGCTACCGATTGCGAGTTCTGGACCTTCTTCTCCGAGTCGGTGCTGGCGCGTGTGCAATTGATCCTGCGAGTCGACCCGAAGAACCGCATCGACATCGACCCGCAGCAGCTGGAAAACGAAGTGATCCAGGCCTGCCGCTCGTGGCAGGACGACTTCTCGGCGCTGGTGGTGGAGAACTTCGGCGAAGCCCAGGGCACCAACATCCTCGCCGACTTCCCCAAGGGCTTCCCGGCGGGTTACCGCGAGCGCTTCGCTGCGCATTCGGCGGTGGTGGACATGCAGCATGTGCTGGCATTGTCCGAAGCCAAGCCGCTGGCCATGAGCTTCTACCAGCCACTCACCCAACTGGGCGAGCGCCAGCTGCACTGCAAGCTGTACCACGCCGACACGCCGCTGGCGCTGTCCGACGTGCTGCCGATCCTGGAGAACCTCGGCCTGCGCGTGCTGGGTGAATTCCCGTACCGCCTGCGCCATGCCAACGGTCGCGAGTTCTGGATCCATGACTTCGCCTTCACCTACAGCGAAGGCCTGAACCTGGACCTGCAACAGCTCAACGACACCCTGCAGGATGCGTTCATCCACATCGTCAAGGGCGACGCCGAGAACGACGCCTTCAACCGCCTGGTGCTCACCGCCGGCCTGCCATGGCGCGATGTGGCGCTGCTGCGCGCCTACGCCCGCTACATGAAGCAGATCCGCCTGGGCTTCGATCTGGGCTACATCGCCAGCACCCTGAACAACCACACTGACATCGCCCGCGAACTGACCCGGTTGTTCAAGACCCGCTTCTACCTCGCGCGCAAGCTCGGCCAGGATGACCTGGACGACAAGCAGCAGCGCCTGGAGCAGGCGATCCTCACCGCCCTGGACGACGTCCAGGTGCTCAACGAGGACCGCATCCTGCGTCGCTACCTGGATCTGATCAAGGCCACCCTGCGCACCAACTTCTACCAGCCCGACGCCGCTGGCCAGAGCAAGTCGTACTTCAGCTTCAAGTTCAACCCGCGCCTGATTCCCGAGCTGCCCAAGCCGGTGCCGAAATTCGAGATCTTCGTCTATTCGCCACGGGTCGAGGGCGTGCACCTGCGCTTTGGCAACGTCGCCCGCGGCGGCCTGCGCTGGTCGGACCGCGAGGAAGACTACCGCACCGAAGTGCTGGGCCTGGTCAAGGCGCAGCAGGTGAAGAACTCGGTGATCGTGCCGGTCGGCGCCAAGGGTGGCTTCCTGCCGCGTCGCCTGCCACTGGGCGGCGGCCGCGACGAGATCGCCGCCGAGGGTATCGCCTGCTACCGCATCTTCATCAGTGGCCTGCTCGACATCACCGACAACCTCAAGGACGGGGGCGTGGTGCCGCCGGCCAACGTGGTGCGTCATGACGACGACGACCCCTACCTGGTGGTGGCGGCAGACAAGGGCACCGCGACCTTCTCCGACATCGCCAACGGCATCGCCAACGACTACGGCTTCTGGCTCGGCGATGCCTTCGCCTCCGGTGGTTCGGCTGGCTACGACCACAAAGGCATGGGCATCACTGCCCGCGGCGCCTGGGTGGGCGTGCAGCGCCACTTCCGTGAGCGCGGCATCAACGTGCAGGAAGACCCGATCACCGTGGTCGGCATCGGCGACATGGCCGGCGACGTGTTCGGCAACGGCCTGCTGATGTCCGACAAGCTGCAACTGGTAGCTGCATTCAACCACCTGCACATCTTCGTCGACCCGAATCCGGACCCGGCCACCAGCTTCGCCGAGCGCAAGCGCCTGTTCGAGCTGCCGCGTTCGGCCTGGACCGACTACAACAGCGCGATCATGTCCGAAGGCGGCGGGATCTTCCCGCGTAGCGCCAAGAGCATCGCCATCAGCCCGCAGATGAAGGAACGCTTCGCCATCGAAGCCGACCGCCTGACCCCGACCGAGCTGCTGCACGCACTGCTGCAGGCGCCGGTCGACCTGCTGTGGAATGGCGGTATCGGCACCTACGTCAAGGCCAGCAGCGAAAGCCACGCCGATGTCGGCGACAAGGCCAACGACGCGCTGCGCGTCAACGGTAACGAGCTGCGCTGCAAGGTGGTGGGCGAGGGCGGCAACCTGGGCATGACCCAGCTCGGTCGCGTCGAGTTCGGCCTGCATGGCGGCGCCACCAACACCGACTTCATCGACAACGCCGGTGGCGTGGACTGCTCCGACCACGAGGTCAACATCAAGATCCTGCTCAACGAAGTGGTGCAGGCTGGCGACATGACCGAGAAGCAGCGCAACCAGCTGCTGGGCAGCATGACCGAGGAAGTCTCCTCGCTGGTGCTCGGCAACAACTACAAGCAGACCCAGGCCCTGTCGCTGGCGGCCCGCCGCGCCCGCGAGCGGATCGCCGAGTACAAGCGCCTGATGGCCGACCTTGAATCGCGGGGCAAGCTGGACCGCGCCATCGAGTTCCTGCCGACCGAAGAGCAACTGGCCGAACGCCTGGCGGCTGGCCAGGGCCTGACCCGTGCCGAGCTGTCGGTGCTGATCTCGTACAGCAAGATCGATCTCAAGGAGCAACTGCTCAAGTCGCTGGTGCCGGACGACGACTACCTGACCCGTGACATGGAGACGGCGTTCCCGCCGTCACTGGTCAGCAAGTTCGCCGAGGCCATGCGCCGTCACCGCCTCAAGCGCGAGATCGTCAGCAACCAGATCGCCAACGACCTGGTCAACAACATGGGCATCACCTTCGTGCAGCGCCTGAAGGAGTCCACCGGCATGAGCCCGGCCAACGTTGCCGGTGCGTATGTGATCGTGCGCGACATCTTCCACCTGCCGCACTGGTTCCGTCAGATCGAGGCGCTGGACTACCAGGTGCCGGCCGAGATCCAGCTGACCCTGATGGACGAGCTGATGCGCCTGGGGCGTCGTGCCACCCGCTGGTTCCTGCGCAGCCGTCGCAATGAGCAGGATGCCGGTCGTGACGCTGCCCATTTCGGGCCGAAGATCGCGCAATTGGGGCTCAAGCTCGACGAACTGCTGGAAGGGCCGACCCGCGAACGCTGGCAGGCGCGCTACCAGGGCTTCGTCGAAGCCGGGGTGCCGGAGTTGCTGGCGCGTATGGTGGCAGGCACTACTCACCTGTACACCCTGCTGCCGATCATCGAAGCTTCGGATGTCACCGGTCACGATCCGGCGCAGGTGGCCAAGGCGTTCTTCGCCGTGGGCAGCGCGCTCGACCTGACCTGGTACCTGCAGGAAATCAGCAACCTGCCGGTGGAGAACAACTGGCAGGCGCTGGCCCGCGAAGCGTTCCGCGACGACATCGACCTGCAGCAGCGCGCGATCACCATTTCCGTGTTGCAGATGGCCGATGCACCGGACGACATGGACGCCCGCGTGGCCCTTTGGGCCGAGCAGCACCGGGTGATGGTCGAGCGCTGGCGCGCCATGCTCGACGACCTGCGCAACGCCACAGGCACCGACTATGCGATGTACGCGGTGGCCAACCGCGAGCTGGTCGACCTGGCGCTGAGTGGGCAGTCGGTGGTGATTCCATCCTGACCTTGGCCCTGAAATGAAAAAGCCCCGGCAGCAATGCCGGGGCTTTTTTGTCTGTCTCTGGCGGCCCTATGGGAGCGGCGGTTCGCCGCTGCGACTTGCCCGCGAAAAGGCCGCCGCCGATCTTACTTGAACCGCCGCTCCACGCCTTTCTCCACGAGAATCTTCGCCGAAATCTCTTCCACCGAAAAATGCGTGGAGTTGATGTTGGGAATGTTCTCCCGGCGGAACAGGTTCTCCACCTCGCGCACTTCGAATTCGCACTGGGCAAAGCTCGAATAGCGGCTGTTGGGTTTGCGTTCGTGGCGAATGGCGGTCAGGCGGTCGGGGTCGATGGTCAGGCCGAACAGTTTGTTGTGGTGCTTTTTCAGCACCGCTGGCAACTGCAGGCGCTCCATGTCGTCTTCGGTCAGCGGGTAGTTGGCGGCGCGGATGCCGAACTGCATGGCCATGTACAGGCAGGTTGGTGTCTTGCCGCAGCGCGACACGCCCACCAGGATCAGGTCGGCCTTGTCGTAGTAATGGGTGCGCGCACCATCGTCGTTGTCCAGGGCGAAGTTGACCGCCTCGATGCGCTCCATGTAGTTGGAATTGCCACCGATCGAGTGTGATTTGCCCACGGAATACGACGAATGGGCGGTCAATTCCTGCTCGAGCGGGGATAAAAACGTCGAAAAGATGTCGATCATGAAGCCATTGGACGTAGCCATGACCTCGCGGATGTCCTGGTTGACGATGGTATCGAAGATAATGGGGCGCACACCGTCGCGCTCGGCCGCGGCATTGATCTGCTGGACCATGGCGCGCGCCTTGTCCAGCGTATCGATGTAGGGGCGGGTGAATTTGGCGAAGGGAATGCTTTCGAACTGCGCCAGCAGGCTTTGGCCCAGTGTTTCGGCCGTGATGCCGGTACCGTCGGAGATGAAGAACGCGGATCGTTTCATTTGCACCTGAGGCCTTAAGCTGCCGAATGTTTCTGGATATGATAGGTTCGGTTTGCCGAACGCGGTCGTTCGGCATTCTCACTTATTTTCCAGGTCCAGGCCACAAGCGTCCCGGCCCAGCCGCAGAGTCGACAGGCGGGCGCCCTTGAGCTTTTCCAATACAGTTAGTGGAGAGATCACCTTGGTAGAGTACGTAGTTTCCCTCGATAAGCTCGGCGTCCATGATGTGGAGCATGTGGGGGGCAAGAACGCATCCCTGGGCGAGATGATCAGTAATCTTGCCGGTGCCGGCGTATCGGTGCCGGGCGGCTTTGCCACTACGGCTCAGGCGTATCGCGACTTTCTCGAACAAAGTGGCCTGAACGACCGCATCCATGCCGCGCTCGACGCGCTGGATGTCGACGATGTCAACGCCTTGGCCAAGACCGGCGCGCAGATTCGCCAGTGGGTGATGGAGGCCGATTTCCCGGCACGTCTGGACGCCGAAATCCGCACTGCCTTCGCCGAAATGGCTGCCGGCAACGACAACATGGCCGTGGCCGTGCGCTCTTCGGCGACCGCCGAAGACTTGCCGGACGCTTCGTTCGCCGGCCAGCAGGAAACCTTCCTCAATATCCGTGGCGTCGACAACGTGATCCGCGCGGCCAAGGAAGTGTTCGCCTCGCTGTTCAACGACCGCGCCATTTCCTACCGCGTGCACCAGGGCTTCGACCATAAGCTGGTCGCCTTGTCGGCCGGCGTGCAGCGCATGGTGCGTTCGGAAACCGGCACCGCTGGCGTCATGTTCACCCTCGACACCGAGTCGGGCTTCCGCGATGTGGTGTTCATCACCGGCGCCTACGGCCTGGGCGAAACCGTCGTGCAGGGTGCGGTCAACCCTGACGAATTCTACGTGCACAAGAACACCCTGCAGGCAGGCCGCCCGGCCATCCTGCGCCGCAACCTGGGCAGCAAGGCGATCAAGATGGTCTACGGCGACGAAGCCAAGGCCGGTCGTTCGGTCAAGACTGTCGAGGTCGACCGTGCCGAGCGTGCGCGCTTCTGCCTGAGCGACGCCGAGGTCAACGAACTCGCCAAGCAGGCGATGATCATCGAGCAGCACTACCAGCGCCCGATGGACATCGAATGGGCCAAGGACGGTGACGACGGCAAGCTGTACATCGTGCAGGCTCGCCCCGAGACCGTGAAGAGCCGCGCCAGCGCCAATGTCATGGAGCGCTACCTGCTTAAAGAGAAGGGCACGGTACTGGTCGAAGGCCGCGCCATCGGCCAGCGTATCGGCGCCGGCAAGGTCCGCGTGATCCACGATGTGTCCGAGATGGACAAGGTGCAGCCAGGTGACGTACTGGTTTCCGACATGACCGACCCGGACTGGGAACCGGTCATGAAGCGCGCCAGCGCCATCGTCACCAACCGTGGCGGACGCACTTGCCACGCCGCGATCATCGCCCGTGAGCTGGGTATCCCGGCCGTGGTCGGTTGCGGCAACGCCACCCAGGTGTTGAAAGATGGCCAGGGCGTGACCGTATCCTGCGCCGAAGGCGACACCGGCTTCATCTTCGAGGGCGAGCTGGGCTTCGACGTCAAGCAGAACTCGGTGGATGCCATGCCGGAGCTGCCGTTCAAGATCATGATGAACGTCGGCAACCCCGACCGCGCCTTCGATTTCGCCCAACTGCCCAATGCGGGCGTAGGCCTGGCGCGCCTGGAGTTCATCATCAACCGCATGATCGGCGTGCACCCCAAGGCACTGCTCAACTACGCCGGCCTGCCGCCTGAGCTGAAAGAGAGCGTCGACAAGCGCATCGCTGGCTACAGCGATCCGGTGGGCTTCTATGTCGAGAAGCTGGTCGAGGGCATCAGCACCCTGGCCGCAGCCTTCTACCCGAAAAAGGTGATCGTGCGCCTGTCGGACTTCAAGTCCAACGAGTACGCCAACCTGATCGGCGGCAAGCTCTATGAGCCGGAAGAAGAAAACCCGATGCTGGGCTTCCGCGGTGCCTCGCGCTATATCAGCGAGTCGTTCCGTGACTGCTTCGAACTCGAGTGCCGCGCCCTCAAGCGCGTGCGCAACGAGATGGGCCTGACCAACGTCGAGATCATGGTGCCGTTCGTGCGCACCCTGGGCGAAGCCAGCCAGGTCGTCGACCTGCTCGCCGAGAATGGCCTGGCCCGTGGCGACAATGGCCTGCGCGTGATCATGATGTGCGAACTGCCGTCCAACGCCATCCTCGCCGAAGAGTTCCTGGAATACTTCGACGGCTTCTCGATCGGCTCCAACGACCTGACCCAGCTTACCCTGGGCCTGGACCGCGACTCGGGGATCATCGCCCACCTGTTCGACGAGCGAAATCCTGCGGTCAAGAAGCTGCTGGCCAATGCCATCGCCGCGTGCAACAAGGCCGGCAAGTACATCGGCATCTGCGGCCAGGGCCCATCGGACCACCCTGACCTCGCCAAGTGGCTGATGGAGCAGGGCATCGAGAGCGTCTCGCTGAACCCGGACTCGGTACTCGAGACCTGGTTCTTCCTGGCCGAAGGTCAGGGCGCCGCTTGATGTAACCGGCGCGGGGCGCGTCCTGACGCGCTCCCCGTTTCTGCCTTTTCGCGGGCAAACCCGCTGCCACCGAGCCCTGTGGCAGCGGGTTTGCCCGCGAATGCGCTGCAGCCCAGGTTCAGCGTGGCAGTTCCCCATCCTGTTTTCCCTTTTCATTCTGTGAATCCATGCAAAGCAGCAGCACCCTTTTTCCCGTGGCCCTGCTCAGTGCCGAGCGCCGCGGCGACCTCTGTGAAGACGTTTACCGGATCAAGGCGGGCAACAGCCCCGACGCCAGTGTCGAACTGGCCCTGACCCGTCTCGGGCTTGCCGATCAGCATTCCACCCCCGGGGTGCCGGTGATTCTCCTGCACGGCAGTTTCTCCAATCGTCGTTTCTGGTACTCGCCCAAGGGCATTGGCCTGGGTGCTTTCCTCGCACGTGCCGGTTTCGACGTGTGGATTCCGGAAATGCGCGGGCATGGCCTGTCGCCGCGCAATCGCCAGTGGCGACAGAACACCGTGGCCGACTACGCGCGTTTCGACCTGCCGGTGATCGGCGCCTTCGTCCAGGAAATGGCCGGCCAGGCGCCGCACTGGATTGGCCATTCGCTGGGCGGCACCACCTTGGCGGCCGCACTGGGTGGCGGCTACCTGGACAGCGCCTGCGTGGCCAGCGTGGCGTTGTTCGGCACCCAGGTCAGCCGGGTCTACTGGCCGTTGAAAGTGCCGCCGGTGGCGTGGGGGGCGCGCTTGCTGGTCAAGCGTTTTGCCCAGCTCTCCGGCCCCAGGTTGAAGCGTGGGCCGGAGGACGAGCCGATCGGGCTGGCCCTGGAAAGCTTGCGTTGGCATGGCCTGTTCGGCCGTTTCGGGGTCAAGGACCGAGACTGGTGGGCGGGGCTGGCGCAGATGGATGTACCGCTGCTGGCAGTCGCGGGTGCAGCGGATTTCCAGGATCCGGTGTGGGCCTGTCGCAAGCTGTTCGAGCAGTGGGGCGATGAGCGCAAGCAGTTCCTGCGTCTGGGGCGTGAAGAAGGCTTCGAGGCCTTCGGGCATGTCGACATGCTGGTGAGCAAGGCGGCGCAGACGCAGGTGTGGCCGCTGGTGGCGCGCTGGTTGAGCGACGTTCAGGCGCCGCCCGTCACAATTGAGTAAGCAGGTCATTCGCGGGCAAGTCGTAGCGCCGAACTGACTGCCTGGTCCCGGATGACTGCAACGGCCTTCAGGGTGTAGCCTTGCCCGATACCCGCTTTCGTTGTGACTGACAGGAGCTTCCCATGCAGCATTACGTAACGCCCGACCTGTGCGACGCCTACCCGGACCTGGTCCAGGTGCTGGAGCCGATGTTCAGCAATTTTGGCGGCCGCGATTCCTTCGGCGGCCAGATCGTCACCATCAAGTGCTTCGAGGACAACTCCCTGGTCAAGGAGCAGGTCGAGCTCGACGGCAAGGGCAAGGTCCTGGTGGTCGATGGCGGCGGATCGCTGCGCCGGGCGCTGCTGGGCGACATGCTCGCGGAAAAAGCGGCGAAGAATGGCTGGGAAGGCCTGGTGATCTACGGCTGTGTGCGTGACGTGGATGTGCTGGTGCAGACCGATGTCGGCGTGCAGGCCCTGGCCAGCCATCCGATGAAGACCGACAAGCGCGGCATTGGCGACCTCGACGTCGTGGTCAGCTTTGCCGGCGTCACTTTTCGCCCCGGCGAATACATCTACGCCGACAACAATGGCGTGATCGTCTCGCCAAGCCCCCTGAAAATGCCGGAGTGATGCGCCGCGCGCGCTGATGGAGCATTGATGTTCGAGGAAGACAACGCGCAGTGGGGGCTGGTCCATGCCCTGGTGCTCGACGGCAAGGGAGGCGCGCGCGCCATTGCCCGTACCGAGTTGGACAACCTGCAATTGCAGGCGCAAGAGAGCCTGTGGTTGCACTGGGACCGCAGTCATCCGCAAACCCGCACCTGGCTGCTGCACGACAGCGGCCTAAGCGAGTTCGCCTGCGACCTGCTGCTCGAGGAGAACACTCGCCCACGCCTGCTGCCGTTGGCCAACGAGCAGTTGCTGCTGTTTCTGCGCGGGGTCAACCTCAACCCTGGCGCAGAGCCGGAAGACATGGTCTCGGTGCGCATCTTCGCCGAAGCGCAGCGCGTCATTTCGTTGCGGCTGCGGCCTTTGCGCGCGAGCGATGAAGTCTTGCAGCAACTGGATGAGGGCAGGGGGCCGAAATCGGCCTCCGAATTGCTGCTGCTGATGGGTGAACTGTTGACCGAAAAGGTCCAGGCACTGGTCAGCGACCTGTCCGAAGCGGTCGATCTCGAGGAAGAAAAGGTAGAATCCGACGAACGGTATAGCCCGGCCCAGGGCAACCTGCAGCAGATTCGTCGTCGTGCCGCCGGCCTGCGTCGCTTCCTGGCGCCGCAGCGTGACATCTATGCTCAGCTTTCGCGCAACAAGTGGAGCTGGTTCGCCGACGCCGATGCCGATTACTGGAACGAGCTGAACAACAGCCTGATCCGTTATCTCGAGGAGCTGGAACTGGCCCGAGAGCGCGCTGCGCTGGTGCTGGAAGGCGAGGACCGGCGGCGCAGCGAGCGGATGAACCGGACCATGTACCGCTTCGGCATCATCACCTGCATCTTCCTGCCGATGAGCTTCATCACCGGCCTGCTCGGCATCAATGTCGGTGGTATTCCAGGGGCCGAGAACCCCTATGGCTTCCTGTTCGCCTGCCTGGTGGTGTTGGGGCTGGCCGCAGGGCAATGGTGGTTGTTGCGCAAGTTGCGCTGGGTCTGAGCGACGATCACGTATGTATTTTGAAACATTCGTCCCACATCGCTGTGTGACCCGTTGGCCAGAGCTCTCGTCTTTGACTGACATCACGCGAGGTGCCCATGCACGATCCGTTTGAAGAATCCCTGCGCGACCTGCTCAAGGCGTCGCCGTCCGGCCATGACCGAGATGACGATGCCTGCCTGGGGCGCGTGCTCAAAACCGCCAACCGTCAGGTTGGCGCGGGCGATCTGTTCAGCCTGCTGGGCCGCTGGAGCCAGGCGCTGCTGATCGCTGTCAACAATGGCTCGGCGCATGTCGCGCCGGTGCGCCGTACCCCTGCCGCTGGCAGACAGAAAGCTGATAAGGCCGATTGAATATGGAACTCGATCTCTGGACCCAGAGCCTGGTCACCGCCATGACTGCCCTTTGGACCAAGGTGGCGAACTTCATCCCCAACCTGTTCGGCGCGCTGGTCGTGGTGCTGCTCGGTTTCGTGGTGGCCAAGCTGCTCGACACACTGCTGTCCAAGCTGCTCGCCAAGTTCGGCCTCGACCGCCTGATGAGCGGGACCGGGCTGACCAAGATGCTCGGCCGAGTCGGTATCCAGGTGCCGATTTCGACCTTGATCGGCAAGATCGTCTACTGGTTCATCCTGCTGATCTTCCTGGTTTCCGCCGCCGAATCGCTGGGCCTGGAGCGGGTTTCCGCCACCCTCGACATGCTTGCCCTCTACCTGCCCAAAGTATTTGGTGCGGCGCTGGTATTGCTGGCCGGTGTACTGCTGGCGCAACTGGTCAACGGCCTGGTGCGCGGCGCTGCCGAAGGCATCGGCCTGGAATACGCAGCGGGCGTCGGGCGCATTGCCCAGGGGCTGGTCATCATCATCGCGATCTCGGTGGCGATCAGCCAGCTTGAGGTCAAGACCGACCTGCTCAACCATGTGATCGTCATCGGACTGATTACCGTTGGTCTGGCCGTGGCCCTGGCAATGGGCCTGGGCAGCCGGGAAATCGCCGGACAGATCCTTGCCGGGATCTACGTGCGCGAGTTGTATCAGGTTGGCCAGCAGGTGCGGATTGGAGAGGTCGAAGGGCATATCGAAGAGATCGGGACGGTCAAGACGACGCTGCTGACCGATGATGGCGAGTTGGTGTCGCTGTCCAATCGGGTGCTGCTCGAGCAGCGCGTCAATAGCCGCTAACCGCACAAAGCTGTTAATGTATGCCGCCGCAAAAATCGGCCCAAGGGCTGAGCGGCGACATTGACCTGACTGTCGGCCAGATCCGTTTTGAATAAAGTCTATTCGCCGCCCATGCGTTACGACCCCCGCGAGCTCACCGACGAGGAGTTGGTGGCGCGTTCGCATGAGGAGCTGTTTCATGTTACCCGCGCCTATGAGGAACTCATGCGGCGCTACCAGCGGACCCTGTTCAACGTCTGTGCACGTTATCTGGGGAACGATCGGGATGCTGACGATGTCTGTCAGGAGGTCATGCTGAAAGTGTTGTACGGCCTGAAGAATTTCGAGGGCAAATCGAAGTTCAAGACCTGGCTCTACAGCATCACCTACAACGAATGTATCACCCAGTACCGCAAGGAGCGTCGCAAGAGAAGGTTGATGGATGCCCTGAGCCTGGACCCCGTCGAAGAGGCGTCCGAGGACAAGGCTCCGAAACCTGAAGAAAAAGGCGGGCTGGATAAATGGCTGGTGTATGTGAACCCGATCGACCGGGAGATTCTGGTGCTACGTTTTGTCGCAGAGCTGGAGTTTCAGGAGATCGCCGACATCATGCACATGGGCCTGAGCGCCACGAAAATGCGTTACAAGCGTGCGCTCGACAAGCTTCGTGAGAAATTTGCGGACTCGGTTGAAACTTAGTCTTATGCAAATGGCTCAAACGAATCGGCAAGGTCTGCTAGACTTGCCGTCGAGTTGTCCCCCCGGATTTTGGTGGGGCTGCTTAACTATCACCAGATGGGGATTTAACGGATGAAATTGAAAAATACCTTGGGCTTGGCCATTGGTTCGCTCGTAGCCGCCACCTCGATTGGCGCTATGGCACAAGGCCAAGGCGCCGTCGAAACCGAGATCTTCTACAAGAAGGAGTTCTTCGACAGCCAGCGCGACTTCAAGAACGACGGCAACCTGTTCGGCGGCTCGATCGGTTACTTCCTGACCGACGACGTTGAACTGCGTCTGGGCTACGACGAAGTTCACAACGCTCGTGGCGACGACGGCAAGAACATCAAGGGCTCGAACACCGCCCTGGATGCCGTTTACCACTTCAACAACCCGTACGACGCTATCCGTCCGTACGTTTCGGCTGGTTTCTCCCACCAGTCGCTGGGCCAGACCGGCCGTGGCGGTCGTGACCACTCCACCTTCGCCAACCTGGGCGCTGGTGCCAAGTGGTACATCACCGACATGTTCTACGCCCGTGCCGGCGTTGAAGCCCAATACAACATCGACAAAGGTGACACCGAGTGGGCACCGAGCGTCGGCGTTGGCCTGAACTTCGGCGGTAGCCCGAAGCAGTCCGCAGCTCCTGCTCCTGCTCCGGTTGCCGAAGTCTGCACCGACAGCGACAACGACGGCGTCTGCGACAACGTCGACAAGTGCCCTGACACCCCGGCCAACGTTACCGTTGACGCCGACGGCTGCCCGGCTGCCGCTGAAAACGTCCGCGTTGAGCTGGACGTGAAGTTCGACTTCGACAAGTCGGTCGTCAAGCCTAACAGCTACGGCGACATCAAGAACCTGGCTGACTTCATGAAGCAGTACCCACAAACCACCACCGTGGTTGAAGGTCACACTGACTCCGTAGGTCCAGACGCTTACAACCAGAAGCTGTCCGAGCGTCGTGCCAATGCTGTCAAGCAGGTTCTGACCCAGCAGTACGGCATCGAATCCAACCGTGTTGACTCGGTTGGCTACGGTGAGACCCGTCCAGTTGCTGACAACGCCACCGAAGCTGGCCGCGCCGTTAACCGTCGCGTAGAAGCTCAGGTAGAAGCCCAGGCCAAGTAATTGGTTTGAAGCTTCACGAAAAACCCGGCCTCGGCCGGGTTTTTCTTTGCCTGGAATTTGGGAAGCGGGCCTGCATCTCGATGCCCTGCATTTGTAGGAGCGGGCTTGCCCGCGAATGATCCCGCCCAGGCTCACCCTTTAAGCAGGATGTACAGCAGCACCAGGTTCAACACCATCGACAACAGCGCCAAGGTTCGCCAGACCTTCAGCGGCTCGCGCTCCAGCAGGGGACGAGGGCGCATGGCCAACTCCTGGCGGTCACCGCGTTCGAGCAGCAGCAGCCATTGTTCGGCAGTTTCGAAACGTTGTGCAGGGTCCACCGACACGGCTTTTTCCAGGCTGCGCTGCAACCATTCCGGCAGGTCGGGACGATAGCGCGCAGCGTTGACTGGCGCTGCGAAGCGTGGGCGCTGGAACGCCTCGACTTCGCCGTACGGATAGTGCCCGGTCAGCAGGTAGTACAGGGTCACGCCAACGGCATAGAGATCCTGACGGGGTGTCGGCGGCTCACCATCGAAGGCTTCCGGGGCAATGAACGAAGGTGTGCCGGGCAGATCGTGCGGTTGATCCTCTGACAGCCCTGGGCAATACGCCAGGCCGAAATCCAGCAGGCGCAGTTGACCATCTTCACCCAGGTGCAGGTTTTCCGGCTTGATATCGCGGTGCAGCAGGTTGCGCCGGTGCAGCACACCCACCGCCTGCAGCAACTGGCGCGTCAGTTCCAGCCATTGTGGTAGTGGCAAGGGCCCATGCTCGGCGAACAGGCTGGCAAGCGTCTGGCCGGGATATTGGCGCATGAGGTAGTACAGGTGCTGGCGCTGGCTGGCGGCATTCACCTCGGGGAAGTGTCGGCCAGCAACCCGGCGCAGAAACCATTCTTCGAGCAGCAGCCGCTGGGCGGCGCCTTGATCGGTTTCGCGGGCCGGTGGGAGGGTCTTGAGCAACCATGTCTGGCCCTGGGCATCCTTGACCTGGTAGAGCAAGGATTGTCGGCTCTGGGCAAGCAGCCCCTCAACACACCAGCCATCGATGCGCTGGCCCGTACGCAGGGCGGTTGGTATCGGCCATTCCTGCAACTGGGCAAGGGTGTCGCCCAGATTCGCCGAGCCCGGTTGTTCGACCCTGACCAGCAATGCGCTGGCGTTGTCCTGGCTGCCACACAGGTGCGCGGTGGCGACCAGGGTATCGGCGGCCACCTGCAAGTCAGGCTGCTCACGCAGGATCGACAGGATCTGCTGATCGCTCAGGCTTGACCAGACACCATCGCTGAGCAGCACGAAGCACTCGCCTGGCTGCAGTTCACCCTCCCGGTAATCGACCAGCAGGTGTTGGTCCAGACCCAAGGCGCGCTTGAGCACATGATGCATCCCTGGCTGGTCCCAGACATGGTCATCGCTCAGGCACGACAGGCGACCGTCGTGCCAGTGGTAGGCGCGGCAGTCGCCGACATGGGCGAGTGTGAACCGCTTGCCGCGCAGCACCAGGGCGGTCAGCGTGGTCATCAGCGGTTGACCGTTGCCCTGGGCGCGCAGCCAGCGGTTCTGCGCCAGCAGCAGCCGATCCAAGGCCTGGGCCACCCCCCAGGTGGCGGGGGTGGAATAGTAGTCCAGTGCCAAGGCCTGCAGGCTGGCCCTGGCGGCCAGGCCACCATCGGCGCACTGGCTGACGCCGTCGGCGAGGGCGAACAGGTAGCCCTTGCTGGCGGCCAGCTCTGCGGCCGGGGTGACCAGGCGCAGGGCATCCTGGTTTTCCGGGCGCGGGCCGGTGGCGCTGGCCTGGGCGAACGCCAGTTGCAAGCTCATGCGGTCAGACCCGCGCCGCCGTTACGGCAGCCGAACCCCAGGTGGTGCGCCAGCGACGCTTGACCCCGTACAGGCCGAACCAGGCGAGCAACCCCAGGCTGGCGAACAGCCACAGGCCAAGCTGATAGTCGCCGCTGTGCTGCTTGATTGCACCCAGGCCTGCCGCCAGCAGGAAGCCGCCGATACCACCGGCCATGCCGATCAGGCCGGTCATGACCCCGATTTCCTGGCGGAAGCGTTGCGGCACCAATTGGAACACCGCACCGTTGCCAGCGCCCAGGCCAAGCATGGCGCTGACGAACAGGGCCAGGGCTGCCGCGGCGCTGGACAGGTTGAAGCCGACCGCGGCGATGCACACCGCCGCCACACTGTACATCCCGAGCAAGGTGCGGATGCCACCGAAACGGTCGGCGAGGGCACCGCCCAGCGGGCGCATGAGGCTGCCGGCGAATACGCAGGCCGCCGTGTAGTAGCCGGCGGTGATCGGGCTCAGGCCATACTGGTCGCTGAAGTAGCCCGGCAGGGCGCTGGCCAGGCCGATGAAGCCACCGAAGGTGACGCTGTAGAAGAACATGAACCACCAGCTGTCACGGTCACCAAGTGCCTTGAAATAGTCGGCCATCGCCTTGGGCTTGGGGCGCTGTGGGGCATTGCGTGCCAGCAGGGCAAAGGCTACGAGAGTGATCACCAGCGGGATGACGGCGAAACCGAACACGTTGTTCCAGCCGAAACCTGCGGCCAGCACCGGGGCGAGCAGGGCTGCGAACACCGTCCCGGAATTACCCGCACCGGCGATGCCCATGGCCTTGCCCTGGTGCTGAGGTGGATACCACTGCGACGCCAACGGCAGCGACACGGCGAACGAGGCACCTGCAACGCCGAGGAACACGCCCAGCAGCAGCGCCTGTTCGTAACTGTGGATGCCCATGAACCAGGCACAGGCCAGGGCGACGATCACCACGACCTGGCCGATCAGCCCGGCAGTCTTGGGAGACAGTCGGTCGACCAGCATGCCCATGATAAAGCGCAATATGGCACCGGCCAGGATCGGTGTTGCGACCATCAGGCCCCGTTGCTGGGCAGTCAGTTGCAGGTCGGCGGAGATCTGCACCGCCAAGGGGCCGAGCAGGTACCAGACCATGAAGCTCAGGTCGAAGTAGAGAAAGGCAGCAAACAGCGTAGGCACATGCCCGGATTTCCAGAAGCTCGTATTCATTGAACACCTCGCGCGGCTTGCAACGGTTGTCATGCCCTGCCTGCGCAGGGCGCAAATGAAAAAGACGTCGCTACCCAGTCCATCAGCGTGGAGGGGAGAGCGACGTCTTTGTCGGGATGATGTGGCAACCGCCGTTGGCTACCTGAGCTATTGGCTGAGCAAGAGCCGGGCCAACATCGACTCACCCAAGCATCTCGGACATGGCGATGATCTGCTCGGCCACCTGAATCAGCTTCTGCTGACGGCTCATGGCCTGGCGACGCATCAGGGTGTAGGCCTGCTCTTCATTGCAGTCCTTCATCTTCATCAGCAGGCCCTTGGCCTGTTCGATGCGCTTGCGTTCGGCCAGCTGCTGGTCGCGAGCCAGCAGCTGCGCCTTGAGCGCCTGGTCGCTCTCGAAGCGGGCCATGGCCACGTCGAGGATCGGCTGCAGGCGCGCTGCATGGATGCCTTCGACGATGTAGGCGCTGACGCCGGCCTGGATCGCCTGGCGCATCACCCCCGGATCATGCTCGTCGGTGAACAGCACGATGGGCCGTGGCTGGTCGCGACTGACCAGCACCACCTGTTCCATCACATCGCGACCCGGTGACTCGGTATCGATCAGCACGACATCCGGACGCACCGTTTCGACGCAGGTGGGCAGGTCGATGGTCAGCCCCGGCGCCTCGATCACTTCGAAGCCAGTTTCGATCAGAGCAGCCTTGAGGCGACCGACCTTCTTCTCGGTATCATCGATCAGCAGAATACGCAGCATGGTGGCCACCTTCACGAACCAACCCGCATGTGCGGGGCGTCATCCAGGGCGTGCAGGCGGAAACTGCGGGCATAGGCATGGGGGTCGCTGCCGTCCCAGCGGATGCCGTCGATCAGCAGGCTGCTGCGCATCGGTGCATCGGCGCAGGGCACGCCCACGGCCTGGGCTGCTTCACGGTACAGCGCCAGTTGCTGCACACGCGTGGCCACCGCCAGGTAGTCCGGATCCTCGCGCAGCAGGCCCCAGCGTCGGAACTGGGTCATGAACCACATGCCGTCGGACAGATAGGGCAGGTTCGCCCGACCTTGGTCATGCACGCGCAGGGCGTGACGATCCTGCCACCGGTTGCCCAGTCCGTCGTGGTAGTCGCCCAGCAGGCGCGGTTCGATGTTGCTGGCTGGCGTATCCAGGTAGGCCCTGCCGCTGAGCAGTTGCGCCGTGCCTCGGCGATTTTCCGGGCTTTGCTCGATGAAACGGCTGGCGGCGAGTATCGCCTTGACCAGCGCGCGGGCGCTGTTGGGGTAGTGCTCGACGAAAGCGCGGGTGCTGGCCAGAACCTTTTCTGGATGGTCCGGCCAGATCGATTGACTGGTTGCCAGGGTGAAACCCTGGTTCTGCCCCACGGCGTCTGCCGACCAGGGCTCGCCGGCACAGAAGCCATCAATGCGCCCGGCGTGCAGGTGCGCGACCATCTGTGCCGGTGGGACCACCACGCTGTCGACATCGTGCAGCGGGTGGATGCCCTGGCTGGCCAGCCAGTAGTACAGCCACATGGCGTGGGTGCCGGTGGGAAACGTCTGGGCGAAGGTCAGGCGTGCGCCACGCTGGTGCACCAGCCGTGCCAGTGCTTCAGGGCTGGTCACGCCCTTGCGCTGCAGTTCCGGGGAAAGGTTGATGGCCTGGGCATTCTGGTTCAGGCCCATGAGTACCGCCATATCGTTGGCCACGGCACCGCCCATGCCCAGGTGCATGGCGTAGACCAGCCCGTACAGGCAGTGGGCAGCATCCAGTTCGCCGCTGGCGAGTTTGTCTCGGGTCCCGGCCCAGGAGGCCTGACGCTGCAGATTGAGGGTCAGACCCTGGAGCTGGGCGAAGCCCTGCGTGGCCGCGACCACCACCGAGGCGCAGTCGGTCAGGGCCATGAAGCCGATGTTCAGGCTGGGTTTCTCGGGTGCATCGCTGCCGTTGACCCAGGCCAAGGGTGTTGTCGGAGGGGCTGTGTTCACGAAATATCCTCACCCGTACCGATCGGGTTGCCAGCGCTTCGAAGCAACCCATGTGCCAAGGCCCTGTCGCGCGGACGGCGCGCTGGCTATAATCGCATCCCTCACTCATCCCCGAGTCCTGCCTGCCCATGTATACCCTGGCCCGCCAGCTGCTGTTCAAGCTCTCCCCGGAAACCTCCCACGACCTGTCGCTCGACCTCATCGGCGCCGGTGGCCGCCTTGGCCTCAATGGCCTGCTGTGCAAGCGCCCGGCCTCGGTGCCGGTGACCGTCATGGGCTTGAACTTCGCCAACCCCGTGGGCCTTGCCGCAGGCCTGGACAAGAACGGCGCGGCCATCGATGGCTTCGCCCAGCTGGGCTTCGGTTTCGTCGAGATCGGCACTGTCACCCCGCGACCACAGCCTGGCAATCCGAAGCCTCGGTTGTTCCGCCTGCCGGAAGCGACTGCGATCATCAACCGCATGGGCTTCAACAACCTGGGTGTGGACCACCTGCTGGAACGGGTGCGCGCGGCGCGTTATGACGGCGTGCTGGGCATCAACATCGGCAAGAATTTCGACACGCCAGTCGAGCGTGCCCAGGACGACTACCTGATCTGCCTCGAAAAGGTCTACACCCAGGCCAGCTACATCACGGTCAACGTCAGCTCGCCCAACACTCCCGGCCTGCGCAGCCTGCAATTCGGTGATTCGCTCAAGCAACTGCTCGACGCGCTGGCCGAGCGTCGTGAGCAGCTGGCGAGCGAGCACGGCAAACGCGTGCCGCTGGCGATCAAGATCGCACCGGACATGAGCGATGAGGAAACCGCGTTGGTGGCGGCAGCCCTGGTCGAGTCGGGCATGGATGCGGTAATCGCGACCAATACCACTTTGGGTCGCGAAGGGGTCGAAGGGCTGCCGTTCGGGGGAGAGGCGGGTGGGCTTTCCGGGGCGCCGGTGCTGGAGAAGAGCACTCACATCGTCAAGGTGCTGGCTGCTGAACTGGGCGGCAAGTTGCCGATCATCGCTGCGGGCGGGATCACCGAAGGTCGCCATGCCGCCGAGAAGATCGCAGCCGGTGCGAGCCTGGTGCAGATCTATTCGGGCTTCATCTACAAGGGCCCTGCACTGATTCGCGAAGCGGTGGATGCAATTGCGGCGCTGCCCCGCTAACAAAGACGCGGCCCAATAAAAAGGGCCCCTTCAAGGGGCCCCTGGGCCTCAGCCCGCCGCCCGGATGGGGCGTGCATGGTGACTCGAATTCAGTGTCCTCGTTCAGCCAACGGCGTGATTTTCGTTGAGTCTCTGGATGCCAGCGGTGCCGGTCATACCGTCCCAGTTGTCGCCGCGACCTTCACGCCAACCGTTGATCCATGCCTGGCGAACGGATGGCAGATTGAAGGGGCAAAGTTCGCGGGATTTGCCGGTTACCCCGTATTGGTAGCCACGTGAATATGCTCTTTCCAACGGATCACGCTTAAGTCTTCTCATAGGGTGTTGCCCTCACTTGTTGACTGTAATGTCCCGTCGGCCTCTCCGAGGCCGGGCAGAATCTTTCTGCCGGTTTTGCGCTCGCTGCCGGCGTGGCGAGCTGAAAGTGCCGCCTCGTTGCGAAGCGGCCTGAGGTCAGTTCTAACCAATGCGGGTCACAGTGTGAATGATCAATTTGTCATAAGGACGTAACCTTTCCAGGGGTGAGGGGATAAGTAAATAAATGCGACTCAACCTTGTTTAGGTTTTGTCCCGCTATGATGAGGGTTTGCCGATGATTGAAATCATTTGGCCATTGGCGCCATCGAACTGACGCAACATCTGGTAATGCGACGAAGGGTCACATCGATGCCTTCGTTAGACGAAATTTTCACACTGCTCGACGATCAAACCGCCTTGCGCCACTTGGCGCTGGATGTCGATCGGGTGGCCCGGTTTGCCGAATGATCGGCACGCCACCCGGATACCTGCTGGAAGGGTATCCGGCAAACTCAGGCAACAGCGATGCGTCGCGTTGCCAGCACACAGCCCAGAGGCTCTGGAATCTACATGTCGGACTCACTCGAACTCTATCTCACCTGCCCCAAAGGCCTGGAAGGGCTGCTTGCGGAAGAAGCCCGCGGCCTGGGCCTGGCCGACGTGCGCGAGCACACCTCGGCGATCCGCGGCGCGGCCGACATGGAAACTGCCTACCGGCTGTGCCTCTGGTCGCGCCTGGCCAACCGCGTGCTGTTGGTGGTCAAGCGCTTCGCCATGAAGAACGCCGACGACCTCTACGATGGCGTGCACGGTGTCGACTGGCAGGACCACCTGGCCGCCGACGGCACCCTGGCGGTGGAGTTCAGTGGCCATGGATCGGGCATCGACAACACCCACTTCGGTGCGCTCAAGGTCAAGGACGCCATTGTCGACAAGCTGCGCAACCGTGAAGGCCAGCGCCCATCCGTGGACAAGATCGACCCCGACCTGCGTGTCCACCTGCGCCTGGACCGCGGCGAAGCCATCCTGTCCATCGACCTTTCCGGCCACAGCCTGCACCAACGCGGCTATCGCCTCCAGCAGGGTGCTGCACCGCTCAAGGAAAACCTGGCTGCCGCGGTGTTGATCCGCGCCGGTTGGCCGCGTATTGCCGCCGAGGGCGGCGCGCTGGCCGACCCCATGTGCGGTGTCGGGACCTTCCTCGTCGAAGCTGCGATGATTGCCGCCGATATTGCACCGAACCTCAAGCGCGAGCGTTGGGGCTTCAGTGCCTGGCAGGGCCATGTCCCAGCGCTGTGGCGCAAGGTGCATGACGAGGCCCAGGCCCGTGCCCAGGCGGGCCTGGCCAAGCCGCCTTTGTGGATTCGCGGCTACGAGGCCGATCCGCGGTTGATTCAGCCCGGACGCAACAACGTCGAGCGCGCAGGCCTGGGTGACTGGGTGAAGATCTACCAGGGCGAAGTCGCCAGCTTCGAGCCGCGCCCGGACCAGAACCAGAAAGGCCTGGTCATCAGCAACCCGCCCTATGGCGAGCGTCTGGGGGACGAGGCGAGCCTGCTGTACCTCTACCAGAACCTTGGCGAGCGCCTGCGCCAGGCCTGCATGGGTTGGGAAGCGGCGGTGTTCACCGGCGCACCCGAACTGGGCAAGCGCATGGGCATCCGCAGCCACAAGCAGTATGCGTTCTGGAACGGTGCGCTGCCGTGCAAGCTGTTGCTGTTCAAGGTCCAGCCCGACCAGTTCGTGACGGGTGAGCGTCGCCCGACCGATGATCAGGCCGGCGACTCGCGTGCGGCACCGGCCGTGGCCCATGAACCGGCACGCCTTTCCGAAGGCGCGCAGATGTTCGCCAACCGCTTGCAGAAGAATCTGAAGCAACTGGGCAAGTGGGCCCGCCGCGAGCAGGTCGACTGCTACCGTCTGTACGATGCCGACATGCCCGAGTATGCCCTGGCGGTCGACCTGTATCATGATTGGGTGCATGTTCAGGAGTACGCGGCGCCGCGTTCGGTCGACCCGGACAAGGCCCAGGCGCGCCTGCTCGACGCCCTGGCGGCGATTCCCCAGGCCCTGGGTGTCGATCCTCAGCGCGTGGTGCTCAAGCGCCGCGAGCGTCAGGGTGGCACACGCCAGTATGAGCGCCAGGCCACGGAAGGGCGCTTCCAGGAAGTCAGCGAAGGCGGCGTCAAGCTGCTGGTCAACCTGACCGACTACCTGGACACCGGCCTGTTCCTCGATCACCGTCCGATTCGTCTGCGTATCCAGCGCGAAGCATCGGGCAAGCGCTTCCTCAACCTGTTCTGCTACACCGCTACCGCCACCGTGCATGCGGCCAAGGGTGGTGCGCGCAGTACCACCAGCGTCGACCTGTCGAAAACCTACCTGGATTGGGCGCGGCGCAACCTGTCGCTCAATGGCTTCTCCGAGCGCAACCGCCTGGAACAGAGCGATGTGATGGCCTGGCTGGAGAATGCCCAGGACAGCTACGACCTGATCTTCATCGACCCACCGACCTTCTCCAACTCCAAGCGCATGGAGGGGGTGTTCGACGTGCAGCGTGACCACGTGCGTCTGCTCGACCTGGCCATGGCGCGTCTGGCGCCGGGGGGCGTGTTGTACTTCTCCAACAACTTCCGCAAGTTCCAGCTCGACGAACACCTGCTCGAGCGCTATGCGGTGGAAGAGATCAGCGCACAGACCCTGGATCCGGACTTTGCCCGCAATAACCGCATCCACCGGGCCTGGCGCCTGCAGCTACGCTGAAGAGAAGAAGTGCATTGCAGGGCTGATGGCTAATGGCTATAAATCAGCTCAGGGCCGAACAATTCGCAGGACGCTGACGTGGTGAGAATGCTCTATGTCGAGGGTGCGTGCGAAGATGTTCGGCCTGATCAGCGAGGCGCTCTCGGCCTGGGCCGTTGCGCTGTTCGCGCTGGTGGCCGGCGGGTTGCTCACTGCTGCGCTGGCCTTCGCCGCCCACGCCTTCTACAAGCAGCAGTTGCGTCAGCGCTTCGAACTGCTGGCCAGTGAGCGCTACAGCCGTATCGCCGAACGCTTCGAGGATCAGGAACAGCGCCTGGACGGTCTGCGGCGCTTTTTCACCTATTCCAGTGACATTCTCCCCGAGGAGTTCGACGGTTACGCCCGCCCCTTGTTGCACCGTACCCAGGCATATTCCTGGGCGCCGCGGGTCGAAGCCGACGAGCGCGATGCCTTCGAGCGCCGCGCCAGCACCTGGCTGGGGCGCCCCTATCAGATTCGTGATTTCGATGCCCAAGGCCTTTGGCAGGCATCGCCGTCACGGGCCTTCTATTACCCGGTGCTCTACACCCAGGCCACCCGCCAGCACGACCAGCCTTACGGGCTCGACCTGCGTAGCCAGCCTCAGCGCCAGGATGCGCTGGACCGCGCCACCACGCCCGGCAGCCTGGCGGTTTCCTCCCCACTGGACATGATCGATGTCGAGCCGGCCTACACCCGTGGCCTGCTGATCGTCGCACCGGTGTTCACCGCGTCGGCGCCGAGCGGGCCGCCTGCCGGTTATGTCATGGCCTTGTTGAGCATGCGTCAGCTGATTGGCGAGGGGCTGCCGACCGCGTCGGACGATAACCTGGTGGTACGTATCCTCGATCTGTCGGGCAGCCAAAGCCATGAGACGTTGTACGATTCGGGCAACCTAAGCGCGCCATTGCCTTTGACCAGCAGCCAATTGCTGCATCTGGCCGACCACCACTATCAGCTCGATATTCGCCCCAGCGAAGCCTTCCTCCAGGCCAACCGTTCCTCGGCGGTGTTCACCGTGACACTGCTCGGTGGCTTGTTGAGCCTGTTGCTCAGCGCCTTGCTCTACAGCCTGTTCAGCCAGCGTCAGCGTGCTTTGACCCTGGTAGAGCAGCGCACGGCAGCACTGCGCGTGAGCGAGCAGTCGCTGCGTGAGACTCACAACCAGCTACGCAGCGTGCTGGATGCCGCGACCCAGGTAGCGATCATTGCCACCAGCCTGCGGGGCGTGATCAGCACCTTCAATGCGGGAGCCCAGCGCATGCTGGGGTACTCGGCCGACGAAGCGCTCGGTCACCTGGCGCTGGAGGATCTGGTCCAGCCGGACGAACTGCGCCAGCGTGCCCATGCCTTGAGCCTGCGCTACGGGCGCGAAATCACGGCAGGCCAGGCGATGTTCGCCGAAACCGTGCAGGAGGGTGCAGGGGTGCCCGGGGAGTGGACCCTGGTGCGCAAGGACGGCAGTCATTTGCTGGCCAACATGCTGGTGACGGCGGTGCTCGACGAGCAAGGCTTGTGGGTGGGTTACCTGGCCATTTGCATCGATGTCACCGAGCGTCGTCGTGTTCATGAAGCGTTGGCCGCCCGTGATCGGCTGCTGGAGAAGCTCAGTGCCGAGGTCCCGGGTGGCATCTACCAATATCGTCTGGATGCCGACGGCCATTCGTGTTTTCCCTACGCCAGCGCCGGGCTGCTGGACATTTATGAAGTGGATCTGCAGCTGCTGCGCCAAGACGCATCGAAGGTGTTCGAGCGCATTCATCCGGACGATCTTGATCGGGTGCGCCGTTCGGTGCGCGAGTCGGCCGTGCGCCTGACGCCCTGGCGCGAGGAGTACCGCGTCTGCCTGCCCCGCGCCGGTCTGCGTTGGGTGCGTGGGGAGGCAACGCCGGAGATCGGGGAGGAGGGCTGTACCCTTTGGCATGGCTATCTGACGGACATCTCCGATCTCAAGCGGGTGGAGGAGGAGTTGCGTGCATTGTCGGTGACTGATGTCCTTACCGGCATCCACAATCGGCGTTACTTCCAGGAGCGACTCAAGGTCGAGCTGGAGCGGGCCCAGCGTGATGATCTGGACCTGGCAGTGATCATGCTCGATATCGACCACTTCAAATGCATCAACGACCAGTTTGGCCATGCTGTCGGCGATCGCGTGTTGCGCAGCCTTTGCCAGCGGATTGGCCATCGCTTGCGGCGGACCGATGTGTTCTGCCGGCTGGGAGGCGAGGAGTTCATGGTGCTGTGCCCGGGCAGCAATGCCGAGCAGGCCCGCAAGCTTGCGTTGGAGCTGTGGCAGGGGGTACGCGGTGTGCCGGTCGAGGGGGTCGGCAGAGTGACGGCCAGTTTCGGCGTAGCGGGATGGCGTGTCGGTGAAGGGGCCGATGCCTTGTTGCTGCGAGCGGATGCGGGGGTCTATGCAGCCAAGCAGGCCGGGCGCGATCGCGTGGAGGCGGAGTTGCCTTGAGGTGGCCGGGGCTGCGTGACAGCCCCGGTTTTCCCTTTCTGTCAGGGCACTACGCCGACAGTCCCGGTGCCGACCTTGGGCTGGCGGTAGAGCTCCAGCAACACCTGATCCAGTACCTGGGAGGCGCCCCACGGCTTTGGATCATTGAGAATCGCCGACACGGCCCAGGTATGACCGTTGCTGTCGCGACTGAAGCCTGCGATCGCGCGTACGGTATTGAGGGTGCCGGTCTTGATGTGCGCCTCGCCGGTCATGGCGGTGCGCTTCAGGCGCTTGCGCATGGTGCCATCCATGCCCACCAATGGCATCGAGCTGATGAATTCGGCCGCATAGGGGCTCTTCCACGCGGCTTGCAGCAAAGCCGCCATTTCACGTGTGCTGACACGTTCTGCGCGTGACAGGCCAGAGCCGTTTTCCATCACGAGGTGCGGTGCGGTGATGCCTTTCTTGGCCAGCCACTGGCGCACGACACGCTGTGCCGCGCGGGCATCGTCGCCGTCGGCATCGGTGCGAAATTGCGCGCCCAGGCTGAGGAACAGTTGCTGGGCCATGGTGTTGTTGCTGTATTTGTTGATATCGCGGATCACCTCGACCAGGTCTGGCGAGAAGGCCCGGGCCAGCAGGCGTGCGCTCTTGGGCACGTTTTCGATGCGGTCACGGCCCTGGATGCTGCCGCCGAGCTCGTTCCAGATCGCTCTGACCGCACCGGCCGCATAGGCGGGGTGGTCGAGCAGGGCCAGATAAGTTTGCGAGTTGCAGCCGTCGCCGAGCTGGCCACTGACCGTGACGCTCACGCCATCGGGCTGCACCACGGGGTTGTAGCGTACATCGCCGGTGCATTGCTTGGAGGCCACGGCCTTGACCTGATTGTCGATGCGGATGCTGGCGATGGGCGGCTCGACCGAAACCACGACCTTGCCGCCATCGTTGCGGGCCACGAAGCGCAGGGCCTTGAGGTTGACCAGCAGCGAGTCCGGCTTGACCAGGAAGGGCTTGTTGACGTCACCGCCATCATCGTCGAAATGCGGCAGGGTGGGTTGAACGAAATGGCTGCGGTCCAGTACCAGGTCCCCGGTGACGGTGCGCACACCGTTGGCACGCAGGTCACGCATCAGCAACCAGAGCTTTTCCATGTTCAGTTTCGGATCGCCGCCACCCTTGAGGTAGAGGTTACCGTTGAGCACGCCGTTGTTCAGGGTGCCATCGGTGTAGAACTCGGTCTTCCACTGAAAGGTCGGGCCGAGCAATTCGAGAGCGGCGTAGGTGGTCACCAGCTTCATGGTCGAGGCCGGGTTGACCGAGACATCGGCATTGAAGATGGTCGGCGTGCCCGGTCCATCGAGTGGCAGCATCACCAGCGACAGGGCATTGTCCTGCAGCTTGTTGGTCTTGAGTGCCTGCTGCACCTTCGGTGGCAAGCTGGTGTTGACGGCGGCAGCCTGGCTGGGCAATGCGATGGGAAGGAGTAGGCCGGCGAAAAGCAGTGGGCGAAGCGTCTTGATCATGAGTGCTGTAACCCTGCGGGCGAGGGAAAGGGACGACGGGGCTGTAAGAGATGATGGCCCCTTGGCGAAATATAGTGCGCATTATGCCCCAAGCGTGCTGTTTGTGGGCAGGTTCGACACAAAAGCGCCGCTCTGGCGCGGAAACTGGTAAAGTGCCGCGCGTAATTACTCAAGAGGATTGTTTCAATGGCTACCAACCGTTCCCGTCGTCTGCGCAAGAAGCTGTGCGTGGATGAATTCCAGGAATTGGGTTTCGAACTGAACCTGGACTTCAAGGAAGACCTGTCCGACGAAGCCATCGATGCCTTCCTCGACGCCTTCCTGGCAGAAGCCATGGACGCCAACGGCCTGGACTACGTCGGTGGTGATGACTTCGGCCTGGTCTGCCTGGCCAAGCGTGGCTCGGTCAGCGAAGAGCAGCGCGCCACTGTCGAGGCGTGGCTCAAAGGCCGCAGCGAGCTCACCAAGATCGAAGTCAGCCCGCTGCTGGATGCCTGGTATCCGGACAAGCCGATCAACTCGGCTTCCTGATCCCGCGTCACTGTGCCTTGGCTGGTCGGCAACGCTGACCGGCCAAGGCCTTTTCTATGCGGCGCATCTGCCGCGCCAGTGCCTGGCGACGCAGTTTCAGTTGCGTCGACGACATACCCTCTGTTTCCAGCGCCTGGCAAGCCTCCATCAATCCCTTTGCGTCCAACATGCGTGCCACGCCAAGAATCTTGTGCGCCTGGTCGACGATGGCCTGTGCGTCGTGCTCGGGGTCCAGGGCCATCAGTAGAGTGAGGTCCTGCTCGAGACTCAGTTGCAGTGTAGCCAGCATTCTTGCCCGGTCTTCGCAGCGGTCACCGACGATCTTCGCCAGTGCGTCGAGGTCGAAAGGTTCTTGTGATTGCCGCCGTTGCGAGGGGCTCACGCTGGCCAGATGCAAGCCGAGGGTTTGCAGGCTGATGGGCTTGAGCAGGCAGTCGTCCATGCCGGCGTTCAGGCAACGCTGGCGCACTTCCGGTTGGGCGTTGGCGGTGTAGCCGAGAATGGTGCAAGGCGTCTTGCCCCGTTGACGTTCTTCACTGCGCAGGACTTCTGCCAGTTGGTAGCCATTCATGCGCGGCATATTGCAGTCCAGGATCAGCACGTCGAAGTCTGTGTGCCGCCATTTTTCCAGCCCTTCCTGACCGTCGCGGGCGCTGTCATGCCAGAGCCCCAGGTAGGTCAGTTGCTGGGCCATCAACTGCAGGTTGGCGGGATGGTCGTCGATGACAAGAACCCTGAGCCGCGTGTCGGGTGCCTCTATGTGCGGGGGCTGCACGACGCTGTCCGGGGGCGGTGCCACGCGCTGCAGCGGCATCAGCAGTCGTACCTGGGTACCCACGCCCTGCAGGCTCTTGATCGCCAGTTGGCCGCCCATCATTTCGCACAGGGTGCGACAGATCGCCAGGCCCAGCCCAGTGCCGGCACGGGCGCTTTCGCTCTGTGGGTCGACCTGTACGAAGGGGGTGAACAACCGTCGCAGGTCGTCGTCGTGAATGCCGATCCCGCTGTCGCGCACTTCCAGCTCGAGCATGTCGCGCTCGCTTTCCTGCACCGAGGCTTTGATGCGTACATGGCCATCGTTGGTGAATTTGATCGAGTTGCTGACCAGGTTGGAGAGCACCTGCTTGAAACGCAGTGGATCGAGCAGGGCGTGGCAACGTGCCGAGGGATCTATGACCACTTCCAGCAGCAGGCCTTTTTCTCGGGCCTGACCTTCGAATACCCGTCGTACCGATTCGATCAGGGATGCCAGATCGATCGGTTCGGGGCTCAGGGACATATGCCCGGACTCTATTCTGACGATGTCGAGAATATCGCCAATCAGCCCGAGCAGGTCCCTGGCCGAATGATAGGCGACCTCGATCGACGCTTTGTCCAACTGCCCCTGATCGGCGCGTCTGGCCGCGAGTTCGAGCATGCCGATGACGGCGTTCATCGGCGTGCGGATTTCATGGCTGATGGTCGCCAGGAAGGTGCTCTTGGCCCGGTTGGCATCGTCGGCCTGCTGTTTCGCGAGGCGCAGGTCCTGGATCAGCTTGCGGCGTTCGCTGATGTCGATCCAGCCGCCGATGATGCCTTGCACTTCGCCCAGCGAGTCGCGGTAGGGAAGGATCCAGTGGTAGATGGTCAGTTCGCGGTCTTTAAGGCGCAGGGGGCGGTCGATGATCAGCGGCGTGCCTGCTTCCATTACCTGCAGATAGTCGGTTTGGATCTGCCGGGTATAGTCGCAGTTGCTGAACAGGCTTTCATGGAGCAGTTTGCCCATGACCGCGTCGGCACTCGCGTCGACGGCCTCCAGATAGCTGTCGTTACAGCTTTGCAACCGTCCTTCGCGATCGCGTACGTACATCGGGTGAGGGGTCCCATTGAGCAGGGCGCGCATGAACTCGAGCTGATCGTTCAAGGCGCGTTCTGCCCGGCGACGCTGCCGTATCTGGCGTCGCAAGTAGGCGTTCCAGGCCAGCGCCAGTAACAGCAGGATGCCGATCCCCAGCACGACCTGCAGCACCAGACGCTGGTACTCGCGCCATTGGCCACCATCGTGCAATGCATAACCGCGCCAGCGACTGTTGATGACACCCAGCTCTTCAGGCGTGATGCTCAGCAAGGCTTTGTCGAGGATGGAGGCCAGCGGGCTGGCGTCCTTGACGCTGGCCATGGAGAAGGTGGCCGGGTCGTTGCCGACGGTGCTGCGGATCACCAGATCGTTGTTGGCGGCGATGGCGTGGTTGGCATCCAGCAGCGTGGTGATGGCTGCGTCCACGGCGCCGCTGCCCAACAGGGCCATGGAGTAGAAAGTGCTTTCGGTCTCGATCAGTCGGATCTTCGGGTGTGCCGTCGCCAGCAGGACGGAGGGGGAGGTATGTCGTGTAACGGCGACCCGGCGGCCATTCAGATGTTCCAGCGACGTGTACGGTCGGCCGCTGCGGGTAACCAGTACATAGGGGCTCTCGAGATACGGGCGACTGAGTTGCAGGTCTGTTCGGGCAGGCGATGCGATGGCAAGTGCAGCAATCAGGTCAGCACTGCCCTGCGCGAGTGACTGGATCATTTCCTTTATCCCGGTAGCGCGTTGGATCTCGAAACGCAAGCCGGTGCGCAGTCGAACCAGCTCCAGCAGGTCGGCAGTGATACCGCGGAAATGGCCGTTGCCGTCGAAGAATGACAGGGGAGCCGAGGTATCGTTTACCACCACGCGCATGCTCGGGTGATCATGTAGCCATTGCTGCTCGCGCGGCGTCAGTTGCAGCCGACGATCGGTAAGCAGCAGGTCGCTGCCCGCGCTCCAGCGCTTGAAGATCGAATTCCTGACGCTGGCCGGCTGGCTGTCCAGGATGGTGTTGATCAGGCCCATCAACAGCTGATCCTGGGCACGCACGGCAAAGCTGAAGCCCACGGCTTCGTGCTTGCCGAAATTGCTCATGCGCAGTTGTGGCAGATGACCGCGGGTAAGCTGGAAGTGAGTCGAAATGGTATCGCCGAGAAAGACGTCGGCCTGGCCAAATGCGACAGCGTTCAGCGCTTCGGAGGTGGAACCGAAGGTTTTCAGCTGGGCTTGTGGGTAAAGCGCATGTATATCCTCGAGCGGCAGGTAATGATAGAGCGTGCTCAGGCGCAAGTCGGCGAGCCCCAGGTCGAGGGGGCGTGTTTCGTCTTCGCGGGTGACCAGAACGGGGCGATCTACAGCGTAGGGTTTGGACAGCGCCACCCCGTCGACCGCGGCCTCATAGCCGTTTGCACTGCCAAGCAGATCGATGCGCCCGGCCTTGAGTGCTTCCACTGCGTCCTGGCGATGATTAAAGCGCAGCACCTTTATTTCCAGCCCCAGTGCCCTGCCGATCAGGCCGGCATACTCCGCTGTCAAGCCTTGATATTCGCTGCCATTGGTGACGTCGAAGGGCGGATTGTTGGGCGCGGAGGTTCCCATTGTCAGGCTGGTGCGGCATTGCAGCCATTGCTGCTGCGCGGTCGAAAAAGCTGGCACGGTTGCTTCGGAGGTGGAGCGGACCAGCAGGTTGAGTTTCCTGGGGGCGGGCTCCTGCTTCGTTTGAGCCTGGCAACCCAGGCTGAGCAGGGTCAGCAGCACGCAGGCGATGTACCTCGGCATGATCCACCTCAGACCAGCGCGTTGCGCTTGGCCACTTCGATCAGGTCGACCAAGGTATCGACCCTTAACTTCTGCATCAGGCGTTTTTTGTAGGTGCTGACAGTCTTGTTGCTGAGGAACATGCCTTTGGCTATTTCCTTGTTGCTGCGCCCCTGTGCGAAAAGTTGAAGAACCATCAACTCTCTGTCGTTAACTTGTCGGAAAAGATCCATGTCACGAGCGGATATTTCCTGATGGGGTTTCATTGCCTGGCTGGGGAAGTAGTTGTAACCAGAAAGTACGGCCTTGACTGCGCTGAGCAATTCACTCAGATCTTCCTGCTTGCATACGAACCCGGCAGCGCCTGAGTGCATGCAACGGATCGCGAATAACGCGGGCGACTGCGCGGTCAGTACCAGCACTTTCGGTGGCAGCCCCATGCTCTGAAAACGTGCCAGGACTTCCAAACCGTCGAGCTTGGGGATGCTGATGTCGAGGATCACCAGGTCAGGCTGGGTCTCACGGATCATCTGCATGGCCTCGACGCCGTTGTCAGACTCGCCAATGACCTTGTAGCTCTGATTTTCCAGCAACATGCGAATGGCCAGGCGAATCACGGGGTGGTCATCAACAATAAATATGGAGCTCATATCAACTTCCCAGTCGGCGATTGTCAGATGCAAACAAAACCTTATCGCAGTTGACCGCCTTCGCGCATGAGAGGCTAGGCGTAACGCCATATATGGGAAAAGACCTACGTCCAAGTACTACACGCAGCTTGGATTTTTATGAGTTTTGTAAGGAGTCAAGACGAGAAAGTCACTAAATCTCAAATTATTCTTCTGAGTATTTAATGGCGCGGTGGTTGCGTAGGAAGTTTCTCTCAAGAGGAACGGCAAGCCGCGGCTGACCGTCCCTCGTTGTCGGTCAATGAGGGCTGGAGCGTCCTGTCATTTCTCCAGCCATTTCACTGGCGTAGCTGTCGGTCATGCCAGCGATGAAGTCGATCATGCGCAGGAAGGCGTTGTGCAGGGTGCCGTGTGGATCGGGGGCGTGGTTGCCGATCAGGTCCAGCACACGCCGACTCTTGAATGACGGCGTGCGCCCACCGTGTTGCTCCAGCGCTGCGCCGCAGAAGGCGTTGAGGAGGATCTCCAGCGTGGTATAGGCGCCGATCTCGTGCAGGGTCTTGCGCTTGTCCTGGAAGATCTTCTTGCGCGCGATATCCTTGGCCTGCAGCACACAGTGCTTGGCCGGTCCGTGCATGTGCTCGACCAGGTCCCCTGCCAGATGCCCGGCCAGCAGTGCCTGTTGCTGTTCGACGAAGGCCTCGGCGGCGGCGTTGGTCAAGTGCTCGATGGCCTTGCCGCGCAGAATGGCCAGTTTGCGCCGACGAGAATCCGCCGGGCCCAGTTGCCGATAGGTGTCGGGCAGGTCGTCACCGACCAGGTCCAGCAGCAGCGCCTCGACCTCGGCGTACTGCAGCAGCTCCATCTCCAGGCCGTCCTCCAGGTCGATCAGCGCGTAGCAGATGTCGTCCGCGGCCTCCATCAGGTACACCAGCGGGTGACGAGCCCAGCGTTGTTCCTCGAGCTGTGGCAGGCCCAGCTTGTGAGCGATCTGCTGCAGCAGCGGCAGTTCGCTCTGGTAGCAGCCGAACTTGTGTTTCTTGTACCCCAGCGCGTCGGCATGACGGGCGCTCCATGGGTACTTGAGGTAGGTGCCGAGGGTGGCGTAGGTCAGGCGGGTGCCGCCGTCGAACTGGTGGTATTCCAGCTGGGTGAGCACGCGAAAACCCTGGGCGTTACCTTCGAAGTTGAGGAAGTCGGCACGTTGGTCGTCGCTCATGTCGTCGAGCCACCCACGGCCCGCTGCCTGCTGAAACCAGTGGCGGATGGCGTCTTCACCGGAGTGGCCGAACGGTGGGTTGCCGATGTCGTGAGCCAGGCAGGCCGATTGCACGATCATGCCCAGGTCGCTTGGTGCACACCAGTCGGGCAGGTTGGCGCGCAGGGTCTCGCCGACCCTCATGCCCAGCGAGCGGCCTACACAACTGACTTCGAGGGAGTGGGTGAGGCGGGTGTGGATGTGGTCGTTGCTGGACACCGGGTGGACCTGGGTCTTGCGCCCCAGGCGGCGGAAGGCGCCGGAGAAGATGATGCGGTCATGGTCCTTGTGGAATGGGCTGCGCCCCAGTTCTTCGGGGCTGTACAAGGCTTTGCCGAGGCGTTCGCGGTTGAGCAGGGTATGCCAGTCCAAGGCTCGATCTCCCGTCAGATGGTGGCCATAGCTTCCCGTGTCACGGGCGCCCGCGCAAGCGGCGGGCGCCTCGTTTCAGCGATGACGGCCGTTCTGCAGGAACAGGCGCACCAGAGGGGCCAGGCTGCCACCCAGGCGCACCAGGCGCGCCAGGTTGCCGCTGCGCACGCCCTTTCCGGTCAGAAAGCCCATGGCGACCACGACACCCAGGCCCCACAGCGGAGCGTGCTTGATGCCGAGGCCGTCCTGGACCGATGCGCCCATGCCGCGCAGGCGCTGGACCGGCTCGAGCAGTTGACGAGACTCGTGGCGGATCTCCTGGCGGTGCATTTCCAGACGCAGGCGTAGCAGCGCCTTGCGCAGTTCGCGGGGATTACGGGTATTAGGCAGTTCAGGCAGGCTCATGGCAACAGGCGCTCCCGGTCCTTGGCGAGTTCTTCGAGGGTGCTGTTGAACGGTGAAGATTCATCGAACACTGCGGCCTTCAGGCGCAGGCCGCAAAAGAGTGCCGCGGCGCTGTAGAACACGCAAAGGCCGACGATGCCGGCCAATCGGTAGCTGTCCCACAGCAGCACCAGGATCAGCCCGGACAGCGCGGTCAGCAGGAGCAGGGCAAATACCAGTGCCAGGCCGGCGAACAGCAGTAGGCGAAGGGTACGGCCTTTCTGCTCCTGCAATTCGATGCCGAACAGTTCGATGTGGCTGTGCAGCAGCCCCAGGATGGCCGCGCCGAGGCGTCTGCCGGAAACGCCGGCGCCGATGGCATCGTTGTCCATGCGTCCTCCTCAGCGGCGGCTGGCGAGCAGGCCGACCAGCAGCCCGACACCGGCCGCGATGCCGATGGCCTGCCATGGGTTTTCCTGTACGTACTCCTCGGCACTGCCCAGCGCTGCCTGACCGCGCTCGCGGACCGAGTCCTGGGTCAGTTGCAGGCTTTCGCGGGCCTGCTGCAGGCGGTCGTGGATCTGGCCACGCAGTTCGTCGGCCTGGTCGCCCGCCAGATTGGCGGTGTCGGCGAGCAATTTCTCGGTGTCGCGCACCAGTGCCTGGAAGTCAGCCATCAAGATCTCTTGTGCAGTCTTTGCCGATTTGCTGGCCATGGGGTCTCTCCCTGTCGATGTGTGTGGCTATTTCGAGTGATGAGTGTGGCGGAAGGTTCACCACTTGTCGCTGGTACGGCGTTTGCTTTGTTCTGCCGTGTCGCGGGGCGTTGATGCCGGGCGCTGCCCCGTCTGCGTGCAAGGCCCTGGCCGACACCGATAAACCTTAACCCAATCCACGACAAACCCAAGAAAAAACCACTCCCTGTGTAGCCGCTCCCCCAAAACGGGGCGCACGGCAGGCACCGATCAGGTGCGCGAGCAAGGTTTCTGAACTGTCCTGGTGCACTTTTCAGCAGGTCTGCCCATTCCATGGAAAACATGCATAGCGCGATGGACTCACTCGTCCATGGCTCCAACACCCTGTTCATCCTCATGGGGGCCATTCTGGTCCTGGCCATGCACGCGGGTTTCGCCTTTCTCGAGGTCGGTACCGTGCGGCACAAGAACCAAGTCAATGCCCTGTGCAAGATTCTCAGCGACTTCGCCGTCTCGGCGCTGGTGTATTTCTTCATCGGCTACTGGATCGCCTACGGCGTCAGCTTTTTCCAGCCGGCTGCGGAGTTGGCCAGCGATCATGGCTATGCTTTGGTCAAGTGCTTCTTCCTGCTGACCTTCGCTGCGGCGATTCCGGCAATCATTTCCGGAGGCATCGCCGAGCGTGCACGTTTTGCCCCGCAGTTATGTGCCACCGCGCTGATCGTGGCCTTCGTCTACCCCTTCTTCGAAGGGGCAGTGTGGAACGGCAACCTGGGCGTCCAGGCCTGGTTGCAAGCCCGGTTTGGCGCACCGTTCCATGACTTTGCCGGTTCGGTGGTGGTGCATGCCATGGGCGGCTGGCTGGCGCTGGCTGCCGTCATCCTGCTCGGTGCCCGTCGCGGACGGTACCGTGATGGACGGCTGGTGGCTTTCGCTCCTTCCAGTATTCCGTTCCTCGCGCTGGGGTCGTGGATCCTGATCATCGGCTGGTTCGGCTTCAACGTCATGAGTGCACAAACCCTGGAGGGTGTCAGCGGCCTGGTGGCGATCAATTCGCTGATGGCGATGGTCGGCGGCACGCTGTCGGCCTTACTGGTCGGGCGCAATGACCCGGGCTTCCTGCACAATGGCCCGCTGGCCGGATTGGTGGCGGTGTGTGCCGGTTCCGATCTCATGCACCCGGTTGGCGCGCTGGTGACCGGGCTGGTGGCGGGAGCACTGTTCGTGTGGTGCTTCACTGCCTCGCAGAATCGCTGGAAAGTCGACGATGTGCTGGGCGTATGGCCGCTACATGGTGTATGCGGCGTTTGGGGCGGTTTGGCGTGCGGTATCTTCGGCCAGTCGGCGCTCGGAGGGCTGGGCGGTGTCAGCCTGGCGAGCCAGTTGTTTGGCAGCCTGGCAGGCGTACTGGTGGCCTTGGCTGGTGGCTTTGCCGTGTACGGGCTGGTCAAGGCGGTACATGGTTTGCGCTTGAGCCATGAGCAGGAGTTCCAGGGGGCGGACCTGTCCCTGCACCGTATCGGCGCTACCAGTCAGGATTGAGCAGCAGATGCAGGCGGCTCCCGGCGGGCCTAGAATGAGCGTCTCTTCACTGGGCCCGGGAACTGATAATGCTGCCTGAATGCCAATTGTTCGGCACCTTGGGGTGCCATTTGTGTGAAGTCGCCGAGGCTGTGTTGATGCCGTTCGTCGAGCACGGGCTGTGGGTCGAATTGGTTGATATCGCCGATGATGAAGCCATGTTCGAGCGTTACGGCTTGATCATCCCTGTCTTGCGTCGCTGCGACAGCGGCACCGAACTGCTCTGGCCGTTCGACGCGCAGCAGGTGGCGGCGTTCCTCAAGTGACAGGTAGGGGGGAGCGTTTCCTTCATCCCGTCCGGTGTGGTCCTGGTCGATGATGCTGGCCCGATACAGCCGATCACCCGGGGACACATCATGTTTCTTACGCCGAACTTCACGCTCGAAGAGATGACGTTTTCGCTGGCCGCCGCGCACAACGCTATACCCAACGATCCCGATCCCGAGGCTTTGGCCAATCTGCGCTTGCTGTGCGGGGTGCTCGAAGAGGTGCGAGCCTTGATCGACTCCCCGATCCAGATCACCAGCGGTTTTCGCAATGAAACCGTCAACCAGCTTGTGGGCGGCGTGCGCAACAGTGCGCATTGCCTCGGCCTGGCCGCCGACATGTGCGTGAAAACGATGACGCCCCGGCAACTGGCCGAATGCATTCGCGACAGTTGCATTGTGTTCGATCAACTGATCCTGGAGTTCGACACCTGGGTTCACCTGGCCATTTCACGCGACAACCCCAGGCGCCAGGTAATGACTGTTCGCAAGGGGACCGGCCACCTGCCAGGCTTGCAATGAGCTGTTGCGAATTGACGGAATGGCCACGGTATTCGTATGCTGTATAAAGATACAGTATTTGGGGTGAGGCGATGCACAATGTCGAGCAACTGAAGTACAGCGTCAACCGCATGCCCCCGGAAGCGGTGTGCGATGCGGTGCTCGAGCTGCGCATGGAGGGCTTGGTGACCGACGACCGTACTCCGTTCGGCAAGGTCCATTTCAATACCTGCTTTGCCGAGATCGAGGCACTGTTCCAGCGCGCAGGGTTTCATCGCCCGCTGGATGTCGTTGGCTACGAGGGGGTGGTCTACGCCCTTTATGATGCCGGACGCTGGGAGGCGGTGCAGGTGTTGCGCTGGCTCAAGTCGCGTTGTGAGCAAGTTGGCGAGGCTGGTTGAGTGAGCGGGCATTGGCGATAATGCCCGCTCATTGATTACAGAGCCTGCCATGTCCACGCCGTTCGACCCAGCTCACCAGCAAGCCAGTACCGTTTGTTTGCCGCCTGGCGATTGGATCACGGTCCTCGATTGCCTGTGCGATCACTTCAAGGGCATTGGCCGTGACCAATGGCTCGATCGCTTCAGTCGAGGGCGAGTGCTCGATGCCGAGGGCAGGGCAGTGGCGGCCGATCTGCCTTACCGCCGTGGCATGCGTCTGCATTACTTTCGTGAAGTCCCCAATGAAAGGCCCATTCCCGTGGAGGAAACGATCCTGCATTGCGATGAGCACCTGGTGGTGGCGGACAAGCCGCATTTCCTGCCAGTCACACCCACGGGCGAATATGTCGAGCACACCCTGCTGCGACGCCTGATCCGTCGTCTTGACAATCCCCACCTGGTGCCGCTGCACCGCATCGACCGGCATACGGCGGGGTTGGTACTGTTCTCGTCCAATCCGCAGTCGCGCAGCGCCTATCAGCGACTGTTTCCCGAGCGGCGCATCGACAAGCGCTACCAGGCCATCGCTGCACCGCTGCCGACGCGGGAGTTTCCGTTGGTGCACCGTAGTCGGCTGGAGCATGGTGAGCCGTTCTTTCGCATGCGTGAGGTCGAAGGGGTGGCGAACAGCGAGACCCTGGCCGAAGTCCTGGAGAAGAACGGTAACCTGTGGCGTTACGGGCTCTCGCCCGTGACCGGCAAGACCCATCAGTTGAGAGTGCACATGGCGGCACTGGGCGCCGCGATCAACAACGACCCGTTCTATCCGACATTGCTCGAGGGCGAGGACGACTACGAGCGGCCATTGAAACTGCTGGCGCAAAGTCTAGGGTTCGACGATCCGCTGACGGGTGAAAAGCGGTATTTCCAGAGCCGTTTGAGTCTGGACTGGTAAAAAAAGGGGCTGCCTCACGCAGCCCCTTTTTTGTCACTCAGCGGTTGAACCGCTCCACTAGCGAGTACTGCGTTCCAGCCGTACTGGTCAGTTCTTCACTGAGCAGTGCCGAATGCTGCGCCTGCTCTGCCGTCTGGTCGGCCAGATTGGCTATGGTGCTGATGTTACGGCTGATCTCGTCCGCCACTGCAGTCTGTTCTTCCGTGGCAGCCGCGATCTGGGTCGCCATGTCGGTGATGTTGGCCACCGCTTCGCTGATCCCTACCAGCGCCTGGTCGGCTTGCATCACTCGCTCGACGCCTTCCTCGGCCTGACGGTGGCCGGTCTCCATGGTTTGCACGGCATTGCTGGCAGTCTGCTGCAGCTTGGCAATCAGGCCGTGGATCTGTCCGGTGGATTCGGCGGTACGTTGCGCCAGCTGGCGCACTTCGTCGGCAACCACGGCGAAGCCCCGGCCCATTTCGCCGGCGCGGGCCGCTTCGATGGCAGCATTGAGCGCAAGCAGGTTGGTCTGGTCGGCGATGCCCTTGATCACATCGACCACACCACCGATCTCGTCGCTGTCCTTGGCCAACTGGGTGACGGTCTGGCCGGTTTCACCCACCGCTGCGGAGAGGCGTTCGATGGCTTCGCGGGTTTCCCCGGCGATCTGACGGCCTTGGCTGGTCAGGCGATTGGCTTCCTGGGTGGCATCGGCGGTGCGCTGCACGTGGTTGGCCACTTCTTGCGTGGTAGCAGCCATCTGGTTGACGGCAGCGGCGACTTGCTCGGTCTCCACGCGCTGGCGTTCCAGCCCCGAAGAACTCTTGTGCGCCAGCACATCGGACTGGCGCGCCTGCTCGCTCAGGTGCTCGGCACTGTCCTGCAGCCGGGTGAGGCAGGTTTTCAGGCGGGATTCCTGGCTGAGCATGGCCATTTCCAGGCGTGCCTGCACGCCACGGCTGTCGGTGAACATCTGCGCGATCAGCGGATCGGAAGTGGTCTGTTCGGCCAGGCGCAACAGGCGCTTGAGGCCGCGCTGCTGCCAGGTGAGGCCAAGCAGGCCGAGGGGGACGGAAACGGCCGCAGCCAGGGCAAAGCCCCAGGAGTGGCCGAGCCAGTTGCCGATGAGGAAGCCGATCTGGCTGATGAGAATGAACGGCAGCCAGTCCTGCAGTACCGGCAACCACTTGTCACGACGCGGCACCGCCGGCTTGCCCTGGTTCAGACGCTGGTAAAGCGCTTCGGCGCGACGGATCTGTTCGGCCGTGGGCTTGACCCGCACCGACTCGAAACCGACCACCTGGTTGTTGTCGAAGATCGGCGTGACGTAGGCATTGACCCAGTAATGGTCGCCCGACTTGCAGCGGTTCTTGACGATCCCCATCCACGGCAGGCCCTGCTTGAGGGTCTGCCACATGTGGGCGAACACTGCTGGGGGCACGTCAGGGTGGCGTACCAGATTGTGTGGCGCTCCCGTGAGCTCTTCGCGTGAGAAACCGCTGATTTCGATGAAAGCATCGTTGCAGTAGGTGATCACGCCTTTGGCGTTGGTGGTGGAAATCAACCGCTGCTGGGCAGGGAAAGTCCGTTCTCTCTGGGTAATCGGCTGGTTGTTACGCATTGGCTGTTCAATCCGCAAGGCTTTCGACAGGTATCGGCAAGCCCATGGTTTTATTGAGTGAATATTTAACTTGCTTGATCTGGAGCAATAAGTGGCCATGAGCCATCAGCTAGGGAAGCGGCTCGTTGGTTGCATTTGCACTCAAGATGTCAGCATTTTTAACGATTTATGACGTTATGGTCCGATCATGACTCGTTGTTCAGCCTGGGGCCAGCATCGGATAAGTAAACAATGCGAAATGGGTCAGGTTGACAGCGAAATGGCACACGACCGCAGCGCTCAAGCCGCCGAGTCGATACGCCAGGCCGTAGCCGATACCCGCAAGGCTTGCCAGGTAGAACCACTGCCAGCCGCTCCCCAGATGCGCCAGGCCGAACAACAGCGCGGCCACGATCAATGCAAGCCCCTGGTGCCTGAACAGGCGTTGCAGCCCACCTTGGATATAACCGCGGAACAGCAGCTCTTCGGTCAGGCTGACCAGCAGCAGGTTGTTCAGGGCCCAGATCCAGGTCTGTTCCGGCCATTTCGGCGCCCAACCCACTATCCCAAGCGACCAGGCGCCACCCAGGCAAGCCAGCAATGTCAGCGGCAAGACCAGCCCGAGGCTTGGCAGTAGACCGCGCCCGCGCAGGCTCAGGATCCAGGGGCAAGCCAGCAGAATCCAGAAGCCGATCAGCGGCTTGTCCAGGTTCAGGTACATGGAGAACGGCAGCGCGCCCTCGCTGAACACCACCTTGTCGATGACCTTTGCCCCCTGGAAACCGGGCAACCAGTGCAACGCCAGGGCAAGGGCCAGGACGATGAACAAGCCGTGCCCGAGCACTCGTTGCCAGCCTGCGGGTCGTCGCACCAGCAGTGCGGTACAACACAGGGCGAGCAAGGCGGGCAGGGTGGCGAGCCCCAGGTGGCCGTGGAACAGGGCGAGGGCATAGCCCAGACCAAGCAGGGCGAGGGCGATCCAGTGGGCAGGCGACATCGGAAATCCGGTAGGTGGCAAATCGATATGATGCTTTGACTCACCCCGAAGGCGCCAGGACACGTCGCAGAGGCATCGCGGGCGAACCCGCGATGCCTTCCCTTCAACCGGCGATCAGTTGTCGCAGCACGTAGTGCAGAATCCCGCCCGACTTGAAGTACTCGACTTCATTGAGCGTGTCGATCCGGCACAGCACCTCGATCTCCTGTTGCTGGCCATCCTCGCGCAGGATGCGCAACTGCAGGTTCATGCCTGGGCGGATCTGCGCGCCACTGAGCCCCAGCACATCGATGCGCTCCTTGCCGGTCAGGCCCAGGCGCTTGCGATCGTCGCCAGCCTTGAACTGCAGGGGCAGAACGCCCATGCCTACCAGGTTGGAGCGGTGGATACGCTCGAAGCTCTCGGCCAACACTGCCTTGACCCCCAGCAGGTTGGTGCCCTTGGCGGCCCAGTCGCGGCTGGAGCCGGTGCCGTATTCCTGCCCGGCGATCACCACCAGCGGCGTGCCTTGCGCCTGGTAGCGCATGGCGGCATCGTAGATCGACAGTTTTTCGCCGCTGGGCACATGCAGCGTATTGCCGCCTTCCTCGCCGCCGAGCATTTCGTTGCGTATGCGGATGTTGGCAAAGGTGCCGCGCATCATCACTTCGTGGTTGCCGCGACGTGAACCGTAGGAGTTGAAGTCGCGCGGCTCCACGCCCTTGTCGCGCAGGTAGCGACCGGCAGGGCTGTCGGCCTTGATGTTGCCGGCTGGAGAGATGTGGTCGGTGGTCACCGAGTCGCCGAGCAGCGCGAGAATGCGCGCCCCGTGCACGTCGGCTATTTCCGGCAGCGGGCCGCCGATATGGTCGAAGAACGGCGGGTGCTGGATGTAGGTGGAGTCGTCCTGCCAGACATAGGTAGCGGCCTGGGGTACTTCGATGGCCTGCCATTGGGCGTCACCGGCAAACACCTCGGCATACTCCTTGTGGAACATGGCGGTATCGACCTTGGCCACCGCGTCGGCGATTTCCTGTTGGCTGGGCCAGATATCGCGCAGGTATACCGGCTGGCCGTCCTTGCCAGTGCCCAAGGCATCCTGGGTGAGGTCCACGCGCACGCTGCCGGCCAGGGCATAGGCCACCACCAGTGGTGGCGAGGCCAGCCAGTTGGTCTTGACCAGCGGGTGCACCCGGCCTTCGAAGTTGCGGTTACCCGACAGCACCGAGGCCACGGTCAGGTCGGCGCTGCCGATCGCCTTCTCGATGGCCTCGTCCAACGGGCCCGAGTTGCCGATACAGGTGGTGCAGCCATAGCCGACCAGGTCGAAGCCCAACTGATCGAGGTAGGGGGTGAGGCCGGCCGCCTTGAAGTAGTCGGTGACTACTTTCGAACCTGGCGCCAGCGAGCTCTTGACCCAGGGTTTGCGGGCCAGGCCTTTCTCGATGGCTTTCTTGGCAACCAGCCCGGCGGCCATCATCACGCTGGGGTTGGAGGTGTTGGTGCAGGAGGTGATGGCCGCGATCACCACGGCGCCGTCGCGCAGCTTGTGGGTCTGGCCGTTGTGCGTGTAGTCGATCTCGCCGGCCTGGTCGGCGTTACCCACGGCAACACCGCCACCCCCTTCGCTTTCCAGGCGTCCGACCTCCTTGGCCAAGGGCTTGGGCTGCAGTTCGATGAAGCCGTCGAAGGCCTGGCTGACCTTGGACAGCGCCACTCGGTCCTGCGGGCGCTTGGGCCCGGCGAGGCTGGCTTCGACCTCGTGCATGTCCAGCGCCAGGCTGTCGCTGAACAGCGGTTCCTGGCCAGGCAGGCGCCACAGGCCCTGGGCCTTGCAGTAGGCTTCGACCAGTTGCACGGTCTCGTCGGGACGACCGGACAAGCGCAGGTAGTCGAGGGTGACGTCATCGACCGGGAAGAAGCCGCAGGTGGCGCCATATTCCGGCGCCATGTTGGCGATGGTGGCGCGGTCGGCCAGCGGCAGGTCGGCCAGGCCGTCGCCATAGAATTCGACGAACTTGCCGACCACGCCCTTCTTGCGCAGCATCTGCGTGACCGTCAGCACCAGGTCGGTGGCGGTGATGCCTTCGCGCAGCTTGCCGGTGAGCTTGAAACCGATCACCTCTGGGATCAGCATCGACACCGGCTGGCCGAGCATCGCCGCCTCCGCCTCGATGCCACCGACACCCCAGCCGAGCACGCCCAGGCCGTTGATCATGGTGGTGTGCGAGTCGGTGCCGACCAGGGTGTCGGGGAAGGCGTAGGTGCGCCCGTCTTCCTCGCGGGTCCACACGGTGCGGCCAAGGTATTCCAGGTTGACCTGGTGGCAGATCCCCGTGCCCGGTGGCACCACGCGGAAGTTGTCGAAGGCACTCTGGCCCCAGCGCAGGAAGGCGTAGCGTTCGCCGTTGCGCTGCATCTCGATGTCGACGTTCTGTTCGAAGGCTTCGGCGGTGGCGTAGCGGTCGACCATCACCGAGTGGTCGATCACCAGGTCAACCGGCGACAGCGGGTTGATCCGCTGGGGATCGCCGCCAGCCTTGGCCATGGCCGCGCGCATGGCGGCGAGGTCGACCACGGCGGGCACGCCGGTGAAGTCCTGCATCAGTACCCGCGCAGGTCGATACTGGATCTCGCGGTCGGAGCGTCGCTCTTGCAGCCAGCCGGCCAGGGCTCGCAAGTCGTCGCCGGTGACGGTTTCACCGTCTTCCCAGCGCAGCAGGTTTTCCAGCAGGACCTTGAGCGACATGGGCAGGCGTTGCAGGTCGCCCAACTGGCTGGCGGCCTCGGTGAGGCTGAAATAGTGGTAGGCGCGGTCGGCCACCTGGAGGGTCTTGAGGGTTTTCAGGCTATCGAGCGAGGGCATTGCCAACTCCTTGTGCTCCGGTGCCCGGCAGTCGTGGTTACCGGTATCACCGCTCTGTATCGGCCCGCACGGCACGGGCCAGGCTGAACAATCAGGTTAGACCGCTTTGGCGGGCCTGACGTTGTTCTGGACCTGCGGGGCATGTCGCAGGTTCCGAACTTCCTTTATCATTCGCCGCCCTGGCGCTGTCTGCGCCAGTGATGTGGAGTAAGAGATGAATACCCTGTTCATGCATTGCCGGCCCGGCTTCGAGGGCGAGGTCTGCGCCGAAATCAGCGAACACGCCGCGCACCTGGGCGTGGCCGGCTATGCCAAGGGCAAGCCGCAGAGCGCCAGCGCCGAGTTCGTTTGCCTCGACGAAGGCGGTGCCGAACGCCTGATGCGTGAGCTGCGCTTCGACCGGCTGATCTTCCCGCGCCAATGGGCGCGCGGCGACTTCGTTGAGCTGCCGGAAACTGACCGGATCAGTGTGCTGCTCGAGCACCTGGCGGGCCTGCCGGTGTGTGGCAGCCTGTGGCTGGAGGTGCTCGACAGCAACGACGGCAAGGAGCTGTCGACCTTCTGCCGCAAATTCGAGGTGCCGCTGCGCAAGGCGCTGGAGAAGGCCGGGCGTCTGGTCGAGGATGCCAGCAAGCCACGCCTGCTGCTGACGTTCATCAGTGGCCGACGGGTGTTTCTCGGCCTGGCCGAAGCGGGCAATTCGGCGCTGTGGCCGATGGGCATCCCGCGCCTGAAGTTCCCGCGCGAGGCGCCGAGCCGCTCGACCCTCAAGCTTGAGGAAGCCTGGCACCAGTTCATCCCCCGCGATCAATGGGACCAACGCCTGAACGACGACATGACCGGCGTCGACCTGGGCGCTTCACCGGGCGGCTGGACCTACCAGCTGGTCAAGCGTGGCATGCTGGTCACCGCCATCGACAACGGTCCGATGGCTGAAAGCCTGATGGATACGGGGCTGGTGCAGCACCTGATGGCCGATGGCTTTACCTGGAAGCCCAAGCAGACCGTTGACTGGATGGTCTGCGACATCGTCGAGAAGCCCGCCCGCACGGCCTCGCTGATCGAAACCTGGCTGGGCGAGGGGTTGTGTCGCGAGGCCGTGGTCAATCTCAAGCTGCCGATGAAGCAGCGTCACGCCGAGGTGCGCAAGTTGCTCGATCGCATCGAGGCCTCGTTCAAGGCGCGCAAGGTCAAGGTGTCGATCGCCTGCAAGCAGCTGTACCACGACCGCGAAGAGGTCACTTGCCACCTTCGCCGGCTCGACCTCAAGCCGCGCTGAGACGATCGGGGCCGTGCTGCGGCCCCTGTTTGACCTGCACGCGGTTTGCGCGACAATACCCCACACTTTGCGGAGCCCACCATGACCGACTTCACTCCAGACGCGACCCTCGACGCCACCGGCCTGAACTGTCCGGAGCCGGTGATGATGCTGCATCAGCACGTGCGCAACCTCGCTGCTGGCGGCCTGCTAAAGGTCATCGCCACCGACCCCTCGACCCGCCGCGACATCCCCAAGTTCTGCACCTTCCTCGGCCATGAGCTGGTGCAACAGCAGGAAGACGCCGGCACCTACCTGTACTGGATTCGCAAGAAGGCCGACTGAGCTGGATCGCACAGGCCACAGCGCCTACACTGCGCTCCCCTGAAAGGAGAGCGCCCATGCTGATCGTTGCCGACGAAAATATCCCGCTGCTCGATGCCTTCTTCGCCGGATTCGGCGAAATCCGCCGTTACCCTGGCCGGGCCATCGATGCAGCCTGCGTCAGGGATGCCGATCTGCTGCTGGTGCGCTCGGTCACCCGCGTCGACCGGCAACTGCTCGAAGGCAGCAAGGTGCGCTTCGTCGGCACCTGCACCATCGGCACCGACCACCTTGATCTCGAATACTTCGCTCAGGCCGACATCCACTGGAGCAGCGCGCCTGGCTGCAACGCCCGCGGCGTGGTGGACTACGTGCTGGGCAGCCTGCTGACCCTGGCCGAGCTCGATGGCGTGGAGCTGCCCAAGCGGGTGTATGGCGTGGTTGGAGCCGGTGAGGTGGGCGGGCGTCTGGTCCGTGTACTGCGGGGCTTGGGCTGGCAGGTGCTGGTGTGCGATCCGCTGCGCGCAGCCAGCGAAGAGGGCGACTTCGTCAGCCTGGACACGTTGCTTGAGCAGTGTGACACCATCAGCCTGCATACCCCGCTGCAACGCGGCGGCGAACATCCGACCTGGCATCTGCTCGGTGCGCGGCAACTGGCCCGCCTGCGCCCAGGGGCCTGGCTGATCAATGCCAGCCGTGGGCCGGTAGTGGACAATGAGGCCCTACGCGAGCTGCTGCTGGACCGCGAGGATGTCCACGCGGTGCTGGATGTCTGGGAGGGCGAGCCGCAGGTCGACCTGGCGCTGGCCGACCTGTGCACCCTGGCCACGCCGCATATCGCCGGCTACAGCCTCGATGGCAAGCAGCGCGGGACCGCGCAGATCTACCAGGCCTTCTGCCGTTCGCAAGGTTTGCCGGAGCAGGTGCACCTGGCCGACCTGCTGCCGTCGCCAGCGCTGGCACGCCTGGACTTCGATGCCAGCGCCGACCCGGCCTGGGCGCTGGCAACCCTGTGCCGTGCGGTCTACGACCCGCGTCGCGACGATGCGGATTTTCGTCGCAGCCTGAGCGAGGATCCCACCGAGCAACGTGCGGCATTTGACCTGCTGCGCAAGCAGTATCCGGTCCGTCGCGAGATCGAAGGGCTGGCGGTACGGGTACAGGGTGACGCACCACAGCTGGTGCAGGCCATCAATGCTCTGGGCGCGGTGCTGGTCTAGCCCGCCTCGGGTGCGGGTGTCTGCCAGGCGGGTTTACGGGCAATCTGTAAATTTCGTAAATAAGATTTAAACCTATTTGAGAATCGTTATATTCGCCATCCCTGACGGACCCGCCTTTTTGCCGGGCCGGTGGGCGAGGGGCCTGCCGACCGGGGCGCGGCTTGCTTCTCGCACACGATTTCAGGAGATGTACCGATGCACACCCGATCTTCCCCGCACCGCCTGGCGCTGGCCATCGTTACCCTGGCCGCGCCCGTGGCAACGACTTCAGCATTCGCCGAGCAGGCGCTGGTCATCGAAGACACGCTGGTGACCGCCGAGCGTGAGGCGCGCCAGGCGCTGGGATCGTCGGTCATCACCGAAGAGGACATCAAGCGCCGTCCGCCGGCCAATGACCTGTCCGACATCATCCGCCGCGAACCGGGGGTCAACCTCACCGGCAACAGTGCCAGCGGCGCCCGTGGCAACAACCGGCAGATCGACCTGCGCGGCATGGGCCCGGAAAACACCCTGATCCTGATCGATGGCAAGCCATCGAGTGCACGCAACTCGGTGCGCTATGGCTGGAACGGCGACCGCGATACCCGCGGCGAGACCAACTGGGTGCCGGCCGAAGCGGTCGAGCGCATCGAAATCCTGCGTGGCCCCGCAGCCGCGCGCTATGGCTCGGGCGCCATGGGCGGGGTGGTCAACATCATCACCAAGCGCCCCAGCGAAGCACTCAAGGGCAGCGTCAGCCTGTACACCCTGATGCCGGAGGACAGCGCCGAGGGCGCCAGCCACCGGACCAACTTCAACCTCGGTGGTGGCCTGACCGACAACCTGGGGTTCCGTCTCTACGGCGGCCTGGCCAAGACCGACGCCGACGACCTGGACATCAACGCCGCACACGCTGGCAGCTCGACCGTGGCCGGGCGCGAGGGTGTGCGCAACAAGGATATCAACGGCCTGCTGAGCTGGAAGCTCAACGACGAGCATCGCCTGGAGATGAGCGCAGGCTACAGCCGCCAGGGCAATATCTACGCTGGCGACACCATGAACAGCAACGGCGGTGGCAACGCGCAGCTGATCTCCAGCCTGTATGGCCACGAGACCAACGTGATGCAGCGCAGCACCTACGACCTGACGCACCTGGGCGACTTCACCTGGGGCACCAGCAAGACCGTGCTGGCCTATGAGTACGTGCGCAACTGGCGCTTGAACGAGGGCATGGCCGGGCGTACCGAAGGGGCGATCGACGGCAACGATGCGGCATTCTCGCGCTTGCGCAACACGCGCCTGTCGAGCGAGGTCAACTTGCCGTTCGCCGTGGGCGCCACGGAGCACGTGCTGACCGTTGGCGGCGAGTACCTCTATGAAACCCTCAACGACCAGGGCTCGTTCCGTCCGCAAAGCTCCGACCCGACAGGCGTTGGCAACGACGTGATCGCAGGCTTCGACCGTAGCGATTCGAAGATGCAGGCGCGCAGCCACGCCTTGTTCGTCGAGGACAACATCATCATTGGCGCGACCACCGTCACGCCGGGTCTGCGTTTCGATCACCACGAGACCTTCGGCGACAACTTCAGCCCCAGCTTGAACCTGTCGCACAAGATCACCGACGAACTGACCTTCAAGGGCGGCATCGCCCGTGCCTACAAGACGCCGAACCTGTACCAGTCCAACCCCAGCTACCTGCTCTACAGCCGCGGCAATGGCTGCAGCGTGCAGCAGACCAACTCCGGCGGCTGCTACCTGCAGGGCAACGCCGATCTCAAGCCTGAGATCAGCGTCAACAAGGAGATCGGCCTGCTGTATGACCGCGGCACCTGGCGTACCAGTGCGACCTATTTCCGCAACGACTACCAGAACAAGATCATTGGCGGCACCGACGTGGTCTACGCGATCAATGGCGGCAGTCGTGTGACTCAGTGGGAAAACGCCGGCAAGGCACGGGTAGAGGGCCTCGAGGGCAACCTGTTCGTCGAGCTCACCCCGAGCCTGGACTGGAACACCAACCTGACCTGGATGCTCGACAACGACAACCGCGAGACCGGCGAGCCGCTGTCGGTGATCCCCGAGTACACGGTCAACACCACCCTGGACTGGCGCGCGACCGACAAGTTGTCGCTGCAGCTGGCCGGTACCTGGTTCGGCAAGCAGAAGTCGCCGACCTGGAACTACCGCACCCAGGAGCGCTATGACGAGTCGGCGCAGAAGGATGTCGAAGCCTATGGGCTGGTGGATGTGAGTGCCGGGTACAAGTTCAACGCCAACTACGATGTGCGGGTGGGGGTGAACAACGTGTTCGACAAGCAGATCCTGCGCGGCGGCAACGCCAGCAGCGCCGGTGCCAACACCTACAACCAGCCGGGCAGGGCGCTGTTTGCGGCGTTGAATATTTCGTTCTGATATCAAAACACAGGCGCCCCCCTGTAGGAGCGGGCTCGTCCCGCGATCGGGCGCGTAGCGGCCGTAGATCAGGCAACCGGGGTATTCCTGAAACACCTCGAAGCCCGGTTTTACGGCCGCTTCGCGCCCGATCGCGGGACGAGCCCGCTCCTACAGGGTATGTGACGTTTTTCAGGTTGATCAACGGTGGCGCTTAGCACTCAGTTGGGTGCAACAACACCGCGCGCTGCTCCAGCCAGCGCTCGAAGCAGGTGAAGGTCGCGACCGCCGCAGCCACGGCGCGGGCCTGGTTTTCGGGTGACAGGGGGCGCCGATCCAGGCGTTCGATAAAGCCGCGCCAGTGGCTGGCGGTGGCGCTGCCATACACATCGAGAAAACCACCGCCGCTGTCGGCGTCGATACCCAGGCGCTGCGCCATGGCACGCTTGAGCACCTGGCCACCGAGTGTGGAGCCCTCCAGTACGTACATCACACCCAGCGCGCTGGCCTCATCGGTGATGGCTGGCAAGTCCCGGCACAGCGGCAGCGCGTCTATCTGCTCGGCGCTCAGCTTGAGCGCCTGCAGGTCGCGGCACAGCGCCTCAGCCTTGTTGCGCTCATTGCCCTGGTGCGTGGCCAGCAATGCTTCGAGCGGTGCGTGAAAGCCGTAGTACGCCTCGATGAGGCGGCGATAGGCGTCATGGTCGAAACCTTCGCTGAAAAACGGCAGGCGCGCCTCCAGGGACTTGTGACAGGCCTGCGTACCTTCACGCAGAGCGAGCAGGACAGGACCGGGAGGAGGGCGGGAGGTGATGATCATCGAATCGACTCTGATGGCTAATTGCCTGGGTTAGACTGGCGATCCTAGCGCAGCGTTCCTCGATGCCCTAATCCTCATTTGCCAGAGAAACTCCAAGGTGAAAGCCGTCCGTCTGACCCTGATCTGTCATGCCCTGACCCACGCCCAGAAAACCGGGCGATTTGCGCTGGCCGACGATCCCGTACTGGGCGATGCCCCGCTGTTGAAGGCTGTGCCCGACGGAGTGCAAGTACTCAGCGCACCCGAACTGCGCGCCCGTGAAACCGCCGCCTGGCTCGCCCCCGAGGTGCGTATCGAGACGGCGCTGGCCGACTGTGACATGGGGCATTGGCAGGGCGTTGCGCTCAAGCAGTTGCAGCGCGAGCAGAGCGAAGCCCTGGCGTGGTGGCAGGTTGACGTGGACGCGGCGCCCCATGGTGGAGAGTCCTTCGCCGCGCTGCACAAGCGCGTGGCGCAGTGGCTGGAGGCATTCGACACGCCGGGCGACTGGTGGGCGGTCACGCACCCGATGGTGATGCGCGCCGCTATGGTCGAAGTGCTCGGCAGTTCGCTCGGGGCCTACCAGCGTATCGATGTCCCGCCGTGCTCACGGCTCGAACTCAGCCGAACCGAGGTCTGGCGCATGCGCCTGGGCCCGGCCTGAGGGGCGGGATCAGAAGGCCAGCTTGTAGCCGATCAGCAGCAGCATGCCCGCCAGGCAGGGACGCAGCACACGATCGGAGATGCGGCCTGTGAGGTGGCTGCCCAGGTAGATGCCCGGCAGCGAGCCGAGCAGCAGGTAGCCGAGCAGCGACCAGTCCATGTTGCCCATGCCGGCATGGCCCAGGCCCGCGACCAGGGTCAGTGGCACGGCGTGGGCGATTTCGGTGCCGACCAGGCGCCGGGTCACCAGGAACGGGTAGAGCAGGAACAGCGCCACGGTGCCCAGGGCGCCGGCACCGATCGAGGTCAGGGTGACCATGACCCCGAGCACTACACCGGTGATCACGGTGAGGAGGTTCAGGCTGCGGTCGCTGAGATGGTAGTGATCGCCTGCATGCTTGCTGGCGAAGGCCTGCAGGCGCGACTTGAACAGGATCGCCAGGGCGGTAAGGATCAGCACCACCGCCAGGCCCTGCTTGATGATGGCGTTGAGTGCCGAGGTATCGGCATGCAGGGTGCTGAGGAACCACAGGGTCAGCGCTGCCGCGGGCACGCTGCCCAGGCTCAGCCAGCCGGTGATCTTCCAGTCGATGTTCTTGTTGCGTGCATGCACCCAGACGCCACTGGCCTTGGTGATTGCCGCGTAGAGCAAGTCGGTGCCCACGGCGGTGGCGGGGTTGATACCGAACCACAGCAGGATCGGGGTCATCAGCGAACCGCCGCCGACGCCGGTCATGCCGACGATGAAACCCACGACCAGCCCGGCAATGGTGAAACCGAAAGAACCTACATCCATACGCTACTCAATCTGCCCGCTAGCCCGTTGTCGGATGGCAGCAGGATATAGATTGTTCTTTATAGCCAAATAGAATTGTTCGTTATTAGGTTATAACGCGGCAGCTTCACCGTTCCCCTGTAGGAGCGGGCTTGCCCGCGAAAAGAACACCGCGGAGCATGGCACCGGCTGCGCCGGTGATCGCGGGGCAAGCCCGCTCCCACAGGGGATTGGGCTGACCTTTAGATTTTGACTAAGACAGTGACTCCCACAGGGATTGAGCTGGCTGTCAGATTTTGAATAAGACAGCTGCTCCTCCACGTGCAGTGAAGCAGTTTCAGATCCTGAAGCTGCCCACCAACTGCTTCAAGCGTCCCGCCTGCTGGGTCAGCGCATCGCAGTGGCGCAGGGTTTCGTTGAGGTTCTGCACCCCTTGCTGGTTGAGTGCGTTGATCTGGGTGATATCCAGGTTCAAGCTCTCGACCACCGCGCTCTGCTCCTCGGTCGCCGTGGCCACCGACTGGTTCATGCCATCGATCTCGCCGATGCGCAGGGTCACGCTGGCCAGGCGCTCGCCCGCCTGGTTGGCCACCTGCACGGTCTGCTCGCTGGAGACCTGGCTGGCGTTCATGGTGTGCACCGCCTCGCGTGAGCCAACCTGCAGGCTGGTGATCATGCGGTGGATCTCTTCGGCCGACTCCTGGGTGCGGTGTGCCAGGTTGCGCACCTCGTCGGCGACCACGGCGAAGCCTCGGCCCGCTTCCCCGGCGCGCGCGGCTTCGATGGCGGCGTTGAGCGCCAGTAGGTTGGTCTGCTGGGAGATGCCCTTGATCACGTCGAGGATCTTGCCGATCTCGTCGGTGCTGGCGTTGAGGGTTTCGATCTGCTCGCACGACTCGCTGATCTTGTGCGACAGCGCGGTCATGGCATTGATCGCATCCTCCACCACCTGGCGCCCGTCGTTGGCCTGATCGCTGGCGCCGCTGGCGTGCTGCGAGGCATCGGCGGCATTGCGTGCGATTTCCTGGGTGGCGGCGCCGAGCTGATTGATCGCTGCCGCCACGCTGTTGGTACGCAGGCTTTGTTCCTCAGAGCCGTTGATCGAGGCGTTGGAAGCACTCATCACCTGTTCGGACAGGTCGTGCACCTGCCGCGTGGCCGAGGCCACTTCGCTGATCGAGGCATGGATACGCTCGACGAAGCGGTTGAAGGCCATGGCCAGCTCGCCGAACTCGTCCTTGTGCTGCACCTGCAAGCGACGGGTGAGGTCGCCTTCGCCTTCGGCGATATCGTGCATGGCGCGGCCCATGGTGGTCAGCGGGCGCATCAGCAGGGGGATCAGCAGACCGAGCACGACAGCGATGGCAGCCACGGCAATGATCATGGCGATGATGGCCGAACTGCGGAACTGGCCGAGGGCGGCGTAGGCCTTGTCTTTGTCGATGGACAGGCCGATGTACCACTGCGCCGAGGGTAGCCCCTTGACCTGGGTGAAGGAGACGATCCGCTCTTCGCCGCCGAGGGTCACGTCCTGCATGCCCGGCTCGACCCGCAGGCCGCTGCTGGGGTAGATGTCCTTGAGGTTCTTCATCAGCTGGTCCTTGTCGGGGCTGACGATTACCTGGCCTTCACGGTCGACCAGGAAGGCGTGGCCGATACCGCCGAAGTCCACCGCGTTGATGATGTCGACCAGGCTGTCCAGGCTCAGGTCACCACCGACAACCCCGAGCAGCTCACCATTGTTGCGGGCCTTGACCGGTATGGCGATGGTCACCACCAGGCCGCCCACCGATGCCTGGTAGGGCGGTGTCAGCAGGGTCTGGTTGGCGCTCACCGCAGCGGTGTACCAAGGGCGTTTGCGCGGGTCGTAGCCTTCGGGCATCTGTGCGTCGGGGCGCTGGGTGAACAGCCCGGTGTTCTGGCCGAAGTAGGTGAACTGGAAGTTGCTGGTGTATGAGGGTTGGTCGACCAGCCCGGCGACCTGATTGCCGGTACCTTGCTGGGCGATGTCCTGGGCGAGGTTCTCCAGGATCAGGATGCGTCCGCCCATCCAGTTCTGCACGCTGCTGGCGGTGAGCGCGCCGGCCTGCTGGACCGAGGATTCGATGTTCTGGCGGATGGTGTTGCGCTGCAGGTAGTCGTTGTAGAGGGTGAACAATGCGAATGCCAATACCACGACACCGCAGGCGCTGAGGAGGATCTTGTGGCGGAACTTCAGGTTCATGTTTCGAGACCTTGAGCCGATGCTGGGGAGGCCGCCATGCACTTTTGGCGCGTAGCGACGCCTGTCGGGATCACTATCGGCCTGCCGGTCAAAAGGTTGAGTTAGACGTTGTTCTGCCCGACGAGCGGCCATGTGCGGATCAACCGCCAGCCAGCAGCTCCACCAGCGCCCGCGCGGCCTGCCCGAGGGGCTGTTGCTTGAGCCACAGCGCATGCACCGGCAACTGCAGTTCGTTGCGGGTGTTGCGAAACGCCAGGCGCACCAGCCGCCCGGTTTCCACCAAGGGGGCGACCCGCGTTGCCGGCAGGTCGCCCCAGCCGAGGCCTGCTTCTACCATCTGCAGGGCCAGATCGACGCTGTCGGTGCGCCAGTGCGTGGTGCCGATCAGCGAGCGGGTGTCGCGCAGCGGCAGGTCGCGGCTGTGTACCAGGATCTGACGGAGGCTGACCAGGTCTTCGAGGTCGCGGATGCGCCCCTGACGCAGGGCTGGATGGTTGGGCGACAAGGCTGCCACCAGCGACTCGCTGCCCAGATGCTGGAAGCTGCGCTGCGGATCGACCTGCAATCCGGCAAAGGCCAGGCACAGCCCGACGCGGCCGCTGTCCAGCAGGTGCAGGGCGTCCTCCTGCGGTGCGCTGAGCAGTTCGATGTCGAGCAGCGGATAGCGTTCGCCCAGCCGCGCAATGGCGGCCAGTAGCGGACGCGGGTCGATGTCCGGCACCACGGCGATCGCCAGGCTGCTTTCGAGCCCTCGCGACAGTTCAAGCGCATGCACTTGCAGTAACCCCAGTTGCTCGGCGATCAGCCGTGCGTGCGGCTCCAGAGCGCGGGCGCGGTCTGTGGCGCGGACCTCGCGTGCTCCGCGCTCGAACAGCGCGTAGCCGAGTTCGGCCTCGAGATTGCCGATGGCCATGCTCACCGCCGATGGCACTCGCCCCAGCACCCGTGCGGCAGCGGAAAACGAGCCGCGGTCGAGCACGGCGAGGAACAGTTGGATGTTGTCGCTGGAAAAGTTCATGCGGTTCTCCTTTCAGTCAATCTGAAAGGTGCTGACTTTTTCTGTCAAGAATATTGATTCAATCTCGTCGCCTTCATTCACTGCATTCCGAGGTAACCACGGTGCAAGGCGTCAAGCGCAAACTGGTCTACGTGACCTTCTATGAACTGATCGGCCTGGGCATGTCGACCCTGGGGCTGGCCTATCTCTCCAATACCCCGGCCTCGCACACCGGCCCCCTGGCGGTAATGATCACCACCATCGCCATGTTCTGGAACCTGGTCTACAACAGCCTGTTCGAACACTGGGAAAGCCGTCAGGCCAAGCGTGGGCGCAGCCTGGCACGTCGTGTGGCGCACGCGGTGGGCTTCCAGCTGACGCTGGTGCTGTACCTGATTCCGCTGATTGCCTGGTGGCTGGACATGAGCCTGGTCGAGGCGTTCGTGGTGGACCTGGCGTTCATCGTGCTGGTGCCGTGCTACACCTTCGCCTACAACTGGGCGTTCGACCGCATCTTCGGCCTGCCGACCTCGGCCATGGCAGTGGCCTGAGGCGTCAGGGCCGGCCTGCGCCCGACAACAGGCCATCCTCGATCTGCCCCGACAGGTAGTACACCCCCGAGAGCGCGCCGCTCTGGCGGTTTTCCATCAGTTCGCGCCATTCCTCGTTCAGCGCCACGTTGAGGATCACCCGCAGTTGCTCGACCATCTGCGGCTGTTCGCGGTCATGGGTCATCATGCCGAAACCGGCCACCGCCACCGAGATCATCGCCCCGGCGGCCTTGCCTACCGCGGCCGCCACCGCGCTGGCGATGCCGCGCGGGGCCAGGGTGGCGCCGAGTTTTTCGCTGGCGCGGGTGGCCACCGACGACAGCCCCACCTCGGTTTGCCCGGGAGCCTTGGCAGCCTGGTCGTGCAGGTGCTGGCGCAGCGCCTGCCAGGCCGGCTGCTGGTCCAGTGACTGGGCGCGCAGCAGTGGGTAGAGCGTCGCATCCCTGGCCGCGGGCGGGCCCAGGGCGATGGCCGCAAGGTGATTCAGACGCTGGCTGACCTGATCGGGCGGGGCGTTGTAGCGTTGGATGATTGTCGGCAACTGCTTGGCGAACAGGTCCAGGTACAGCGCGCTGGCGCGGTCGCGGATGCCTTCGGGGTTGATCTGCTCGGCGACCGGTTCGATCACCCGTTCGTGGTACTGCGCCTGCAGGTACAGCGCCAGGCGTTTTTCTGGCGGGTCACTGCCGTTGCCGCTGTTCATCTTGTACCAGGCAACCTTGAGGGTCAGCCACTGCTGGGTCCAGTAGCCGGTGAACCAGGGGATGAAGTCGCTTTCGGTGCGTTGCTGCACCTGTTCGCGCCAGACCCGCATCGAGCGACGGGCATAGTCGCTGGCCGAGCCGGTGGCGGCAACCGAGGCGCCAATCAGGTCCTGGTCGATCTGTTGCCAGAGGGCGGGGGTGAGCGTGGCCGGGGGCGGGGCGGGTGAGGTGCGTTTGCCGGCACAGCCAGCCAGGGCCAGCAGCAGGCACAGCAGCAAGAGGGGAATGCGCGGATTCACGCCGGTAGCCTCCCTGGGTAGAGGCTGGATGAGGTCTTCTGATTATAGGAGCGGGAAGGGCCGCAGAGCGGCCCCTTTTTGCAGTGCGAAAGCCATGTTCAGCCCTCGCGTTTCAGATGCAGCAGCGGATACGGATCGCCCTGCCCATCGACTTCGCTGCGTCCGGTCTGGACGAAGCCCTGGCTGAGGTAGAAACCCACGGCCTGCGGGTTCTGTTCGTTGACATCGACCTCGCGCACGCCCAGTTCGGCGACGACGTCAGCCAACAGCGTCTTGCCGATGCCCTGGCCGCGGTAGATCGGATCGACGAAGAGCATCTCCAGCTTGCCCTCGTGTACCCCGGCGAAGCCGAGGATCTGCCCCTGTTCATCGTACGCGGCGCGCAGCTGGACGAAGCCCAGGTACTGGTCGCGTACCAGCGGGCGCAGGCGTTCGATGTAGCCTTCGGGAAGAAAATCGTGCGTGGCCCGCACCGAGGCTTCCCACAGTTCGGTCAGTCGCTCGAACTGCTCTGCGCCGACTGGCGCGATGGTGTGTTGCATAAGACCTCCTGGCGTGTAATTGCCGGGCGCATGGTAAGGCGCCCGGCAAGCCTTGGCCAGCGAGGCCTCAGCTCGGCCAGCAGGACTGGCGGATCACGCTGCAGAAGTTGCCGGGATGGAAACCCGGTTCCTTGTCGGCGATGACATCGCCCTTGACGTTGCCGAAGGTGGTCTGCGGCTTGTGGCGGATGCCATCGTAGAAGGCCTGGATGATCGCTTCCTTGAACTGCTCGCCGCGAGGGTGGGCCTGGACCACGGCGTCGCGCTCGGTAGTGCTCAGCCCTTCGTGGTGCAGGCCGAGGACGTCGGTCTCGACACCGGCGGTCACCAGTGCGATCAGCGGGTGCATGAACTCGGGAATACCCGGTGTGGTGTGCAGGGCGATGGCGGTCCAGACCCGCTCGATGTCGCGTTCGGCGATGCCATGGCCCTTGAGGAAGTCGCGGGCGGCGTTGGCACCGTCGACCTCGAAGCGGCAGCAGTCGCTGCTGTGCTGATGGGTCAGGCCCATATCGTGGAACATGCAGCCGCAGTACAGCAGTTCGCTGTCGAACTTCAGACCCAGGCGCTTGCCGGCCAGGGCGGCGAAGTAGAACACCCGGCTGGAGTGGTGGAACAGCAGCGGCGAGGCGGTGCCGCGGACCAGTTCGGTGATTTCACGGGCCATGGCGCTGTCAGGCACCTGGATACCGGCGATGGAGGTGGACATGGGTGACTCCTGGTGTGGTGGTGGAGTCAGTGTGGCGGGGCGAGTGATTGTCCTCAATTGACGTTATGCGTCATATCCTGCCATTGTCGGTCTGCGACAGACATGGCCTGCGCACGGGTTCGGCCGGGGTTTTATGCTGTCGCTACCCACCCTTTTGCGCGCCTACAGGATCTCCAGATGCCCTCGCTGACCCTCGCCATCCTTGCCATGCCCGGCGTCCAGTTGCTCGATGCCAGCGGCCCGCTCGATGTCTTCGCCGAGGCCAACCGCCAGGCCGGTCGCGAGGTCTATCGCCTGCGCCTGCTGGCCTGCGAACCCGGCCCACTGGTCAGTTCGTCCGGCGCACGCCTGCTGCCCGATGGCTGGATCGGCGATACCCACGAGCCCATCGACACCCTGCTGATCGCCGGTACGCCGCAGGCGGCCAGCCAGCACCTGCGCAGCGGCATCCTCGACTGGCTGCGGGGGCGCGCCGCCAGTTGTCGACGCTACGGATCCGTCTGTACTGGCGCCTTCGCCCTGGCGGCTGCCGGCCTGCTCGATGGCCGACGCATCACCACGCACTGGGCGGTCGCCGAGGCCTTGGCCGAGCGCTATCCCGAGGTGCAGGTGGACGCCGATGCGATCCAGGTCCATGACGGCAAGGTGCGCACTGCGGCGGGGGTGACGTCCGGGCTGGACCTGGCGTTGAGCCTGGTGGAGGAGGACCTGGGGCGAGAGCTCGCCAAGCAGGTGGCAGGGCAGTTGGTGATGTACTTCAAGCGTCCGGGCGGGCAATTGCAGTTCAGTCGCCAGGGCGCCTCGTCGCCGGTCGGGCGCTCGGTGCTTCAGGGGTTGCAGCGCTATGTGGCCGCCAATCCGGCCGAGGATCACAGCATCGCCAGCCTGGCGCAGCGGGCGGGTCTCAGCCCGCGGCACTTCGCCCGGCTGTTCCAGGCCGATGTGGGCATGACCCCGGCGGCCTGGGTGGAACTGGCACGGGTCAATGCCGCCCGTGAGCGCCTCGAGGGCGGACGCGAGCCGCCCAAGCAGGTGGCCGCCTTGTGTGGCTTCGCCAATGTCGACACCCTGCGCCGCGCCTTCGTGCGGCATGTCGGGGTCACCCCGGCGGACTACCGCAAACGTTACGCGCGCACGCTCTGATCGAGGTCGAGCTTGGCTTCGAGGCGGTCCAGGTGCTGGTGCATCAACGCCAGCGCCGCGGTGCTGTCGCCATCTTCCACCGCGTCGATGATTGCCGCGTGCTCTTCCCAGGCGCAGTGCTCGCAGCAGGGCGACTCGTAGCGGGCGATGATCAGCGAAGTCATCGGCACCAGGCCATTGAGAAAGCGCGCCAAGGGTGCGTTGTTGGCCATCTGCGCAAGCTTGAGGTGGAATTCGCCGCCCAGACGGATGGCCGTGCAGCGCTCGCCGCGTTCGTGGTGCAGGCGCTCGCGCTCGACCAGTTGGCGCAGTTGCCGGATCTGCCCCGGACGCGCGCGCTGGGTGGCCAGGCCGATCAGTGTGGTTTCAGCCAGGCGCCGTGCACTGAGCACCTGGCGCGCCTGCTGTGGATCGGGCGCGGCCAGGTGTGCGGTGTGGCTGGGGCGCTGCACCACCACCTGCTGGTCGGCCAGGCGCCCGAGCACCCGGCGGATCACTGTGCGGCTGACGCCGAAGGCATTGCCCAGCGCTTGCTCGGGCAGGGCGCTGCCAGGTGGCAGGCGCTGTTCGAGGATGGCGTCGAACAGGCGCGGGTAGATCTGTTCGGCTCCCAGGCGGCCTTCGCCGGTCTTGATCAACTGGGGCAGGCACGGGTCGGCGTGGGCGAAGGCGGTCATGATCGCTCTCCTGACGTCAAAGATGCGGGTCCGGATGGTCGTCCGGGATATTCAGTTCGATGCCCATGCGCTGGCCCTCGGCGAGGATGTGCCGGCGCATCTGGGCGCTGGCCTGGGCGCTGTTGCGTGCGCGGATGGCGCGCACCACTGCCTCGTTCTCGTCGAGCCGTGCGGCCAGGTGTTCAGGGGAGTCGCGCAGCATGGCCGCGCTCTGCTTGAGCGCGTTGCTCGTCTGCTGCACCACGCTCTGGAAGATCGGGTTGGTGGTCAGTGCGAACAGCGCCTCGTGGAAGGCGATGTAGGCGGCTACGCCTGCCTCGCTGTCGCTGGCGTCAACGGCTTCGCGCAGGTCCATCAGGGTCAGGCGCAGCTGGCCGATGTCCTGGTTGCCCGCCGATTGCGCGACCAGCCCGGCGATGAAGGGCTCGAGGGTGTAGCGCAGCTCCAGCACATCGGCCAGGCTGGCAGCGCCGACGCTATCGGTGCTTTGTACCAGCGTGGCGTCGGCCTCCAGCACCAATACACCTTTGCCAGGCATCGAACGCACCAGCCCGAGGGTTTCCAGTACGGTCACCGCTTCACGCAGGCTGGGGCGGCTGATGCCCAATTGTTCGGCCAGCTCGCGCTGGCCTGGCAGCATTTCGCCGCTGCGCCACTGGCCGCGGGCCAGGGCCTTGCGCAGCTTTTCCACCACGGAGTTGACGACGGTCGATGAGCTGATCACGGTTCGCTCCCTGATTGAAACCTGAGTCTTGGCGCCTGTGGGCCGGCGCTGAACGCCGGCCCTGGCACGGTCAGAATTCCTGCTGATGGGCCTGGCCCGGTTTGCGCGCTACCGGTGCGAAGCCGGGCTTGCCGGCCAGCACGTTGTTGGCGCGCTCCATGTCGATGTCCTTCTCCCAACGGGCGATGGCCACGGTGGCGACACAGTTGCCGATCAGGTTGGTCAGTGCCCGGCCGATGCCCATGAACCAGTCCACGGCCAGCACCAGCACCAGGCCGACCACCGGGATCGCCGGCACGGCGGTCAGGGTGGCGGCCAGGATCACCAGCGCCGAGCCCGGGATGCCGTGGGCGCCCTTGGAGGTGACCAGCGACACCAGCAGGATGGTCAGCAGGTCGGTCATGGCCAGCGGCGTGCCGGTGGCGTTGGCGATGAACACGATGGCCAGGGTGAGGTAGATCGAGAAACCGTCCAGGTTGAACGAGTAGCCGGTTGGAATCACCAGTCCCACGGTGGAACTGCCGATCCCCAGGTGTTCGAGCTTGCGCATCACCTGTGGCAGTACGGCGTCGGAGGAGGCGGTGCCGAGGACGATGGTCAGTTCCTCGCGCAGGTACTTGATGAACGGGATCAGCTTCAGGCCCGACACGCGCATTACCGTGCCCAGGATCAGCAGCACGAAGCCTGCACAGGTGATGTAGAACAGCGCCACCAGCCCGCCCAGGTGCTGCAGCGATTCCAGGCCGTACTTGCTGGTGGTGAAGGCGATGGCGCCGAACACGCCGATCGGCGCCAGGCGCACGATCATGCCCATGATGCGGAAGATCACATGGCTGAGTTCGTTGATCAGGCGCGAGATGCCCGAGGCCGACTCGCCGACCAGGTTCAGTGCACTGCCGAACAGCACGGCGAACAGCAGGACCTGGAGGATGTTGTTGTCGGCGAAGGCACCGATCACCGAGGTCGGGATCAGCTCCATGAAGAACGCCGTGGCGCCGTGGATGTGCGCACCGCGATCGGCCAGGGCGCCGGCATCGGCGCTGGAGAGCTGATCGAGGTGGATGTTGGCACCTTGACCAATGCCGGTGGAGAAGGCCAGCACCAGGCCGATGACCAGGGCGATGGTGGTGAGGATTTCGAAGTAGATCACCGACTTCAGGCCGATGCGTCCGACCTTCTTCAGGTCGCCCGCGCCGGAGATGCCGCTGACCACCACGCAGAACACGATGATGCCGATGAGCATCTTGATCAGCTTGATGAAGCCGTCACCGAGGGGTTTGAGCTGCAGGGAAACTTCGGGAAAGCTGAGACCGCAGATAACGCCCAGGGCGAGGCCCAGGACAACTTGGAGGAAGATCGAACGCGAGCACCATTTGAGCATGGGAGGGATCTCTGATTCGGTGTCCCTGCTTCGATGCACGCCAGGGGATGGCGGGCGAAAGAGCGCAGGACTTAATTATTGTGGTCTTACCGGTTTGTCCAGTGCGGGGTAAATGTAAGCGCGAATTTCCGAGCTTGGCAAGGGCTTTTGGACTTACCGGTCTGACCAGTTGCGGCGAGTGCACTGCAGGCGCTCTGCGCGGGGTGTTGGAGGGGAAAATAAATTTTGACGGGTGCGGCGTCGCTGGATACCGGGCCGACGGGCGGCCCGATATCAGCGAATGGGGGATTTTGAAGGGGTCAAGCTTGTGGTGCGAGGCTCTTGACCGACGCCAGTTCCGGGTGGGCGACCAGCTTGTCGATATGCAGTTCGTCGTCGTTCATCCAGGCTTCGGTCAGCACCCGGTAGTGCTCCATGTCGCGGCAGCGCATGCGCAGGCTGTAGTCGAAATGGCCGCTGATCAGTTGGCATTCATAGACCTGCGGGCAGGCCCGCACGGTGGCCTCGAAGGCGCGCTGGGCGGAACGTCCGCTCTGGTTGGACAAGGCCACCAGGACCAGCAGCGACAGGCCGGGCGATACCTGCTGCAGGTCGATGATCGCACCGTAGCCGCGGATCACACCTCGTCGCTCCAGCTTGCGCACCCGCTCAAGGCAAGGCCTGGGCGTCAGGTGCACGAGGGTCGAGAGCTTCTCGTAGGTGATCCTGCCGTGGTGGCGCAGCACATCGATGATCGCTTCATCGATGCGGTCCAGCGGCGGATTGGCGGGGGAGCGGGTGGCCTTGCTATCCATACGGCGTGACTTCACTTCAAACGGTTTGAGAGAAACTGTTGCAGGCGCGCGCTCTGCGGGTGGTCCAGGATGTCGGCACTGCCGTGCTCTTCCACCAGTCCCTGGTGCAGGAACAGCACCTGGCTGGACACCTGGCGGGCAAAGCCCATCTCGTGGGTGACCATGAGCATGGTACGTCCTTCCTCGGCGAGCGTCTGTATCACCTTGAGCACTTCGCCGACCAGCTCGGGGTCGAGCGCCGAGGTCGGTTCGTCGAACAGGATGATCTCCGGCTCCATGGCCAGTGCGCGGGCGATCGCCACCCGCTGCTGTTGGCCGCCGGAGAGGAATGCAGGGTATTGCTCGGCGGCGCGCGCGGGCAGGCCGACCTTGTCCAGGTAGGTACGCGCCCGCGCCTGGGCCTCGGCGGCACTGATGCCCAGTACCTTGCGCGGCGCCAGGCAAATGTTTTCCAGCACGGTCAGGTGGCTCCACAGGTTGAAATGCTGGAATACCATCGCCAGGCGCGTGCGCAGGTTCTGCAGTTGTGCAGGGGGCGGCGTGCGGGTGCCGGGGCGGATCTGCAGGGTCTGGCCGTCGAGGGTGATGCTGCCGGCATCGGGCTGTTCGAGGAAGTTGATGCAGCGCAGGAAGGTGCTCTTGCCCGAGCCACTGGCGCCGATCAGGCTGATCACGTCGCCCTTGCGGGCCTGCAGCGATACACCCTTGAGCACCTGGTGCTCGCCGTAGTGCTTGTGCAGGCCGTCGACGCTGAGCTTGATCGCGCTCGCATGGGCCTGGGTGGAGGGCGCGTGTTCGAAGTTCAAAGGCAGTGCGGTGGCGGTCATGGAATCAGCCTCGTACGGGATCAAGGAAGCGCATCCAGCGGCGCTCGGCGAGTCGGAACAGGCCGACCAGGGCGAAGGACAGCAACATGTACAGCAGCGCAGCCACGCCGAAGGCCTGGAAGGTCAGGAAGGTCGCGGCGTTGGCGTCGCGCGCCACCTTGAGGATGTCGGCGACGGTGGCGGTGAAGGCCAGCGAGGTGGCATGCAGCATGAGGATCAGCTCGTTGCTGTAGGCCGGCAGCGAGCGGCGCAGGGCCGCCGGCAGTACCAGGAACAGGTTCAGCTTCCAGCCGCGCAGACCATAGGCCTGGGCCGCCTCCAGTTCGCCGGCGGGCAGGTTGCGGATCGCCCCGGCGAAGATCTCCACGGTGTAGGCGCAGGTGTTGAGCACGAACGCCAGCAGGGTGCAGTTGAGTGCGTTGCGCAAGAACTGGTCGAGCAGCGCGTGTTCGCGCACCACCTCCAGGCTGTAGAGGCCTGTGTAGCAGATCAGCAACTGGATATAGAGCGGTGTGCCGCGGAACACGAAGGTGTACACCTGCACCGGCACGCGCAGCCAGCTGTGGCGCGACACCCGCGCCAGTGCCAGGGGGAGCGAAAGGACGAAACCAAGGACCATGCTCGCCAGGAACAGCCACAAGGTCATGGCCAGGCCCGACAGACCACTGCCATCGTTGTACAGATAGGCGATGCCGTATTGCTGAAGGAGTTCGATCATCGTGCCAGTCCCCGCACGCCGGTGTTGTAGCGCCGCTCAAGGTGCTTGAACAGACGATTGGAAAGGGTGGTGATCAGCAGGTAGACCAACCCGGCCACGCACAGGAAGAACAGCATGTCATTGGTGGTCTTGCCGGCGTTCTGCGCGGCCTTGACCAGGTCGGCCAGGCCGATGATCGACACCAGTGCAGTGGACTTGAGCAACACCAGCCAGTTGTTGCCAAGGCCTGGCAGGGCGAAACGCATCAGTTGCGGGAACAGCACCAGGCGAAAGCGCTGGGCACGGCTCAGGCCGTAGGCGGTGGCTGCCTCCAGTTGACCCGCTGGCACGCTGAGGATCGCGCCGCGAAAGTTCTCGGTGAAGTAGGCGCCGTAGATGAAGCCCAGGGTCAGCACGCCGGCGCCGAAGGGGTCGATCTCCACGTAGTCCCAACCCAGTGCTTCGGTGAGGTCGTTGAGCCAGATCTGCATGCTGTAGAACAGCAACAGGATCAGCACCAGGTCCGGGACGCTGCGGATCAGTGTGGTGTAGAGGGTGGCCGGGATACGCAGCAGCTTGGAGTGCGACAGCTTGGCGCTGGCGCCGACCAGGCCGAGCAGCAGGCTGAGCAGCAACGACAGGAATGCCAGCTTCAGGGTCATCCAGGTGCCTTGGGCCAGCAACGGGCCGAAGCCTTGCAGAGAAAGCAAGTCGTTCATGAGAGGGGTCTCGTGCGACGGGATGGCTTGGGGATCGAAGCTGTCGGCGCTGGCCGCTTCGCGGGCAAGTCGGGGCCAGCGCTGGCAGCGACGATCACTCGTTGTAGATGTCCAGGTCGCCCACGTACTTCTTCTGGATTTCGGCGTAGGTGCCATCGGCGTGGATCGCCGCGATACCCTTGTCGAGCAGGGCCTTGAGCTCCGGGTCTGTCTTGCGCAGGCCCATGGCGATGTCCAGCGGCAGGCTTGGGTCCTTGATCGCCGGGCCGCTCTTGAAATCGGCGCCCTCAGGCTTGGAGAGGAAATTCAGCTGGGCTTCGAGGCGGTCGGTGACGGTAGCGTCGAGACGACCGTTCTGCAGGTCGGCGTAGTTCTGGTCCTGGGACTGGTAGGCCTTGACCTGCGCGCCGAGCGGAGTCAGCACGGCGCGGGCATAGGCCTCCTGCAGCGAACCCTGCAGCACGCCAACCTGCTTGCCCTTGAGCGACTCGGGGGTGTCGCCGAAGGTGGCGGACTTGCGCGCCACTACCGAGGTGGGGCTGAGGAACAGGCGGTCGGTGAAGTCGATCTGCTTCAGGCGCGCGGGAGTGACCGCCATCGATGACATGATGGCGTCGAACTTGCGCGCACGCAGCGCCGGGATCATGCCGTCGAACTCGTTGTGCACCCAGGTGCACTTGACCTGCAGCTTGGCGCAGATGGCATTGCCCAGCTCGATGTCGAAGCCTTGCAGGCTGCCATCGGCGGCGACGGATTCGAAGGGTGGGTATTCGGGGAAGACGCCGAAGCGGATTTCGGTCCATTCCTTGGCCTGGACGGCAGTGGCACACAGCGAGAACAGCAGAACGCCGAAGCGTTTTCGCATGGAGAGCATAGGTGTGGTCCCTGGGTGTTGTTATTGGTTGTAGGGCGGCGCAAGTGCGTAGGTCTGTCCGTGACTCTGGAGTCGGGGTCAGGATGCGCGAGGCAGAGGGTTTTTTTGTGTCGTTTGTGCGGGTGCTGGAGACCGGATTCGGTCGTTAACGGCGGAGCGACGGCGGAATCCGCTGTCATGACATCGATTTACAGATGTGCGACAGCGGTTTTGGTGGTGGGGCCCGGGAATACAGCGGGTGCGATAGCGGTCGACGCTACTCCAGGGTGCGTCCGGCCCGCCAGTAGCCCATCAGCGTTAGGCTGTCGCGTGCCAGGCCACGCTCTTTGATCAGGTAGCGGCGGATCTCCATCACCGTCGCTGACTCGCCGGCGATCCAGGCGTGAAAGGCGGCGGCCTGGTCGCTGGCCAGCTCCCAGAGGCGCTGGTCGATGTCGACCTCCTCGAGCTCGGCGTTGCGGGGCGCTGTCGCGTTCGGCAGCGTGGCCAGTTCGTGTACCGCGTGCAGCATGCCTTGGCCGTGATCGCAGGCCAGCACGTCGCGCGGCAGCCAGTGCACCCGGGTGGCCGGGCCATGGCGCAGATCAAGGCAGTCGAGTTCCAGGGGAACCTCGATAAAGGCTTCGACCGCCAGGTGCGGGCGGTTGTCGGCCAACTGTTCGAGCGCCCCGGCGATCGCCGGCAACGCGGTCTCGTCGCCTACCAGCAGAATTTGCCGTGCCTCGCGTGGGGGCTTCCACTCATAACCGCCGGGGTCGCCGTCATAGGCGAGGTTCGGTGCAACCATCTGCAGCCGATCACCGGGACGCGCATGGGTCGCCCAGGCCGAGGCGGGGCCATTGATCCCATGCAGGACGAAATCCACCTCCACCTCCCGCTGCGCGCGTCGCAGGGCGCGCAGCGTGTAGGTGCGCATGGGGGGCGTTTGCTCCGGTGGCAGGTCGCGGCGTGCCTGCTGCCATTTCTCGTGCCGGGGGAGTCGTGGCGGCTGGCCGTCAGGAGAGGGGAAGAACAGCTTGATGCGCTGGTCCGGCGCCAGGGTGGTCATCTGCCCGATGTCTTCGCCGGTGAAGACGAAGCGACACAGCGAAGGGCTCAAAGGCACGATGGTCTTGAGTTCGACATCGAAGATCCGGTAGGCGCTGGCGCGATTCGGGCGTATCAGGCGCGACAGGAAGGAGGTCATCGGCAGCCTCTGCTGGCAAGGAGTCTCCTGAAGGAACGAGTGCCACCTGCGGTGAATTAGCCCCGGTAAATTTTGCCCGGCAGCGTACGTTCTAGCTTGGATAGAAGCCGCAGCATGGCTGGAACGGATAGAGGCGCAATGACCATTTCCCGACGAGGATTCATCGCAGGCCTGGCAGTGGCGGGGGCCGCGGGTACCGCCGCCTACTATGCGCACAAGGAGCTGACCCACGACCCTGAAGACGACATCGTCACCCCAGGCGAGGCCAGCGTCGAGCTTGCCGACCTTGCCGGGCAACTGCTGGCCGACCATTTGCGGGGTGTCTGGGATATCCGTTTCGAAGGCGCCGATGGTGGCCTCGAGGGCTTGCCGCGTGAGGGGGTCGAAGTGTTCTTCGACGTCGCCACCAAAGGCCGTGGCCTGCGCGGTTTCGTCGATACCGGCGAGCGCCTGCGGGCTGATGGGCCCGCCGCCTACCGAGTGCTGGGCGATCTGGTCGGCGCGTCGTCTGCCCAGGTGCGCTGGCGTCTGCTCAGTGAGAAAGGCGGGCCGGGCTATGAGTGTGTGGCCAGCCTCGACGAGGTCTGGGGCGAGTTCGCCAACGCCGGCAGCGGCACCCTCAGCGGCCGCTTGCAGCGCCTGGATCGGCCCTTGACCTTGCCGGTGGCGGACAGCCGTTTCGTTGCCGTCAAGCGCCTGTTCCCAGAGGCGCGTGAGCGCCTGCCCTATACCCCGGCCATGCAGGCCTGGGTCATCAGCCCCGAGCACCGTCTGTTCCACCAGCTCTGGCATGCGACCCGCGATCAGTGGCACAAGATTCCCGAAGACAAGCGCAATGCGTTGCGCGGCCTGGGTTGGCAGCCAGGGCCGCGCGATCACGAACGCGATGCCCGTGGCCCGCGCAAGCACCGCAATGGCTCGGGCGTGGACTTTCTGTTCATGCACCGGCACATGCTCGATGCCGCGCGAGCCCTGCAGGACCTGCCCTCATGGCAGCGCTTTCCGCTGCCACAGCCCAATGTCGAGTTCGACCGGCAGGGTTTTGCCCGCTACTACGACAACCACGACGGCTGCTGCGTGCCGCCGCCCTGGCAAGCGCCGGGCGACGACGAGTATGGCCAGTGGGTGTCGGCGATCAAGGCCGGGGAGACCTTCTGCAGCAATTTCCAGGTCTGGGAATCGCAATACCAGGACCCGCAGTACCTGTCGAAGCTGAGCCTGGGTACCTTCGGTTCGGAAGTGGAAATGAACCTGCACGACTGGCTGCACATGTGCTGGGCCTCGGTCCCCCGGGACCCGTCCAACAGTGCACCGGTGCCCTTTGCGCGCGACCCGTCGGATTTTGCCGGGCGCTGGTTCGGCCGCGAGAACGACTTCCTGGGCGATCCGTTTTCCTCTCACGTACACCCGGTGTTCTGGGGTTTCCACGGCTGGATCGACGACCGGATCGAAGACTGGTATCGCGCCCATGAGCGCTATCACCCGGGCCAGGTGCGGCGCCTGGAGGTCAATGGCGTGAAGTGGTTCGCGCCGGGCCCTTGGGTGGAAGTCGCAGACCCTTGGCTGGGGCCGGACACGCATGGGTGCAGCACCACGCCGGGTATTCGTCCGGGCAAGACGGTGGAGATGGATGTCGAGGTGATGAAGCTTGCGCTGCGTATCACCTTCGGCGAAGAGGACGGCATCGCCGACCTGCTGCGGCGGGTGCCGCGTCGGCCTTGGTACGCGCGTAACCTGTCGATGAAAAATATTCTTTCCTGAGTAACACCGAGTCGTGCTTTTCGCGGGCAAGTCGCAGCGGCGGTTCGCCGCTGCGACTTGCCCGCGAAGAAGACAACCCGCGCCTTCTCAAAGCCTCCACCCTCCGCCCAACGCCTTGTACAGCGCCACGCTCCCCTGCAACCTGGCCAGGCGCAGTTGCGCCTGCTGGTCTTCAGCCAGGTACAGGGTGCGCTGGGTTTCCAGTACCGTCAGCAAGGTCTCGGCCCCGGAGGCATAGCGCTGTTCGGCGAGGCTGAAGGCGATGCGCGCCTGTTCCACTTCCTGATCCTGCCACTGGCGTTGCCGGTCGACGCCGTCGATCGCGTTGAGCGCCTTCTCCACATCGGCAAAGCCTGCCACGATCTGGGCGCGATAATTTTCCAGCAACTCTTCCTGGCGCGCCTTGGCCTGGTCGCGTTCGGCGCCGCGTCGGCCACGGTCGAAGATGGGTGCGGTGAGGGCGGTGGTGAGGGTATAGAAGGGGCTGTCGAGCACGTTGGCGAAGGTCCGGGCGCCACTGCCCAGGTCGGCGCCCAGTACCACGCGCGGCAGCATGGCGGCCCTGGCGACCTGCACGTCGGCGCTGGCCGCCGCCAGGCGTGCCTCGGCGGCGGCGATGTCCGGGCGGCGACTGAGCAGTGCGCTGGGTACGCCGCTGCCGATGCCTGGCCAGTTCAGTGCACTGATCGACTCCTGGCTGGTGCCCAGGCTCTGCACCGGATCACCGAGCAGGGTGGCGAGTGTGACGCGGTTGTCCTGCCACTGTTGCTCCAGCAACGGCACCTGGCGCTCCTGGGCGGCGACCAGGCCGCGTTGCTGGGCCAGTTCCAGGCGGGTCGCCGAACCCGAGCGTTCACGGGCTTCGACCAGGCGCAGGACATCGCGCGCGTTGTCCAGGTTGAGCCGGGCGATACGCCGCTGCTCTTGCAATGCCAGCCCTTGCAGGTAGCTGTCGGCGACAGCGCTGAACAAGGTGAGCTCGACCGTCTGGCGGTCGAATCGGCTGGCGTCGAGGTTGCGCAATGCACTGTCGCGGGCGGCGCGCAGGCCGCCCCAGAAATCGATTTCGTAACTGGCGCTCAGGCGCGTGGCGAAGGCGGTACTGGTGCGTTCGCTGCTGGTGGCGTCGAGCTGGTCGTTACCGTCGCCGCGCAGCAGGCGTTGGCGGCTGCCGTCCACCCCGAACTGCAGTTCGGGCAACAACGGCGCTCCGGCGATCACGGCGCGCGCCTGGGCCTGGCGCACCCGTGCGGCAGCGGCCGCCAGGTCGTGGCTGTTGCTGCGGGCGCGCTCGATCAGGCGATCCAGTTCGCGGCTGGCGAACGCCTGCCACCAGGCGCTGTCCGGCGGCGCCCGGTGGGTGTCGGTGGTGCCTTGCCAGGTGGGCGGTGGCGTGATGTCGGCCTGCGGCGGCGGTGTGCTGTTGCAGGCGGCGAGGCAGAGGCTCAGGGTCAGCAGGCTGATGCGGCTTGGCAATGTCATGGGCTACACGCTGGTAAGGGCTTTGACCGGGTCGAGTCGGGCGGCTTTGCGCGCCGGCATGAAGCCGAACACGACACCGGTGATCACGGCGCAGGCAAAGGCGCCGAGGATGGCGGGCAGGGCGAAGGCCACGGCGATATCGGCCAGCAGCAGCGCACCGCCGATGGTCAAGGCCAGGGCGATGCCGGTCACGCCGCCGACCATCGACAGCATCACCGCCTCGGTGAGGAACTGGCGCAGGATGTCGCGCTGGCGAGCGCCGGTGGCCATGCGGATACCGATCTCGCGGGTACGTTCACGCACGGTCATGAGCATGATGTTCATCACCCCGATGCCGCCGACCAACAGCGAGATGGCGGCAATCGCGCCGAGCATCAGCGACAGGCTGTTCTGGGTGCGCGCCTCGGCCTGGATCAGCGCCGCATCGTTGGTCAGGTCGAAATCCTGCTTGCCCTGGTGACGTTTGCGCATCAGGTGGGCGATGGCCGCTTCGGTCTCCGAGATCCGGCTGGAGTCGGCAGCGGTGATGATCACGTATTCGGGATCGTGCTTGCCGAACAGGCGCATGGAGGCGGCCGAGTAGGGCACCACGATGCGCTCGTCGCTGTCCTGGTTGCCAGAGCTTGCGCCTTTGGCCGCGAGCACGCCGACGATCTGGAAGGGCACGTTCTCGATCAGCAGGTACTGGCCCAGCGGATTGCTGCCGGGGGGCAGGAGCTTTTCCTTGACCTTCTGGCCGATCACCGCCACGGCGGCGCCGCTGCGCTCGTCGGCGTCGGTGAACAGGCTGCCTTCGACCACCGGCCAGTTGAGAATGTGCGGGAACTCGGTGTTGTTGCCCCCCACATAGAACGACTGGTTGTTGTTGCCGTGGCGAACCATCAGCTCGCCGCCGATCACCGGCATGATGCGCTGCACCTGGGGCAGGCCGGCGATGGCGGCAACGTCGTCGAGGGAGACCAGGCCCGCCGCTTCGCGGGCGGTGGCGTGCTTGCCGCTCAGGTAGAGGATGTTGGAGCCGAAGGCGGCCATCTGCGCCATCACCTGGCGCTTGCTGCCTTCGCCGACGGCGAGCATCACCACCACCGAGGCCACGCCGATGACGATGCCGAGCAGGGTCAGGGCGGTGCGGAAGCGGTTGATCCACATGACCCGCCAGGCGGCCTGCAACGATTCGACCAACTCGCCTTTCCAGGCGCCGCGCAGGCTGGCGCCGCGGTCCAGACGCTGGCGCAGATCATTGGCCTGCAAGCCAGGTGTGGGCGCAGCGGGGGAGCGATCGGCGGCCGAGTCGCTGACGATCGCGCCGTCGCGGATCTCGATGATCCGCCGCGCCCGCGCCGCCACCTCACGGTCGTGGGTGATGAGGATGATCACGTGACCTTGGCTGGCCAGCTCGTCCAGCAGTGTCATGACCTCGGCGCCGCTGTGGCTGTCGAGGGCGCCGGTGGGTTCGTCGGCGAGAATGATGTGGCCGCCATTCATCAGTGCCCGGGCGATCGATACCCGTTGCTGCTGGCCCCCGGACAACTGGTGCGGGCGGTTGCCGGTGCGGCTGGCCAGGCCCAGGCGTTCGAGCAGCGTGGCGGCGCGCGCATGGCGTTCGGCTGCAGGGGTACCGGCGTAGATCGCCGGCATCTCGACGTTCTCCTGGGCCGAGCCTGAGGGAATCAGGTGATAGCCCTGGAACACGAAACCGAAGGCCTCGCGGCGCAGCCAGGCCAGTTCGTCGCTGTCGAGTTCGGCGACGTCACGGCCAGCGAAGCGATAGCTGCCTCGGGAGGGGCGGTCGAGGCAGCCCAGGATGTTCATCAGGGTGGATTTGCCGGACCCGGAGGCGCCGACGATGGCGACGAACTCGCCAGGCTGGATGCTCAGGCTGATACCACGCAGCACCTGGACCTCGGGCGAGTCGATGCCGCCGTAGACCTTGTGGATGTCATCGAGCTCGATCAGCGGTGCGTTCATTCAGCCTCCGCTGGCGCGTGGTGCGCCGATGACCAGTTGCTCGCCTTCGCTCAGGCCGTCGAGGATCTGTACCCGCAGGCGATCGCTCAGGCCGGTGCGTACCTGGCGCTGTTCGACCTTGCCGTTACGGTTCAGGACCTGCGCCAGGCGCATGCCCTCGGTGGGCGCGTCGTCCAGCGCCGCCAGCGGCGCGGTGAGCACCTGGCTGGCCTGGCCTGCGACGAAGAACACCTGGGTGGTCATCTCGGCCATCAGGGCGCCGTCAGGGTTTTCCACGTCGAGCAGTACCGTGTACTGCACCACCTTGCTGCCGGTGGTGCCGCTGCTGGCGCTGGCAGGGCTGCCGCCGCCCTGGCTGGTCTGGTCGAGCGGCTTGGGTGGGATCGGCAGGATCTGGCGCACGGTGCTGGTCCAGCGGCGTTTGCCACCGGCCAGTGTCGTGAAGTAGGCGGTCATGCCAGGCTTGACCTGGCCAATGTCGGCCTCCGAAACCTGGGCCCAGACGGTCATCGGCGACAGGCGGGCAATGCGCAGGATCAGCGGGGTCTGCTGCTGGGCGTTGAGGGTCTGGCCCTCGCGCGCGTCCACCGCCACCACGGTGCCGTCCATCGGTGCGTAGATCCGCGTATAGCCGAGTTCTGCCTCGTCGCTGCGCAGACTGGCCTGGGCCTGGCGGATCTGCGCCTGGTACATGTCGATGCGTGCCTGGGTCACCTTGAGCTGTGCTTGGGCCTGCTGGACATCCTCCTGGCGGGTCGCGCCGGCCCTGGCCAGGTCGTGCTGGCGCTGAAACTGCTGTTGGGCCAGCAGGTACTGGGCACGCTGTTCGGCAAGCTGGGCCTTGAGGTTCTCGATCGAGTAGCGGCCGGCGTCCAGGCGGGCCTGTTGAGTGGAGGGGTCGATCTCCACCAGCAGTTGGCCCTTGCGCACTTCATCGCCGGCTTCCACGTGCAGTTTGCGGATCTGCCCGGAGGCCTGGGCGCCGACATCCACGTAGCGACGAGGCTGCAGGGTGCCAAGGGCGGTGACGCTGCTTTCGATGTCGCCGCGGGTGACCTGCACGGTGCTGACCGGCAGAGTGCCGAACGGCAGGGCTTTCCAGGCCAGCAGGCTGCCCAGCGCGATCAGGCCCAGGCCGCCGAGAACGAGGCGGCGACGGAGTGTGGATGTACGTCTCATGCAGACTTCCAGCCAGGGATGAAGGGCGTGTCGCGCCTTTCAGGGCACGCACGGAGGTCACAGTTAGACGAACGCTGGGGAAACGGATTTAGCCGCAGGTGAGAGGGTGTGTTGCTGAGAATGGTTGTAATTTGTAAGATGACACGCTGATATCACTGATGTGTATTTTCAATCGCATTGACGTTGCCCAACGGGAGAGGCAAGGGCCGTGGTGGAACATTACTATCGCGAACTGGTGAGTTTCCTCTCCTCGCGGCTGGGCAGCCGGCACGCGGCAGAAGATGTTGCCCATGACGCCTGCCTGTGCCTGCTCGAGCGCGGCGGTCATCCGCCGATCGAGCGACCCCGTTCCTTCCTTTACCGCACGGCACTGAACCTGGTGATCGACCGGCACCGGCGTCAGTCGGTGCGCCAGTCCGAGCCGCTTGAAGTGCTGGACAGCGACGAGCGCTGGCACAGTCCGGCACCGTCCCAACTGCTGCACCTCGATGAGCGCCTGGAGATGGTTCGGCGCGCACTGGACGAGTTGAGTGCGCCGTGCCGCGAGAGTTTCCTACTGCGCAAACTCGAGGGTCTGTCGCATCCGCAGATCGCCGAGCGCCTCGGGGTTTCGCAGAGCGTGGTGGAAAAGCACATCGTCAATGCCATGAAGCACTGTCGCTTGCGCATGCGTCAGTGGGAGCAGTGAAAAGCGCGTGAAACAGGGGTGAAAAATCCCTGTGCAGCGCCTTGATTTATCGTCGGTTCCCGACAACTATCAAGACAGAGACCCGTCATTGCCCGCACAGGCGCAGCAAGGCCAGGCAGTGTCTCTGACCACCTTGCCGCCAGGGTCCGGACCATGCCGAACAAGTCCATGCGTATCCTCATCGCCGACGAGCATCCCGCTCAGCGCCTGCAGCTGGAACGCATGCTCAATGGCCTGGGCTATTACCGGATCGCCCCGGTTGAAAACTTCGAAGACCTGCAGCGCCTGGTGCAGAGCGCGTTGCACCCGTTCCAGCTGTTGGTGGGCAATATCGAACTGGGCAGCCATGCCGGCGTCGATCTGGCCCGCTTCTGCCGCGTCAGTCCGCAGATCCAGCATGTGCTGCTGTACCACTCCCAGCATCTGAAAGTGCCGAGCGTCGCGCAGAGCGAACGCCAGGCGGTCAGTGTCAGCCTGCCCAAGGTGCCCGATAGCGAGGCACTGGAATCGTTCATGGCGATCATCGACACCCCGCAGTTGCTGGGGCAGGTTGCGCTGCCGTCGGCGCTGGCTGGCGGCGCAGGCTGCTCCTGGCGGCGGATGAACTTCTCGCACACCGCCTTCAGCCGTTCCAGCTGAGACGCATCGGCTTTTGCTATCCTCTTGCCCTTTGCCGATCTGCGGAACCCAGAAATGACTGCCATCGATACCGCCCGCGCGCCTCGTTTCAGCCGCGGCGATCACCGTACCCTGGGCCTTGCGGCCCTTGGCGGCGCGCTGGAGATCTACGATTTCATCATCTTCGTGTTCTTCGCCCTGACCCTGAGCCAGCTGTTCTTCCCGCCACAGATGCCGGAGTGGCTGCGCCTGCTGCAGAGCTTCGGGATCTTCGTCACCGGCTACCTGGCACGCCCTCTGGGCGGCATCCTCATGGCGCACTTCGCGGACCATCTTGGGCGCAAGCGCGTGTTCAGCCTGAGCATCCTGATGATGGCCCTGCCGTGCCTGCTGATCGGAGTCATGCCGACCTATGCCGACATCGGCTACGCCGCTCCTCTGCTGCTGCTGGCCCTGCGTATCCTGCAGGGTGCTGCGGTCGGCGGCGAGGTGCCCAGCGCCTGGACCTTCGTGGCCGAGCACGCACCGCCTGGGCGTCGCGGCTACGCCCTGGGCTTCCTGCAGGCGGGGCTGACCTTCGGTTACCTGCTTGGCGCGCTGGTCGCCACCTTGCTGGCGCGGCTCTACACCCCACAGGAAATCCTCGACTTCGCCTGGCGCTATCCCTTCCTGCTCGGTGGGGTGTTCGGCGTGTTCGGTGTCTGGCTGCGCCGTTGGCTGAGCGAGACGCCAGTGTTTCTTGCCTTGCGTGAGCGGCAGGCCCCGCCCGTGGCATTTCCGCTGCGCACGGTGCTCACCGGCCACCGCGCTTCGCTGATCCCGGCCGCGCTGCTGACGTGCGTGTTGACCTCTGCGGTGGTGGTGCTGGTGGTGATCACCCCGACGGTCATGCAGCAGCGCTTCGGGATCGATGCCGGGCATACCTTCGCGCTCAGCAGTGTGGGTATCGTCTTTCTCAATATCGGTTGCGTACTGGCGGGGCTGCTGGTCGACCGCATCGGCGCCTGGCGCGCGGTGACGATCTACAGCCTGTTGCTGCCGCTGGGGATCGGCGTGCTGTATGCCAGCCTGGTAGGGCAGTGGGGCTGGACCTGGGCGGCTTATGCGTTAGCCGGGTTGTCATGTGGCGTGGTGGGGGTGGTGCCATCGGTGATGGTTGGGCTGTTCCCGGCGCAGATCCGGGTGTCGGGGATTTCCTTCACTTACAACCTGGCCTATGCCCTTTGGGCGAGCACCACGCCCTTGGCGCTGATTGCGCTGATGCCGTGGAGCCCCTGGGTGTGCGTCGGGTTCTGCCTGATCATGGGCGTGGTCGGGGCCTTGACCAGTGTCTTCTACGCCCAGGCCACGCCCCTGTGTGCCGAGGAGCGTGCGGTCGGTTGTTGAGTGTGCAGGCGCGCGGCACGCGTCGGGGCGCCGAACCGGCGCCCCACAAGAAGGATCAGGACTTGAAGCGCCCGACCAGGCCGTTCAACTCTTCCGATAGCTGCGACAGCCTGCCCGAGTCCGATTGCGCTGAGCTGGCCAGGCCTTCCACCAGCCTTGCCTCGTCGTAGATCTGCTGGATGTGCCGGTTGATCTCTTCGGCCACGCTGTGCTGCTCTTCGGCAGCCGCCGAGATCTGCAGGTTCTGATCGCGGATCTCGTTCACCGACAGCTGGATACCCTCGAAGCTGTCCCGCGCACGTGCGATCGACGACACGCTGGCCCGCGACAGGTCCAGGCAGCTTTCCATCTTCTGCGACACCTCCTGGGTCTTGTTGCCCAGGGTGTTGAGCAATTGGTCGATCTCGCCGGTGGAGTCGGCGGTACGCTTGGCCAGCGCCCGCACTTCATCGGCGACCACGGCGAAACCGCGGCCCTGGTCACCGGCACGGGCGGCCTCGATCGCTGCGTTCAGTGCCAGCAGGTTGGTTTGCTCGGCGATGGCGCGGATGGTGCCGAGGATCTGGTTGATATTGCGGCTGCCTTCCTCGAGCTCGACCATCGCCTGCGACGACTCGCTCAGGCGGCTACCCAGGCGATTGACGTTGTCGGTGGTCAACTCGATCTGCTGCTTGCCCTCGGCGACGCGGTGATGGCCGTTCTCTGCGGCGTCTGCTGCGCTGCTGCAGGACCGCGCGACCTCGTTGGCGGTGGCGACCATCTCGTTGAAGGCGGTGGACACCAGTTCCACGGCCTCACGCTGGCGCCCTGCGGCTTCGTTCATGTTGCCGGCCAGTTCGCTGTTGGCCCGCGATGCCTCGTGCAGGTTGCCCGAGGCGGCGCCGATGTGCTGGATGAGTTGGCGGATCGCTGCGAGGAACTTGTTGAACCAGCCGGCCAGCTCGGCGGTTTCGTCCTTGCCCTGGATGACCAGGTCCTGGCGCAGGTCGCCTTCGCCCTGGGCGATCTGCTGCAAGCCCGTGCTGACCTGGCCGATAGGCTTGACGATGACCCGCGAGAACGCGGCTGCAACCAGGGCGAAGACCAGTGCCAGCACCAGCACGATGACGGCGGTGAGGTAGGTCATGTGGGTGGCAGCGCCCATCACTTCGCTGTACTCGATCAGGCCGACGAAGCGCCAGCCCAGGTCAGGCGAGGTCCAGACATTGGCCATGTAGCGCACACCATCGATCACCACCTCGGTGGATCCCTGCTCGGTGGCTGCCAGTTGTGCGTAGGGCTCGCCAAGGTCCTTCAGTTGCTTGAAGCCATGGCTGGCATCGCGTGGGTCAACTAGTACGGTGCCGTTCTCGATCAGCATCACGTAGCCGCTCTTGCCCAGCTTGATGCTCTTGACCAGCTCGGTGAGGTTCTTCAGCGACACGCTGACCACGAACACCCCCTTGGGCTTGCCGCTGGCATCGTTGAGCGTACGCGCGGTGCCGACCAGGGCGACGTCGTCCTTGTCGTAGTAGTAGGCGGCGGTGCGCACGGTCTTGCCTGGGGTGGCCATGGCGGCCTTGTACCAGGGGCGTGCGCGTGGATCGTAGCTGGCCAGTTTCGGGTCATCCGGCCATTTGGCGTAGGTGCCGTCTTCGAGGCCGATGGAGATGATGGCGGCCGCAGGATGAGTGGCGCCGTAGCGGGCAAAGGCGTCGATGACCTGTTGGGTGGCTGCAGGCAGGGGGTGGCTGGCAGCGTCGGCAGAGGTGTAATCCTTGAGTGTACCCACTGATGTGTATACAGGATCCGTCGCCATTTGTTCTACGTTCTGCAGCGTACCATCGAAGAACTGCCGCATGTTGCCGTCGATCTGGCGAATTTCGCGGGTGCTGCCGTCGAGGAACTGATCCACCGCCTCCGCGCGGATGTTTACCACGGAAATCACACCGACCAGGGTCACCGGGATGAAAGCCACCAATACGAACGCAAGCACCAGCTTATTTTTTATCTTCATCGGGACGAACCATTCGTGGGAGTGAAAAGCAGGGGGCCATTTCGCATGCGTGATGGCTAACTGCTATTTATCCTGTTTCGGCGCGTCGCGGTGAAATCTTTAGCGCATATTTCGTGTACAAAAAAATAAATGATTGTTCCGGGTTCTCGGGCCTGCCCGGGGCGCAGAAACGAAAAACCCGGCGCAAGCGCCGGGTTGTAAGGGATTCATTGGCTCTCAAGCCTTGCGGACTTTCTCCACCCGGCTCTCCTCGAGCTCCTTGCAGGCCTTCTGGATCATCTGCTCGGTGATCGGAACCTCACGGCCCTGGGCATCGATGATCGAGCCACACACCTGCGGCTTCGGGGGCTGGGCGTTTTTCACGGTGTCGCTGCTATGTTGCAAGCTCATTTCCTGTCTCCTCATCAGGTTGCAAGCTCAGGGTAACCACTCGCCGTGACTGACCTGTGACAGCTCCTTCGGTATCACGACAGGCACAGTGCAACAGAAAGTGCAGTAAAGCTCCAGTGACAGGTTAGATCGATAAGCTATAGCCACTTGCCCTACCGAACTGCGACCCCGCGGCGGTTGCAGACGTTCCACTCGGGCAGATGAATGGTAGTCTGCAGGTTTCCCGCTCACCGGTCCGCGCCATGTCCGATCCGCTTTCCCCCCGCCAGCGCCGCGCCTTGGGGCTGGCCTGGCAATTCGTGCGTCCCTATCGCCGACAGGCCATGCTGGCCTTGCTGGCGCTGATCGTCACGGCAGCCATCACCCTGTCCATGGGCCAGGGTATTCGCCTGCTGGTGGATCAGGGTTTCATGACCGGTTCTGCGCACCAGCTCAACCAGACGATTGCGCTGTTCATGGTGCTGGTGCTGGCCTTGGCGGTTGGAACCTTCAGCCGCTTCTACCTGGTGTCGTGGATTGGCGAGCGTTGCGTCGCCGACATCCGCCGTGCGGTGTTCGATCACTTGATCAGCCTGCATCCGGGGTTCTTCGAGGATAACCGCAGCTCGGAGATCCAGTCGCGGCTGACGGCTGATACCACGCTGCTGCAATCGGTGATCGGCTCGTCGCTGTCGATGTTCCTGCGTAATGCGCTGATGGTGCTGGGCGGGGTGGTGTTGCTGTTCGTCACCAATCCCAAGTTGACCAGTATCGTGGTGCTGGCGCTGCCACTGGTGCTGTCGCCGATCCTGCTGTTCGGCCGCCGGGTGCGCAGCCTGTCACGCCAGAGCCAGGACAGGGTCGCTGACGTCGGCAGCTACGTCGCCGAGACGCTCGGGCAGATCAAGACCGTGCAGGCCTACAACCACCAGGCCCATGATCGCCAGTTGTTCACCGATACCGTCGAGGCGGCTTTCGATGTGGCGCGCCGGCGCATTGCCCAGCGGGCGTGGTTGATCACCGTGGTGATCGTTCTGGTCCTGGGCGCCGTGGCCGTGATGCTCTGGGTCGGCGGCATGGATGTGATTGCCGGGCGCATCTCCGGGGGCGAGCTGGCCGCGTTCGTGTTCTACAGCCTGATCGTGGGCAGCGCCGTGGGCACCTTGAGCGAAGTGATCGGTGAGTTGCAGCGGGCTGCCGGGGCCGCCGAGCGTATTGCCGAGTTGCTGGCGGCAAGCAGCGCGATCGTACCGCCGTCGCAGCCCTCGACACTGCCCGGCGCTCGGGCCAGCGGGCAGATCGAGTTGCGCGATGTGCACTTCGCTTATCCGTCACGCCCGTCGGTGGCTGCCATCGATGGCCTGAGCCTGGTCATAGCACCTGGGCAGACCGTGGCGTTGGTGGGGCCATCGGGGGCGGGCAAGTCGACGCTGTTCGACCTGCTGCTGCGTTTTCACGATCCACAGTCCGGTAGCATTCTGCTCGATGGACAGCCGATTGCAGCGCTAGACCCCGACGACCTGCGTCGCCAGTTCGCCCTGGTGGCGCAGAACCCTGCGCTGTTTCGCGGCACGGTCGAGGCCAATATCCGCTACGGAAGGCCGCAGGCGAGTGCTGCCCAGGTCGAGGCGGCGGCGCGTAGCGCCCATGCTCACGAATTCATCCAGCAATTGCCCCAGGGCTACCAGACGCCGCTGGGCGAGGGTGGGGTTGGCCTGTCGGGTGGTCAGCGCCAGCGCCTGGCGATTGCCCGGGCTCTGTTGGTGGATGCGCCGGTGCTGTTGCTCGATGAAGCCACCAGTGCGCTCGACGCGCAGAGCGAGCACCTGATCCAGCAGGCCTTGCCGCAGTTGATGGCCGGGCGTACCACTTTGGTGATCGCCCACAGGCTGGCGACCGTGCAGCATGCCGATCGCATTGCGGTGATCGACCAGGGTAGGGTGGTTGCTGTCGGCAGTCATCGCCAACTGGTCGAGGAAAACCCACTCTATGCCAGGTTGGCAGCGCTGCAATTCGCTGCAGGCAGCGCCTGAATGGCGATCACCCAGGCACGAAAAAGACCGCACTAGGCGGGCTTTTTCGAAGGATCTGGTCGGAGAGACAGGATTCGAACCTGCGGCCTTCTCGTCCCGAACGAGACGCGCTACCTGGCTGCGCTACACTCCGATTTCGAAAATCCTACTGCATCGTATTTTTGAACGCAAGCCCTTGTTGTTAAAAGGCCGTTTGCTCAAAACGAGGTGCAGATCAGAGCTCTTTCACGGTGCGAATCTGATCCTTGTTGATGCGTGTACGCTTGCCATCGAGTTGTTCGAATTCGTAGAAGCCGGAGTCTTCGTCATAGGAAGGTTTGTCCACGGCCTGAATCTCGCGGCCGTCGTTCAACGTGATGACGGTTGGCGAAGCGCAACCGGCGAGGGTGGCCAGGCCCAGGGCGAGCATGAAGGCGGGAATTGTCCGTTGAATCATCGTGTTTCTCCAGTGCGATGGTGCTTGATGACGTTATGACGCGAGGCGTCCTTGCAAAGTTCCTCGCATAGTCGAGCATAGCGGCAATCAGCGGGCATTGACCAAGAACAAGGCTGCGCTGTGATATAACTGGCGCATTCTTTCCCCCTGCGACGGACCCTCATGAAAGCCAAGGCAGATACCCCCTTCGTGCCGTTGAACATTGCCGTGCTGACGGTCAGCGACACCCGTACCTTCGACAACGACACCTCCGGACAGATGTTCGTCGATCGCCTCAGCGCCGCAGGCCACCGCCTTGCAGAACGAGTGCTGCTCAAGGATGACCTTTACAAGATCCGCGCCCAGGTCGCCACCTGGATCGCCGACGACCAGGTACAGGTGGTGCTGATCACCGGCGGCACCGGCTTCACTGGTCGCGACAGCACCCCCGAAGCCGTCGCCTGCCTGCTGGACAAGCAGGTCGATGGCTTCGGCGAGCTGTTCCGGCAGATCTCGGTGCCGGACATCGGCACGTCCACCGTACAGTCCCGCGCCCTTGCGGGCCTGGCCAACGGCACCCTGGTGTGCTGCCTGCCCGGCTCGACCAATGCGGTGCGCACGGGCTGGGACGGCATCCTCGCCGAGCAGCTCGACGCCCGCCATCGTCCGTGCAATTTCGTCGCGCACCTGAAGCAGGCGCAGGCCTGTGACAGCCGTGGCTGAGGCTGCGCCGAGCCGGCCGTTGATGCCGGTGGAAGAAGCGCTGGAGCGCCTGCTGGCGCTGGCCGAGGCGGCGCCGATCAGTGAAACCGAAGAGGTCGAGCTGGCCGATGCCGAAGGCCGTGTACTGGCGCAGGACCTGTTCGCCAGCGTCGACCTGCCGCCCTGGCCGAACAGCGCCATGGACGGCTATGCCCTGCGCCTTGCCGACTGGCACGGCGAACCGCTGCCGGTGAGCCAGCGCATCTTTGCCGGTCACGCTCCGGCACCGCTGCAACCTGGCACCTGCGCGCGGATCTTCACCGGTGCGCCGCTGCCTGAAGGTGCCGACTGCGTCGAAATGCAGGAAAACGCCGAGGTGCTCGACGATGGCCGCGTGCGCTTTGTCGAAGCTTTGGCGCCGCACCAGAATGTGCGCCCCCAGGGCCAGGAAACCCGCGCTGGCGAGCAGGTGATGAACGCCGGCACGCTGTTGGGCCCGATCGAACTGGGTCTTGCCGCCACCCTGGGCCACGGCCACCTGCGTGTGCGGCGCCGGGTGCGGGTCGCGGTGTTGTCGACCGGTGACGAGCTGGTCGAGCCGGGGCTGCCGCTGGGCCCGGGGCAGATCTACAACAGCAACCGTCGTCTGTTGGTCAGCTGGTTGCAGCGCATGGGCTGCGAGGTCATCGATGCCGGCATCCTCGCCGATGACCTGGCGCTGACCCGCCAGTGCCTGGCCAATCTGGGCGACGTCGACCTGATTCTTTCTACCGGCGGTGTGTCGGTAGGGGAGGCCGACTACCTGGGCATGGCCCTGCGCGAGGCTGGCGAGCTGGCGCTGTGGAAGCTGGCGATCAAGCCGGGCAAGCCACTGACCTTCGGGCATTTCCGTGGCGTGCCGGTGATCGGCCTGCCGGGGAATCCGGCGTCCACCTTGGTTACCTTCGCCTTGCTGACACGCCCCTACTTGCTGCGTCGCCTTGGCGTCCAGCAGGTCGCGCCGCTGCGTTTCGATGTGCCGGCAGGTTTCGACTGGCCCAAGCCGGGCAATCGTCGCGAATACCTGCGTGCGCGGATCGAGGGTGGGCAGGTACGCATCTACTCGAACCAGAGCTCGGGTGTACTGCGCAGCGCAGCCTGGGCCGAGGGGCTGGTCGAGGTGCGTGAGGGCACGACGGTGAGCCCAGGCGACAGCGTGACGTTCATCCCCTTCAGCGAGCTACTTGGCTAGCATTCCGCCGAGCGGCGCGGCCTGCGCCGGTGCCAGTTGGGTCAGGCGCATGTGCACGTTCTCCAGTTGCTGGGCGGCAACGCTCCAGTCATGGCGCTGCCGGGCGAACTGTCGCCCGGCTTCCCCCAGTTGGGTCATGCGCCAGGGCTGGTTGAGCAACTGGGTCAGCAGCAACGCCAGTTGGCTGCTGTCGTCACTGCCCAGGTAGTGCTCGCCATTGTTCACTGCCAGGCCCGAAGCGCCCTTGCCGGTGGTGATCACCGGCATCCCGGCGGCCATCGCTTCGAGAATTTTCACCTTCGACCCGCCGGCATAGCGCAGCGGCGCGAAGAATAGCGCCGAGCGCCGTTGCACTTCGCGAAGGTCGGGGCGGTAGCCAAGCCATTCGATGCGCGGGTCGTTCCAGTGCAGCTTCCAGTGCGCGGGCAGGGCGTGCCCGGCGATGGCCAGGCGCACTGCCGGATTGCTCTGCCAGACCTGGGGCAGGATGTCTTCCAGTGCCCACTCGATGGCTTCCAGGTTCGCGCCGTATTCGAAATTGCCCACGAACAACAGGCGCTGACTGTGCAGGGCCGGTTGCACGTGCTGGTAGTGATCGCAGTCGACGCCATTGACCACCACGTTCACCGTCCGCCCGCTGATCTGCCCGATCAGCTCGGCGTCGTGCGGGCTGACCGCCACGACTTCGTTGGGCTGGCGCAACACGCGTTGCTCCCAGCGCCGGTAGCGCCAGCGATCGAACGCGTTGAGCGGACGCAACCACAAGGGCAGGCGATCATGGCAGGCCGCGCCCATCACCGACTCGAGGGTGTGTTCGCTGAGCAGGTAGGGCAGGCCGCGCCGTTGCAGGGCCTTCTCGAAGGGCTGGAAGGCGTAGCTGTGTTCGATCTGGATGACATCCCAGGGCTCGTCGAGCAACTGCTCGAAGCGGTGCCGAAGGCAGGGCGCCAAGCCATTGATGATGGCGCGCATGGGGTAGTCGATGATGGGTGAGGCGAGCAGGTTGAGCGGGCTCTGCACGGGGCGCCGTGGCAACACGATCAGGCGTTCGAGCAGCGGTTCGAGGGCTTGGCGCGCGGGATCGGACAGCGGCACCTTCGATTGCACCAGCAACGTGATGCGGTGGCCGTGATGTGCCAGTTCGCGCAGCAAGTGGTACTGGCGGGTCTTGCTGCCGCTGGTGGTGGGCCAGGGCAGGTAGGGCAATGTCCAGAGAATACGCATGACCGCTCCTGTCAGGTGAGGCTGCACAAGGGTCAATAATATGACTGTGTGGCGGGGCTCTCTTAAGCGTAGCCAATTATTTGTCGAGTGATGGCCTGGGTTGAATTTTGCGTTGCCGTGCAGCAATTGCCGGTTGCCTGTGGTCGAGATTGAGGTTGGCGTGTTCTAAGGAGAATCTCGTATGCACGGGCACAAGGCGATGTTGATCCTGCATGGCAAGCAGGCCATGAACGAAGAGGTGCGCAGCGCCGTGGGCGTGCGACGCGAGCGCGGGCAGGTACTGGATGTGCGTCTGACCTGGGAGGCGGGCGATGCCCGGCGTTTGGTCGAAGAAGCCCTGGCGGGCGGTTACACGCAAGTGGTAGCCGGCGGTGGCGACGGTACCCTGCGCGATATCGCCGAGGCCATGGCTCAGTTGCAGGCCGACGCCAGCCTGGCCTTGCTGCCGCTGGGCACTGCCAACGACTTTGCCCGCGCCGCCGGTGTGCCTTTGGAGCCGGCGGCCGCCCTGGCCTTGCTGGACGTACCGGCCCGCCCCATCGACCTGGGGCGGGTGGGTGAGCAGATGTTCCTCAACATGGCCACCGGCGGCTTTGGCAGCCAGGTGACAGCCAATACGTCCGAAGACTTGAAGAAGGTACTGGGTGGGGCGGCGTACCTGTTCACCGGGCTGTCGCGCTTCAGTGAGTTGCAGGCTGCTTCGGCGACCCTGCACGGGCCTGATTTCCACTGGCAGGGGCAGTTGCTGGCCTTGGCCATCGGCAACGGTCGCCAGGCCGGCGGCGGCCATGTGCTGTGCCCCGAGGCGCTGGTCGATGATGGCTTGCTGGAGGTCGCGATTCTACCTGCACCCGAGGCGATGGTGGGCGCACTGCGTGACTTGCTGACGGGCGAGGAGCTGTTCGTGCGTGCGCGCCTGCCCTGGGTCGAGATCGGCCAGGCCGAGGGGCTGGATATCAACCTGGACGGTGAGCCGTTGCAGGCCGGCAGCCTGCGTTTCGAGGCGGCGCCGGGCGCTCTGCGCGTGCACCTGCCCGCCGATTCGCCGCTGTTCAGTCGTCCAGGCTGATGATTTTCTCGCGCACCGCGAACAGCACCAGGCCCGCCACATCGTAGATCTGCAGACGTTTCATGATTTGCGAGCGGTGGGTTTCAACGGTCTTGATCGACAGCCCCAAGCCTGCGGCGATCTCGCGGGTGGACTTGCCACGCACGATCAGGCGCAGGATTTCCAGTTGTCGGGCGGTGAGGTTGTGGCGATCGCTGCTCGGCTGCTTGCTGGCCTGTGCGCGCAGCAGGGCCTGGTTGATCACCGTGTGGGCGATGGCCGGGCTGAGGTAGCGCTCGCCGTTGCGCAACGCGGCGAGAGCGTGCTCCAGCTCGTTGGCGGTGGTGTCCTTGAGCAGGTAGCCGTGGGCGCCGCTTTCGAGGGCACGCATGATCAGGTCGGGGTCGGTGTGCATCGACAGGATCAGCACCTTGCAGGTGCAACCGTTTGCGCGCAATTGCGTCAGAGCGTCGAGGCCGTTGGTCGAGCGCATCGAGATGTCCAGCAGGACGATGTCGGGGCTCAGGCGCTGGACCATCTCCAGCAGGTGCTGGCCGTCGTCGGCTTCACCGACCACGGTGTAGTCGGGAATATCGGACACCAGTGCGCGCACGCCCGCACGAATCAGCGAATGGTCGTCGATCAACAGCAGTCTAATCATCGGTGGCGGGTGTCCTGGCACGTTCCTGGCTGCGTGCAGGCCAGGGGAACAGCGCTTCGATTCGGGTGCCCGCTCCGGGCTGGCTGGTCACGCTCAGGCTGCCCTGCAGGGCGGTGGCCCGCTCTTGCATGCCGGCCATGCCACGTTGCCCGACTTCGCCCGGTTTGCTGGCCGGGACGAAGCCCACACCGTCATCGAGGATCGTCAGCAGCAACCCGGCGGGGGTGCGTTGCAGGCTGATCAGCAAGTTGCGGGCCTGGGCATGGCGCAGCACGTTGGTGACCGCTTCCTGGGTGATGCGAAAGGCGGCCATGGTCACTTCCTCGGAGATGCCGCCCAAGCGCTGTTTGCATTCCAGGCTCCAGTGCACCTCGCTGTTCTCGAGGGCACGCAGCAGGTGCGCGCGCAGGCTGGCCTCCAGGCCCAGGCTGGCCAGTTGCCGTGGGTTGAGCAACGCCGAGACGTCACGCACGTTGCCCAGGGTGTCGTCGAGGGTCTTGCGCAGCGTGTCGCACTGCGCCTGCAGCGGTGCAGGCACGCGACGTTGCAACCAGTCGAGCTGAAGCTTGGCGGCGGTGAGCAACTGGCCGATGTCATCATGCAACTCGCGGCTCAGGTGCTGGCGTTCGCTTTCCTGGACCTTGAGCATGCGGTCGGCCAGCTCCGCCGGCAGCAGGTTGATCGATCGGGCGCCACGGCGCAGGTGCCAGCCGGCCCCGAGCAGGGCGGCCAACTGCAGCGCCAGGGCACCGGCCGATACAGGTTGCCCGCTGCTGTAGAGCACCAGGTTGGTGACCAGCGATGCCACGCACAGCACGGCGGTTGCCGCACGCAGCAAGGCGGTGCGAGAGCGACAACGCAGGGAAATCTTCAAGCGTGGAAGCATAGATAGGAAAGCCACTGAATTATTGCTGGCGCAGGTCGCCAATCTTTCTGAAGAATCGTGAATGTCCTGCCTTTCAACCAGGTACGAGCCCTGTTGTAATCGCTGAAGATCCGTTGGGCGTTCGTTCATTTGCGCGCATGGTATCACTTCGAGTTGGTTTGGTCCCGGCTGGTTAGTTGCCTGAAACCAAGGTGTTTCCGAGGCATGGCAGTGGGGTGCAATGCCTGTAGAAGTGGCAATAAGCCATTATCGTTTGAGAAGGCAGTAACTTCCAAACTCAACTAACGCGGCGAGGCTGCGGAACTAGACAGAACTTGTACAAACTTGCCAAGTTGCCATGTGTTTGGCGCCGCCCAGTCACACGAGTTACGCGGGGCCACATCACTAGGGGTCTGTCTGAAATGTGTCTGCACATTTCAGACAGACCCCTAGTCTTTGCGAGTTGATGTGCCGTAGGCGTGCTTGGGCTCAATGGGCATATTGAGCAACTGGGGGTGTACGCAGTGGCGCTCGTTTTCGTCGCACAGGGCACAGGCCTGCGGGAGTGGTTGATCCAGCACACCCGCCAGGGTGACCAGCAGCAGGTGCTGCTCGCTGCTGTCCAGGTTCAGGTGTCCGGTGCGTTCATCGACCAGTTCCAGTTGCCAGGCCAGCAGTGTCAGGCAGTCGGCCAGTGCCGGCAGCGCGCCCTGCGGCAGGTTGCGGCTGGTGCAGCCAGGCGCCAGTAGGCGGTGCAGGGCCGAGGCGTAGTGGGCGATCTCGAGTACGCCCGAGGCGTCTGCTCGACGGGCGAGTGTCTCGAGGGCTTTGCTCAGGCAATGGCAGGCGTCAGCGTCATTGCTGATCAGCTCCAGGTGTTGCAGGCACTCCTGGGACTCGTTCAGCAGGACCTGCGCATCCAGCAGGAAGTCCTGCAGGATCGCGGTGTTCGAGAGCGCCCGCTCCATCATGAAACTCCAACGTGCGGGGTTGGAGCAGGGGTTGGCCACACCGAGATGTTCGCTGACAAGAGCCTGACTCCGTTCATGCAGTGAGAATGGCGTCACATTAATGGCTAATGGATATTGCGAATATCAGGTTGCTCCCGATTGCTCCTAGGGGTTTCCCTGATGAGGTCTCAGAGGCAGTGGTACGTCCGCAGCGCGGCGGATGAGGAGGGATGTGGCAGCAGTAAAGCATGATGGTAAAGTGATATCAATCGCCGTTCAGGCATTTTTCTGCAGGGGTCAAGCTCTGGCGGATTGTGCCGATACAGGGCGGATGTATCCACTTTTTCCGGCACAGAGCCAGGGGGTTGCGCAATGGCTGGCATTCTCGACACGGTAGATCAACGCACGCAATTGGTAGGCGAGAACCGCCTGGAAATCCTCATGTTCCGCCTGGCGGGGCGACAGCTGTTCGCGATCAACGTGTTCAAGGTGCAGGAGGTACTGCAACTGCCCAAGCTGACCCTGATGCCGCAGCGCCACACCTTCGTCTGTGGCGTGGTCAACCTGCGCGGCCAGACGCTGCCGGTGATCGACCTGTCCCAGGCGATCGGCATGCGCCCGCTGCAGCCAGGGCCGGACAGCACCATCATCGTCACCGAGTACAATCGCTCGGTACAGGCGTTCCTGGTGGGCGGCGTCGACCGCATCGTCAACATGAACTGGGAAGCCATCATGCCACCGCCTACCAGTGCCGGCCGCCAGCATTACCTGACCGCGATCACCAAGGTCGACGAGAAACTGGTGGAGATCATCGACGTGGAGAAGGTGCTGGCCGAGATCGTGCCCTACAGCGCCAAGGTGTCGCGCGACAAGCTCGAAGACCCGGTGCTCGCCCGTGCCCGCGGTCGTGAAGTGCTGCTGGTGGATGACTCCAGCGTGGCCCTGGCCCAACTGCGTGACACCTTGTCGCAACTGGGTGTGAAGCTGCACATCGCCAGTGATGGCCTGAAGGCGCTGCGCATGCTCAAGGGCTGGGCCGATGCCGGAGAGGATGTCTGCGAAAAACTGCTGATGATCTTCACCGATGCCGAAATGCCGGAGATGGACGGTTACCGCCTGACCACCGAGATCCGCAATGACCCGCGTCTGCGCGGGCTTTACGTGGTGCTGCACACGTCGCTGTCGGGCAGCTTCAACGAGTCGATGGTGAAGAAGGTCGGCTGCGACAACTTCCTCTCCAAGTTCCAGCCGGACCGCCTGGTGGATGTGGTGCGCGAGCGTCTGTCGCTCGATCATGCGCCAGCCTGATACCTGCACACGCCCCGTGGTGGGTATAAGCTTGGCTTTTTGACTGGCACAAGGCGGGCGGGGATGTTTCTGAGTGCGTTGTATCGGTATCCGGTGAAGTCTTGCCAGGCGCAGAGCCTGGGCGAGTCTACGGTGGATGCCATGGGACTGTCGGGCGACCGGCGCTGGATGGTGGTCGAGCAGGACACCGGGCGCTTCCTTACCCAGCGTGCCTGGCCACAATTGGGACGGCTCACGGCCACCGGTGGCGATGAAGAAAGCCTGCTGCTGCAAACCCCTGGGCAGGCGCCGCTGACGGTCAAGGTGCCGGGTGCCGACGACGACCTGCGCGGGGTGACCCTCTGGCGCGACACCTTGCGCGTGCCCGATGCCGGCGACGAGGCCGCCGCGTGGCTCAGTCAGATGCTCGGCAAGGCGGTACGTCTGGTGCACTGTCCGCAGCAGCGAGCACGCTACCTGCCCAGCGGCTATGGGCTCAACAGTGACCGTGCGGCCTTCCCCGACGGCTTTCCTTTATTACTGATCGGCCAGGGCTCGCTCGATGAACTCAACCGGCGCATCGGCCGGCCGATGCAGATGCTGCGTTTTCGTCCCAACCTGGTGGTCGAGGGCGCCGAGGCGTTTGCCGAAGACGGCTGGAAGCGTATCCGTATCGGCGACCTGACCCTGCGGGTGCTCAAGCCCAGTGTGCGCTGCATCCTCACCACCCTCGACCCACAGACAGGTGAGCGCAGTAGCGACCGGGAGCCGTTGACCACCCTCAAAACCTTTCGTGAGCGGGAAGGGGACGTACTGTTCGGGCAGAACCTGGCGGTCGATGGCTGCGGGCGACTTGAAGTCGGCATGCCGGTCGAGGTACTGGAGTAATCGCCGGCTGGCGCAGGCGACGAAACGCGGGGTGAGGTTCATAATCGGCGCTTAATCCCGTTTTGTTGCACTGCGCATCCACCTACCCGGAGATTTCCCATGCACGTACTGCTCTGCGAGGACGACGACCTGATCGCCAGCGGCATCTGCGCCGGCCTCACGGCCCAGGGCCTGACCGTCGATCGGGTCGCCAGCGCCTCGGCGGCACGTGCACTGCTCCAGGCGGCCCAGTTCGACGTGATGATCCTCGACCTGGGGTTGCCCGACGAAGACGGCCTCAAGCTGTTGCGGCGCCTGCGCCAGCAGGGCGAGGTGCTGCCAGTGCTGGTGCTCACGGCCCGTGATGCGGTCACCGACCGGGTCGATGGCCTGCAGGCCGGCGCCGACGACTACCTGCTCAAACCTTTCGACCTGCGCGAGCTGGCGGCGCGCCTGCACACGCTCCTGCGCCGCGTGGCCGGGCGCGCCGTGAATGTCATCGAGCACGGCCCCTTGGTCTATAACCCCAGCAGTTGCGAGGCGACCCTGGCCGGTCGTGCGGTCGATCTGTCCCGACGCGAACAGGCCTTGCTTCAGGCCTTGCTGCAGAATCCCGGGCGCGTGCTGTCCAGCGAACAGCTCAAGGATTGCGTCTATGGCTTCAGCGATGAAGTCGAGAGCAATGCCCTGAACGTTCACATCCACCACCTGCGGCGCAAGCTGGGAAACAGTATCGTCGAGACCGTACGCGGGCTGGGCTATCGCCTGGGTGCAGCGCAGGCCCCGCAGGAGACCGCGCCATGAGCCTGCGGGTTCGTCTGTCGCTGATCCTGGGCAGTGCCTTCATCCTGATCTGGATCCTGGCCGCGGCCTGGATGTTGCGCGACCTGCGCCAGCAGATGATGTTCTCCCTCGACCAGCGCCTGGTGGCTTCGGCACGGATGGTGGCGGGCCTGGTCGACCAGTTGCCGCAGCCGCTGGGGGCCAAGGGCCGGGACGCGCACTTTGCGGCCGACCAGTTCAGTGTGCCGGACGGCATGGCCTGCCAGGTCAGTTCCCTGCGCGGCGAGATCCTGGCCAGCAACCACAAGCACGATGGCAGCATGGACGATCAGCGCAGCGGCTTCCGTGACCAGACGATCGATGGCAGTTCATGGCGCACCTTCACCTACAACCACGGCGATGTGCGGATCACCACGGCCGATCGCCATCAGGAACGCGAGGCGCTCAACCAGTCGATCCTGCTGGCCGCTTCGGCACCGGTGCTGATGGCCTTGCTCGGCAGCCTGGGGCTGCTGTGGATTGGTCTGGGCAAGGGGCTGGAGCCGCTCAACCGCATGCGCGATGCCCTGCGCAAGCGCCGCGCAGACAGCGTCGAACCCTTGCAGGTGGCGGGCATGCCCAGCGAGCTGCAGCCATTGCTGGAAACCCAGAACCAGCTGTTCCTGCGGATCGCCCAGACCCTCGAGCGCGAGCGACGCCTGACCGATGATGCCGCGCACGAACTGCGCAGCCCTCTGACCGCCATCAAGACCCACCTGCAAGTGGCGCGCATGACCGATGGAAGCGTGCGCGAGCAGGCCCTGGAGCACGCCGAGCAGGGTGCCGACCGCATGCACCGGACCTTGGAGCAACTGCTGATGCTGGCCCGGGTCGAGGGTAGCCTGTCGTTCGAAGATGGCGTGCTGTGCAGTGCCGAGCAAGTCGCGCGCCAAGCTGTGCAGGACGCTGGTGGCGGCGACAACCGGCGGATCGTCCTGCGCCTGCCCGAAGAGGCCACCCGCATCTACCTGGGCATGCCCGCGCCCTTGGCGGTGGCGGCGCTGCGCAACCTGTTGGACAACGCCCTGCGCCATGGTGGCAATGAGGCGGTGGAGCTGGAAGTGCAGATGGCCGATGGGCAGGTGGGCTTCCTGGTTCGCGATCATGGCCCGGGCATTCCCGACGAGGACCTCAAGCACCTGACCGAGCGTTTCTGGCGCAACAGCAAGAGTGTCGGCAGTGGGCTGGGATTGGCGATTGTCCAGGCGATCGTCCAGCGCTGCGCGGGCAGCTTGCGTTTCGACAGTCGCAGTGACGGGCTGCGGGTCTGGCTGCAGGTGCCTGCGCGGGAGGCTCGGGCCTGATCATCGGTGCATGTGGCTTTTCGCGGGTGCGTCTGTGAAAAGCCACCTTGGCCCCAAAATGTGCTAAATCCACACCCTACTCAAGCGTCTCCCAAGCGATGACTTCCCGACACACATCCGGTTACAGGGACGTGGCGGGCATTCCTACTTGCTTGCGAGGGTTCGCCGATGTCTACCGCTTCCAGCCTTGCCCAGGCACTGCCGGCTGTTGCGCCGGAATCTCTGTACCAGTTCGAGGATTCAGCCTTGCTGCTGCGCCAGCAGCAACAGGAATCCAACGCCCGCAGCTACCCACGTCGCATTCCGCTGGCGCTCAAGCGCGCCCGGGGCATCCATGTCGAGGACGTCGAAGGCCGTCAGTTCATCGACTGCCTGGCCGGTGCCGGTACCCTGGCGCTGGGGCACAATCACCCGGTTGTGGTCGAAGCGATCCAGCGCGTGCTGGCCGATGAGCTGCCGCTGCACACCCTCGACCTGACCACGCCGGTCAAGGATCGATTCGTTCAGGACCTGTTTGCGGTACTGCCCGAGGCATTGCGTCGCGAGGCGAAGATCCAGTTCTGCGGGCCGACGGGCACCGATGCGGTGGAAGCTGCGTTGAAGCTGGTGCGTACCGCCACCGGGCGCAGCACGGTGCTGGCTTTCCAGGGGGCGTACCACGGGATGACCCAGGGCGCCCTGAGCCTGATGGGCAGCCTGGGGCCGAAAAAGCCCTTGGGTGCACTGCTCAACAGCGGCGTGCAGTTCATGCCCTATCCCTATGACTACCGCTGCCCGTTCGGTTTGGGCGGCGAGGCGGGGGTGCGTGCCAACCTGCATTACCTGGAAAACCTGCTGCTCGACCCGGAGGCCGGGGTACAGCTGCCGGCGGCGGTGATTCTTGAGGTGGTGCAGGGCGAGGGCGGTGTGAGTCCGGCCGATATCGAGTGGCTGCGCGGTGTGCGCCGTATCACCGAGCAGGCTGGGGTGGCGCTGATCGTCGACGAGATCCAGAGCGGCTTCGCCCGCACCGGGCGTATGTTCGCCTTCGAGCACGCGGGCATCGTGCCGGACGTGGTGACCCTGTCCAAAGCCATTGGCGGCAGCCTGCCGCTGGCGGTAGTGGTCTACCGTGACTGGCTCGACACCTGGGCGCCTGGGGCTCACGCCGGGACCTTCCGTGGCAACCAGATGGCCATGGCCGCAGGGTCGGCGGTGATCAATTACCTGGTGGAGCATCGCCTGGACGAACACGCCGCCGCCATGGGCCAGCGCCTGCGCGGCCATCTGCAGCACCTGCAGCGTGACTACCCGCACCTGGGCGATATTCGCGGCCGAGGCTTGATGCTGGGGGTCGAGTTGATCGATCCGGATGGTGCGCTGAATGCCCTCGGCCACCCGGCGGCCTCACGCAGCCTGGCACCGAAGGTTCAGCGCGAGTGCCTCAAGCGCGGCCTGATTCTCGAACTGGGCGGCCGGCATGGCGCGGTAGTGCGTTTCCTGCCGCCGCTGATCATCAGCGCCGAGCAGATCGACGAAGTGGCCGACCGCTTCGCCCGTGCCGTCCAGGCTGCAGTGGCCGGCGACTGATCCAGGCCTGCGGGGGCTGTGCACTACAGCCCCCGCTTTTTTATGCTGCGCTGGCCTTGCGCGCCGCGGCTTTTGGTTGCAGCAGGGCGAACAGGTCCTTCGGGTTCTCGAGCTCGGGCACCAGGGCAATGTCGTGGCCGATATCCAGCGCCTTGGCCACATCCAGCACATAGCGCAGCGCCGAGTAGTCCTCCAGGGCAAAGCCCACCGAATCGAACAGGGTCACCTGCGCGGCGTTCTCGCGACCGGCAGCGATCCCTTCGACCACCTGCCAGAATTCTGTGGTCGGCGAATCCGCCGGCATCTGCTGGATTTCACCCTCGATGCGGCTCTGCGGTTCGTACTCGACGATCACCCGTGCGCGCTCGACGATCTCGCGGTGCAGTTCGGTCTTGCCCGGGCAGTCGCCGCCCACGGCGTTGAGGTGCATGCCCGGCTCGATCATTTCGGGGGTGAGAATGGTGGCATAGGCCTTGTCGGCAGTGACCGTGGTGACGATGTCGGCACCGCGTACCGCATCGGCCACGGATGCTGCGATGATCAGCTTGAGCTTGGGGTAGCCGGCCAGGTTGGCCGCGAGTTTCTGCGAGGCGGCGCGGTCGATGTCGAACAGGCGGATCTCTTCGATGCCCAGCAGGGTGTGGAAGGCGATGGCCTGGAACTCGCTTTGCGAACCGTTGCCGATCAGCGCCATGCTTCGGCTGCCCTTGCGTGCCAGGTAGCCTGCGGCCAGGGCCGAGGTGGCGGCGGTGCGAATAGCGGTGGTCAGGGTCATTTCGCTGAGCAGCACCGGGGCGCCGGTGTCGACATCGCCCAGCGCACCGAACGCCATTACGGTGAGCAGCCCGTTGTGGGTGTTCTTCGGGTGGCCGTTGACGTACTTGAAGGCGTACAGGCTGGCGTCGGACACCGGCATCAGTTCGATCACGCCATCGGGCGAGTGGTTGGCCAGGCGCGGGCACTTTTCGAAGTCGTGCCAGCGCAGGTAGTCGTCACGAATGTATTCGGCCATCTCGGCCAGGCAGGTGGGCAGGCCCTTGCGGTTGACCAGGCGGGCGAGGTCTTGCACGTCGATATAGCGAGTCATGGAGTGCTCCTTTGGGGCGCAGTGGCGCGAGGGAAGGTGGACTTCGGCGAGCATGCAGCGTGCGCTGCCCCCGCCAATGCGTTCGATGTGGTCGATATCGACCACCAGCGGATGACTGTGGCGCTCGACCTGGCGGCGTTGGCCAGCGTCCAGCGAGCGCCAGGCGTTGCGCGACATCACCAGCAGCGAGCGACCGCTGCGGTCGTGCACTTCGAGCATGTTGCCGGCGAAGCCCTCCAGCTGGTCGAAACCCAGTGCCAGCACCTCCTTGCCGGTGTCGCGCAGGGAACGTTCGAGGGTGCGGCGTTCGTCGGCGTGGGGCAGGGCGTCAAGACAGGCCACGGCCAAGGTGCGGCCGACGTTCATCATCACGTTGCTGTGGTAGATCGGTGCCTGCTGGCGATCGAGGGCGTGGAACAGGCACAGGCGGTAGCCGAGGCGTTCGGCGAACTGGCGCAGCGCCTGTTCGTGGGTGCGGCCGGAATGGCAGGCGTAGCTGATACGGTGCTCGCGATCCAGAACCATGCTGCCAGTGCCTTCGAGGAACAGATTCTGCTGTTCCAGTGGGCTCAGGTCGATGGTGCGTTCGATGGCGAAGCGTTCCTCGATCACCTGAAGCACACCCTTTTCGCGCTCCAGGCGACGGTTGTGACCTTCCATCGGGTAGAGCACCAGGCTGCCATCGGCATGGCTGCTCCACCAGTTGTTGGGGAAGATCGAATCGGGTGTGTGCGGTTCGGGCGTGTCCTGCACCACCAACACCTCGACGCCGTGTTGGCGCAGGGTCTGCACATAGCCGTCGAACTCCTCGAGGGCTTTGCTGCTGGCGGCGTCAGGGTCCAGCGGTGCGCTCTGGAAGCGGTTGGTCAGGGCGGTGTCGGGGTTGAAGGCGAACCGCGCCGGGCGAATCATGAGGACGGTATTTGTTGTTTGCATTGGGCACGCATCCACAGGTGGCTGTGTGTCCATTTTCCGGTGCGGAAGTAGGAAAAGCCTGCTGAACGGCAGGTGACGGGCAGCGGCTCCAGCTGAAATGGTGGGCGTTGCAGCGGAATCGGCTGCGCTGCCCTGGCTCAGCCTGCGGCTGTCGAGCGCAGCCGCTTGTACAGTGTCGTACGGCTGATCCCCAGCGCCCGCGCCACTGAGGAAAGATTACCGTTGGCTTCGCGCAGCAGCGTATCGAGGTCTTGCCCGGTGTCGGCCCGTTCGGGTGCAGGCAGGGGGGCCGAAGCTTCCACCAGGAACGCCGCTGGCAGGTGCTCTTCGCTGATGGCATCAGGCCCCGCCAACGCCAGGGCAACCTGCATCACGGTCACCAGCTCGCGCAGGTTTCCCGGCCAGGGGTGCTGCTCGAACAGCGCCAGCATCCGTGGCGACAAGCGTTGTACCTGTCCGGGTTCGCGGTAACGTGCATGCACCTGCTCGATCAGCGCCCGCCGATCGCTGCGCTCGCGCAACGGGGGCAGTACCAGTGCCAGCCCGGCGATGCGGTAGTAGAGGTCCTGGCGAAATCGCCCGGCGCGGACTTCGGCAGCCAGGTCGAGGTTGCTCGCCGAGACCACGCGAATGTCCACCGCCACCGGCTCACCACTGCCCAGCGGCTGGATGCAGCGCGACTGCAGCACACGCAGCAGTCGGGCCTGGGTTGGAAGGGGCATGTCGCCAATTTCGTCGAGAAACAGGATGCCGCCGTCAGCCTTGCGGATCAGCCCGGTGTTGCCTTTGTGGTGGGCACCGGTGAAGGCGCCTTTCTCGTAGCCGAACAGCTCCGACTCCACCAGTTCTGCCGGGATCGCTGCGCAGTTCACCGCGATCAACGGCTGGCCGACGCGGCTGCTGGCCTGATGCAGGGTATTGACGAAGACCTCCTTGCCAACGCCCGTCTCGCCCTGGATCAGCACCGGAATATCCTTCTCCAGCAGCAGGCCGGCCTGGGCCAGCGCCTTGCTCACGCGCGGGTCGCTGCTGGGCGGTGTGCTGCGCATGGGTTGATGCGGTGCGCGCCACTGGCAGTGGAAACGGTGTCGACCGGCGACTTGCAGGGCGAAGGCGCTCTCCTGCGGGTGGGCGAGGATCTGTTTGAGCGAGGTCTGGAACAGCTGTTCGAGCGTGCATTGCCGCGGATCCTGGCCCAGCAGGCTGTCTGCGCGATGATTGGCTGCCAGCACCCGGCCACGTTCGTCGAACAGCAGCAGGCCGGCCCAGGGGCTGTCGAGGTTGTCGGGTGCGGTATTGAACACCAGTTGCCCGTGCCGGTCGCCGTGGGCGGCGAGGATCAGGCGGTTCTCCAGGCTCTGGCCCATCATGCGCACCAGGCCGAGGGTCTGGGCGACGGGCAGGTAGCCATCGCTTGAGACATCCAGTACACCCACCAGGCGGCGCTCGGCATCGAACAGGGGCGCGGCGGCACTGGCCATGTAGCGGTTCTGGCGCAGGAAATGTTCGTCCTGGCCGACATGGATGGCCTCACCGCAGGCCAATGCCGTGCCCAGCGCGTTGGTGCCGACGCCGCGCTCCTGCCAGTGTGCACCCGGTGTGAAACCATGCTGCTGGCGCGGTTCGACGAAGCGCCGCGTGCCCCAGGCGTCGAGCAGGCAGCCTCCGGCGTCGGCGAGCATCACCAGATAGCTGGAATTGCCCAGCAGGTGCGTGTACTGCGGCAGCACGGCGTCGCGGGTCAGTTGCAGCAGGGCCTGGCGGTGCTCGAGCAGTTCGCTCAGTTGCGCGCCGGTCAGGCAGTCGAAATCCGGCGCGCTGTGCGGTTGCAGGCCGTATTCGCGGCAGCGGGCCCAGGAGGCCTGGATCAGGTGGGCGTGGGTCGGGGTATCAGCGGCCATGGGCCTGTCCCTGTGTGATTGTTGTTGTCGACGACCGCCCTTGAGTGTCGTTCACAACTGTTCATTGTCAATGCCGTGGTTGTTCAACTGTCCAGTGAAACTGTTCATTTGTGTTCGCAGGCGAACAGGGCGCTGCTGCGTGGAGCCGGTGCCAGAGCGTTCGGCGGTTTCTGGCACGGTTCTGGCTCCGTTCGGCGGACAACAATCACAAGAAGGCTACGCCATGACCCTGGTGCTGGAGCAGGTCAGCCGCCACGTCGATAACCAGGCCTGGATCGCCGAGGCCAGTCTGCGTTTCGAGCCGGGCTCGTTCAATGTGTTGCTTGGCCGTACCTTGTCTGGCAAGACCAGCCTGATGCGCCTGATGGCCGGCCTGGATCGGCCGGACAGCGGGCGGGTGCTGATGGACGGCGAGGACGTTACCGGGCGCCCGGTGCGTGAACGCAATGTGTCGATGGTCTATCAGCAGTTCATCAATTACCCCACCCTCAGCGTGTTCGAGAACATCGCCTCACCGCTGCGCCAGGCGCGCCTGCCAGAGGCGCAGATTCGCCAGCGGGTGCGCCAGACCGCCGAGATGTTGCGTATCGAAGCCTACCTGCAGCGCTTGCCGCTGGAGCTCTCCGGTGGCCAGCAGCAGCGCACGGCAATGGCTCGCGCGCTGGTCAAGGACGCTTCGCTGATCCTCTTCGACGAGCCGCTGGTCAACCTCGACTACAAGCTGCGTGAAGGGCTGCGCCAGGAGCTGCGCGCGCTGTTCGCCGAACGCAACTGCATCGCCGTGTACGCCACCACCGAGCCGAACGAAGCCTTGGCCCTGGGTGGCACCACCACCATCCTCCACGAAGGGCGGCTGCTGCAGAGCGGCCCGACCGCCGAGGTCTACCACAAGCCTTGCAACGTGCTGGCTGCCGAGCTGTTCTCGGAGCCGCCGATCAATCTGGTCAGCGGGCGGGTCGCGGGCAACGAGGTGAGCCTGGCCGGCGCCGTGCACTTCGCCCGTACCGACGATCTGCGCGCCCTGGCCGATGGCGACTACCGCTTCGGTGTGCGCCCCAGTCACATCACCCTGGTGCCCTCCCATGACGACGACCTCGAGCTGACCGTGCTGGTCGAGCTGGCTGAAATCAGCGGTTCGGAGACCTTCCTGCATGTGCGCAACGAGCACTGGCGGATGATCCTGCACCTGCCGGGGGTGCACGAATATCAGGTGGACACCCAGGTCCCGGTTTTCATCCCCACCCACAAGCTGTTCGTCTTCGACAGCACCGGTCAACTGGTACAGGCCCCCGGCCTGCGTCAGGGGAGGCGCCGCTGATGGCCGAGATCCGCTTGCATCGACTGGCCCACAGCTACAGCCGGCAGCCCTCCAGCGCTGCCGACTATGCCTTGCACGAGCTCGAGCATGTCTGGGAGCAGGGCGGAGCCTACGCCTTGCTCGGGCCTTCCGGCTGCGGCAAGTCGACCTTGCTCAACATCATTTCCGGCCTGCTCAGTCCGTCCCAGGGCGAGGTGCAGTTCGACGGTCAGCCGGTCAATGCGCTGTCGCCGCAGCAGCGCAACATTGCCCAGGTGTTCCAGTTCCCGGTGGTGTACGACACCATGAGCGTATTCGACAACCTGGCCTTCCCCCTGCGTAACCAGGGCCTGGATGAGCAGCGGGTGAGGGCGCGCGTCGAAGAGATCGCCGAGGTGCTCGACCTGGGGGCGGTGCTGAAGAAAAAGGCGCGCAACCTGAGCGCCGACGAAAAGCAGAAGGTTTCTATGGGCCGCGGCCTGGTGCGCGACGATGTGTCGGCGATCCTTTTCGACGAGCCGCTGACGGTGATCGACCCGCACTTGAAGTGGAAGCTGCGGCGCAAGCTCAAGCAGATTCACGAGCAGTTCAACATCACCATGATCTATGTCACCCACGATCAACTGGAGGCATCGACCTTCGCTGACAAGATCGCGGTGATGCACGGTGGGCGCATTGTCCAGTTCGGCACCCCGCGCGAATTGTTCGAGCGCCCGCGCCATACCTTCGTGGGCTACTTCATTGGCAGCCCCGGGATGAATCTGATCGAAGTGCGTGCCGAAGCCGATGGCGTGAGTTTCGGCGGTCTGCACCTGCCATTGCCGGATGGCCTGCGCGAGCGCCTCGCCGAGCAACCGCGCGAGCGCTTGCAGGTAGGGATTCGCCCGGAGTTCGTGCAGGTCTGGGACCGTCCGATCGATGATGCCTTCGAGGCTCAGGTCCTGGATATAGAAGACCTGGGCACCTACCGCATCCTCACCCTGGAGCTGGCTGGCGTCACCCTAAAGGCTCGCATGGGTGAGGACCGTCCCCTGCCAGAAGGGCGCGCGTGGGTCAGCCTGCCAGCGCAATGGCTGATGCTCTATGTCGATGACCTGCTGCTGGAGGCCACGCCATGAACAAGGTGCCGAACAACAAGGCCTGGTGGCTGGTGCTGCCGGTGTTCCTGCTGGTGGCCTTCAGCGCCGTGGTGCCGATGATGACGGTGGTCAATTACTCGGTGCAGGACATCTTCGACGCCTCCAACCGCTACTTCGTTGGCGCCGACTGGTATCGCCAGGTGTTGCGTGACCCCGCGTTGCACGATGCGCTGCTGCGTCAGTTCATCTATTCGGGCTGCGTGCTGCTGATCGAGATCCCGCTGGGCATCGCCATTGCCCTGACCATGCCGACCAAGGGGCGCATGGCCTCGGTGTGCCTGATCATCATGGCCATTCCGCTGCTGATCCCGTGGAACGTGGTCGGCACCATCTGGCAGATCTTCGGCCGCGCCGACATCGGCCTGCTCGGGGCCACCCTGGCCAAGCTTGGGGTCAGCTACAACTATGCGGGCGATCCGCTGGATGCCTGGGTCACCGTGCTGGTGATGGATGTCTGGCACTGGACCTCGCTGGTGGCACTGCTGTGCTACTCGGGGTTGCGCGCCATTCCCGATGTGTATTACCAGGCTGCACGTATCGACCGCGCCTCGGGTTGGGCGGTGTTTCGCCATATCCAGCTGCCGAAGCTCAAGAGCGTGCTGCTGATCGCGGTGATGCTGCGCTTCATGGACAGCTTCATGATCTATACCGAGCCTTTCGTGCTCACCGGTGGCGGGCCGGGCAACGCCACCACGTTCCTCAGCCAGACCCTCACGCGCATGGCGGTAGGGCAGTTCGACCTGGGGCCGGCGGCGGCGTTCTCGCTGGTGTACTTCCTGATCATCCTGCTGGTGTCGTGGCTGTTCTATACCGCCATGACCCACGCCGACAAGGATTAGGCCATGACCTTGCGCAAAGCGGTGCCGCTGCTGCTGTACTTCTTCTTCCTGCTGGTGCCGATCTACTGGCTGTTGAACATGTCGTTCAAGAGCAACACCGAGATCCTGGGCGGGCTGACCCTGTGGCCGCAGGCGTTCACCTTTGACAACTATCGGGTCATTTTCACCGACCCGAGCTGGTACAGCGGCTACCTCAACTCGCTGTACTACGTGTGCCTGAATACGGTGATCTCACTGGCGGTGGCCTTGCCGGCCGCGTATGCCTTCTCGCGCTATCGCTTTCTCGGTGATCGCCACCTGTTCTTCTGGCTGCTGACCAACCGCATGGCGCCACCGGCGGTGTTCCTGCTGCCGTTCTTCCAGCTGTATTCATCCATCGGCCTGTTCGACACCCACATTGCCGTGGCCCTGGCCCACTGCTTGTTCAACGTGCCACTGGCGGTATGGATCCTGGAGGGTTTCATGTCGGGGGTGCCGAAAGAGATCGATGAAACCGCCTACATCGATGGTTACAGCTTCCCGCGCTTCTTCGTGAAGATCTTCATACCGCTGATTGGCTCCGGGATCGGCGTGACGGCCTTCTTCTGCTTCATGTTCTCGTGGGTCGAGCTGCTGCTGGCGCGCACCCTGACATCGGTGAGCGCCAAGCCGATCGCGGCGGTGATGACCCGTACCGTGTCGGCCTCGGGTATCGACTGGGGGGTGTTGGCTGCGGCCGGGGTGCTGACCATCCTGCCTGGCATGCTGGTGATCTGGTTTGTCCGCAACCATGTGGCCAAGGGCTTTGCCCTGGGTCGGGTATAGGAGGGCGCAACGATGGAGTGGATGGCCTGGACCTTGCCCACGGCGCTGTTCTTTGTCGCCGTCGGTGTGCTGCTGTCGTGCATGACAGTGTTCGAGCTGCGTCGCCCCTGCGTGGAGCGGCGCGGTTTCCTGCCGCTCGTCACCAGCCGTGGCGATCGGTTGTTCATCGGCCTGCTGGCCAGTGCCTACCTGCACCTTGCGGTGATCGGCGCCAGCGACTGGCCGCTGTGGGTGGCCTCGCTGCTGTCGCTGGCCTGGCTCGTGGTGGTGCTGCGCTGGGGTTAGCCCGGGGCGGCGGATCATTTCAATCGGGAGATCACAATGTTCGATAACGACAACAAGCGGCGACATTTGACTCTGGCCGCGGCGCTGCTGCTCGGCGGCCTGCAGGGCACGGCGTGGGCCGATCAGTACGAGGACGCGGCGAAAAAATGGATCGGCAGCGAGTTCAAGCCCTCCACCTTGAGTGCCGAGCAGCAGATGGCGGAACTCAAGTGGTTCATCAAGGCCGCCGAGCCGTTTCGTGGGATGAAGATCAACGTGGTGTCGGAAACCCTCACCACCCATGAGTATGAATCCAAGGTCCTGGCCAAGGCATTCAGCGAGATCACCGGCATCCAGCTCACCCACGATCTGTTGCAGGAAGGCGATGTGGTGGAGAAGCTGCAGACGCAGATGCAGTCGGACAAGAACATCTACGACGGCTGGGTCAACGATTCCGACCTGATCGGCACGCACTTTCGCTATGGCAAGGTGCAGTCGATCACTGACCTGATGGCCAACGAAGGCAAGGACTACACCTCGCCTACGCTCGACCTGAAAGACTTTATCGGCATTTCCTTCACCACCGCGCCAGACGGCAAGGTCTACCAGTTGCCTGACCAGCAGTTCGCCAACCTTTACTGGTTCCGCGCCGACTGGTTCGAACGCCCTGACCTGACGGCCAAGTTCAAGGAAAAGTACGGCTACGAGCTGGGCGTGCCAGTGAACTGGTCGGCCTATGAAGACATTGCCAAGTTCTTCACCGAGGACGTCAAGGAGATCGATGGCAAGCGCGTCTACGGCCATATGGACTACGGCAAGAAAGATCCCTCGCTCGGCTGGCGTTTCACCGATGCCTGGTTCTCCATGGCCGGCGGCGGCGACAAAGGCCTGCCCAATGGCTTGCCGGTGGACGAGTGGGGCATTCGCGTTGAGGACTGCCACCCCGTTGGCTCCAGCGTCACCCGTGGTGGCGATACCAACGGCCCGGCAGCGGTGTTCGCGACGCAGAAGTACGTGGACTGGATGCGCGCCTATGCGCCGAAGGAAGCGCAGGGCATGACCTTCTCCGAGTCAGGCCCGGTGCCGGCCCAGGGCAATATCGCCCAGCAGATCTTCTGGTACACCGCCTTCACCGCCGACATGGTCAAGCCCGGGCTGCCGGTGGTCAACGCCGATGGCACGCCGAAGTGGCGCATGGCGCCGTCGCCGAAGGGGCCGTATTGGGAGGAGGGCATGAAATTGGGTTACCAGGACACCGGTTCCTGGACCTTCTTCAAGTCCACCCCGGAAAAGCAGCGTCTCGCGGCATGGCTGTACGCGCAGTTCGTGACCTCGAAAACCGTGTCGCTGAAGAAGACCATCGTCGGTCTGACGCCGATTCGCGAGTCGGACATCAACTCCCAGGCCATGACCGAGATGGCGCCCAAGCTGGGTGGGCTGGTGGAGTTCTACCGCAGCCCGGCACGGGTGCAGTGGACCCCGACCGGCACCAACGTGCCTGACTATCCGCGCCTGGCGCAGCTGTGGTGGAGTCATATCGCCGAGGTGGCCAGTGGCGAGAAGACCCCGCAGGAGGCCCTCGACGGCCTGGCCCGCGACCAGGACCGCATGATGGAGCGGCTGCAGCGTTCCAATGCCCAGGCCACCTGTGCGCCGAAGCTCAACCCAGAGCGTGATGCGCAGTACTGGTTCGACCAGCCAGGTGCGCCGAAACCGAAGCTGGCCAACGAAAAGCCCAAGGGCGAGACGGTCAGCTACAACGAGCTGCTCAAGTCGTGGGAGGAGGCGCGCAAGTGATCAGTTGCCGAGCGTACTGACCTCTACGCGGTCAGCCCTGCGCTCCCGCGATAGCGTCGGTAGATTTATCGCTTGATGAAAAACGGCACCCTTGGGGTGCCGTTTTTCATTGCTGTGTGCCGAGAATGATTACTTGTGCAGCTCTTCAGCCGCATACAAGGTGTTCTCCAGCAGGCACGCGCGGGTCATGGGCCCGACGCCACCGGGAACCGGCGTGATCCAGCCGGCGCGGGGCAGGGCGGTCTCGTAGACCACATCGCCCACCAGCTTGCCGTCTTCCTGGCGGTTGATGCCCACGTCGATGACGATGGCGCCTTCCTTGACCCACTCACCCTTGACCAGGCCCGGTTTGCCGGCCGCTACCACCAGCAGGTCGGCGCGGCCGACGTGGCCGGCCAGGTCCTTGGTGAAGCGGTGACAGACGGTGACGGTGCAACCGGCCAGCAGCAGTTCCATGGCCATCGGGCGACCGACGATGTTGGAGGCGCCGACGATCACCGCGTTCATGCCGTACAGGTCTTGCCCGGTGCTTTCCAGCAGGGTGATGATGCCCTTCGGGGTGCATGGGCGCAGCAGCGGGATGCGCTGGGCCAGGCGACCGATGTTGTAGGGGTGGAAACCATCGACGTCCTTGTCCGGACGAATGCGCTCGAGCAGCAGCGAAGCGTCCAGATGCGCTGGCAGCGGCAGTTGCAGCAGGATGCCATCGACGGCCGGGTCGTCGTTGAGACGGTCGATCAGCTCGGTCAGGGCTTGCTGCGTGGTGTCGCTGGGCAGGTCGAACGCCTGGGAGATGAAGCCGACTTCCTCACAGTCCTTGCGCTTGTGCGAAACGTAGACTTGGGAGGCCGGGTCGGTGCCGACCAGGATCACCGCCAGGCCTGGCGTGCGCAGGCCTTGCTGGCGGCGCTCGGCGACACGTTGGGCGATCTGCTTGCGCAGGTTGGCGGCGATCGCCTTGCCATCTATAAGGTGTGCAGTCATAGACGCGTGATTAACCATCGAGAAGGGAACAATAAAGAGGGCGCATTCTCGCACGAGCCGGGCCGAGGGCAAAGGCGCGTGGTCGGGCAAATCCCCTAACCCCTTAAATAATTTAAATTTTTTTGAAAAAAGTGTTGACGACCTTTCGGCTCGTCTATAACATTCGTCGCACTTGTCGGGCACAACCTAGCACTGGTTAGCAAAGTCAGGCAGAATGAGCGGATTTGCTAGCTCGTTCGGTAAGGCTGAAAATTGATTTGCAATCGTAATGGAAAGCAGATTGAATATGCGCCCGTAGCTCAGCTGGATAGAGCATCCGCCTTCTAAGCGGATGGTCGCAGGTTCGAGTCCTGCCGGGTGCGCCATAAGGCAGCTTAGGCAAGCAAGTAGGTAACGTAACACCGCAATATGGTGGGCGTAGCTCAGTTGGTAGAGCGCTGGATTGTGATTCCAGTTGTCGTGGGTTCGATTCCCATCGTCCACCCCATATTCTTCGAAGGCGCCTTGATTGTATAATCAGGCGCCTTTGTTTTAAGCGCATCACGCGGACGTGGTGAAATTGGTAGACACACTGGATTTAGGTTCCAGCGGCGCAAGCTGTAAGAGTTCGAGTCTCTTCGTCCGCACCATCTTCTGTTTTCAATGCACGCTCAAGCGCATGAAAACCTCCTGAAAATGCCGCCTTGTGCGGCATTTTTCATTTCTGCAGCAAATTCCCAGGGCAGCGGAATTCTGGCGCATCCGTGTCAGTTCGCTGGCGGGATTTTTTGTGTTCATCATTCGGCATCACCTCCCAGCCTAGTGTTCATGCGGGTTGTGCCTCGGTGTTGGCGCCTGGTCGGATTCTTGCTTGGCGTTTGGCGTTGATGCGATTCCGCGAATAAAAGGAACGAACATGAAAGTCTGCAGCACGCATAGGGACAGTCTGTATTACGTGGTCGGCGCGGTTTTCAATGCGCTGGAAAAACGCCCGGTGGTTGCCGAGCTCGGTGTGCTGCGCGGCGAGAACGCCCTCAAGCTGCGCGCAGCCCTGACGCCAGAACGTATGGTGCTGGCCGACAGCTGGAGCAAGGAGTCGAACAAGGCTTACAGTCCATTCGATCAGTTGCCGCCCTGGGTCTCTCCGGTGGAGGACTACGAGTACTACTATGGTGGCTCGCTGCACGATGACGCGACCTGGGACCGCTTGTACGAAGAGTGCGTGTCCAAGTTCCTCGATATGCCCGAGGTCACGGTGATTCGCTCCGACACCATCGGTGCGATCGACAGGATCCGCGAGCAGACCGGCATCGAGCAGTTCGATTTCGTCTACGTGGATGCCAACCATCAGTACGAGTACGTCCTGCGCGACATGATGTATTACCAGGAAATGCTTGGTCCGGACGGCATCATGATGCTCAACGACTGCTGCTTCAGTGCCAATGGCACCAAGCAGAACCTGGGCGTGCTCGAAGCGCTCGGCAGCTTCATGAAGCGTTCGGACTTCATTCCGGTGGCGATGACCAATACCGATTGGTCTGATGTGATCCTGGTGCGCCGCAATTCCGTGCTGGTGCAGCTGTTCGACATGGCGCTGAGCAACTCCGACGTACCTTACGTCGAGATCCCTCACCAACTGATCACCGCTGCACGCGTGGTCTATGGCGCGCAGCGTCACAACCTCAGCTTCGTCTGATTTCGATGTGGGGCAGGGGTGTACTGGCTGTTGTGGGTGCTCTTGTGCTCGCTGCGTGCCAGTCGCCGCGCGAAGCGCTGGAGCACAGGGCTGCCGAGTACGGTCGTGAGGTGCAGGTGCTGGCGCTGGGAAGCTTTCCACTGCTGATCGTGGCGCCCGCGCGGATGCCCGCAGCCAACGTGCTGCGGGTTTATCTGGAGGGTGATGGCCATGCCTGGGTCACGCCCTCGCAGCCGAGTCTGGATCCTACGCCGCGGCAGACTCTGGTGGTCGACCTGGCGATGCAGGATCCGACGCCTTCCTTATATATGGCGCGGCCTTGCCAGTTTGTTCAGGCGTCCGGTTGTACCCCGGCGCTATGGACCAGTCGGCGTTTCTCCCCTGAAGTGCTAGGCGCTCTTGGTCGGGCGCTCGACGACGTGAAGTCGCGTTATGGCAATCAAGGCTTCGAGCTGGTGGGCTATTCCGGCGGCGGAGCGCTTGCCTTGTTGCTGGCGGGGCGGCGTGAGGATGTGTGGCAGGTCCAGACCCTGGCCGGCAATCTGAGTCCGGCCGAATGGGTGCGAATGCTTGAGCTGACGCCGCTGGAAGGTTCGCTCGAACCTTTACAGTATCGGGAACGCCTGGCGCGTATTCCCCAGCGCCATCTGCTGGGTGCCGAAGATCGCCAGGTGCCTGCTGACGTTGCCGCGTTTTATGCTCGGCAGTTGGGCGAGGCGCGTTGCCTAGAACTGGTTTCCCTGCCGGGTGTGACGCATGAGCGGGGTTGGCAACAGGCCTGGCCGAGCTGGCGGCAGCGGTCGCTGGCGTGTGCACCTGTCGAGCGGAAGGATTGAGGGGCTTGCCCTCTGGTGACAACGCTATAAAAGCTGATAGATTTCAGCCGGTTGAAACACCGGTCGGTGACCGGCAGGGGAAATACCGATGATTGCCAAAGAAGCGCGCCAGGCGTTGGCGCTGCAGCGCTTTCGCGAAGCCAACCCGCAATTGCTCGAGGAGATCCGCGAGCTTGACGCGCGCGAGCAGGCCCAGCAGGTCGAGTGGGCGTTCGAGGATGCGGCTCAGGAGCAGGGTATCGAGCCCTGGGAGCTTGCCCTGCAGTTGATCGCCGAAAACCCGGAGCAATTGCAGGCCATGCGCCTGGAGACTCACCGCGAGGTGGCCGAGGCGCTGGGCATGTCTTGGGAAGAATATTGCCAGTTCAATGAAATCGATCCGCAGTAACGGGCCGATTCTGCAGTTGTAACTGTTTGACAGGTTTTTTCGGCATGCGCCTCAAAGATGGCGCGCAGCCCTTGAGTAACGAGGCCTGGCGCGTTTTTGCGCCGGCCTGTAAACGAAATCGACCGGCGTGGTTGTCCGTCGTCCCGAGTGGGGTGACTTCTGGTGCGTGAGTCACTAGAATATTCGCCCTTGATTCTGGAGTCGGGCTATCGCCGGCTAACGTCTGTGCAACGAGGAATATCCATGCAAGTTTCTGTTGAAAACACTTCCGCTCTCGAGCGCCGCATGACCATCGCCGTTCCGGCCGAGCGCGTCGAGAACGAAGTCAACAAGCGTCTGCAACAGACTGCCCGTCGCGCCAAGGTCCCGGGCTTCCGTCCAGGCAAGGTGCCAATGAGCGTTATCCGTCAGCGTTACGAAGACGCTGCCCGCCAGGAAGCCTTCGGTGACCTGGTCCAGGCCTCCTTCTATGAAGCCGTGGTCGAGCAGAAGCTGAACCCGGCTGGCGCCCCGGCTGTCGAGCCTAAGTCGTTCGAGAAAGGCAAGGACCTCGAGTTCGTCGCCGTCTTCGAAGTCTTCCCTGAATTCACCGTTGCCGGCTTCGAGTCGATCAACGTCGAGCGCCTGAGCGCCGACGTCGCTGACGCCGACCTGGACAACATGCTGGAAGTGCTGCGCAAGCAGAACGTCCGTTTCGAAGCCGTCGAGCGCGCTGCCGAGAAAGACGACCAGGTCAACATCGACTTCGTCGGCAAGATCGACGGTGAGGCCTTCGCCGGTGGTTCGGCCAAGGGCACCCAGCTGGTACTGGGTTCCGGCCGCATGATCCCGGGCTTCGAAGATGGCCTGGTTGGCGCCAAGGCCGGTGAAGAGCGCGTCGTCAACGTGACCTTCCCCGAGGACTACCAGAACCTGGATCTGGCCAACAAGGCCGCCGAGTTCACCATCACTGTCAACAGCGTTTCCGCACCTGTGCTGCCAGAGCTGAACGAAGCCTTCTTCGCCCAGTTCGGTATCAAGGAATCCACCCTGGAAGGCTTCCGCACCGAAGTTCGCAAGAACATGGAGCGTGAACTGCGCCAGGCCATCAAGGCCAAGGTCAAGAACCAGGTCATGGACGGTCTGCTGGCCGCCAACCCGGTAGACGTGCCGAAAGCCCTGCTGGAAAACGAAGTCAACCGTCTGCGCGTGCAGGCTGTCCAGCAGTTCGGTGGCAACATCAAGCCTGAGCAACTGCCGGCCGAGCTGTTCGAAGAGCAAGCCAAGCGCCGTGTGGTCCTGGGCCTGATCGTCGCCGAGGTGGTCAAGCAGTTCGAGCTGAAGCCGGACGATGCCAAGGTTCGCGAGATGATCGAGGAAATGGCTTCCGCTTACCAGGAGCCTGAGCAGGTCATCAACTGGTACTACAAGAACGACCAGCAACTGAACGAAGTCCGTTCGGTTGTGCTGGAAGAGCAAGTTGTAGATACTGTCCTGCAGAAAGCGACTGTGACCGACAAGTCGGTCTCGTACGAAGAGGCTGTCAAGCCAGCACAGGCTCCTGCCGAAGCTGAGTGATTTGCTACTCTCGTAGGAAACCCCACAAGCCAGCCTTCGGGCTGGCTTGTGCGTTATTAAAGCCATGACTATTTGGGAGTGAGTGCAGGACATGTCCCGCAATTCTTATATTCAGCAGAGCTCTGACATCCAGGCCGCAGGCGGTCTGGTCCCGATGGTTATCGAGCAGTCCGCCCGTGGCGAACGTGCCTACGACATCTACTCGCGCCTGTTGAAGGAGCGTGTGATCTTCCTGGTGGGTCCTGTAGAGGACTACATGGCCAACCTGGTTGTGGCGCAGCTGCTGTTCCTTGAAGCGGAAAACCCGGACAAGGATATCCATCTGTACATCAACTCGCCGGGTGGCTCGGTCACCGCAGGCATGTCGATCTACGACACCATGCAATTCATCAAGCCGGACGTCTCCACCATCTGCATCGGCCAGGCCTGCAGCATGGGCGCCTTCCTGCTGGCAGCCGGTGCGGCAGGCAAGCGTCACTGCCTGCCGAACTCGCGCGTGATGATTCACCAGCCGCTGGGCGGCTTCCAGGGCCAGGCGACCGACATCGAGATCCATGCCCAGGAAATCCTCAGCATCAAGGCGCGCCTGAACGAGCTGCTGGCCTTCCACACCGGCCAGGACCTCGAGACCATCAAGCGCGACACCGAGCGTGACAACTTCATGAGCGCCTCGCGCGCGGCCGAGTACGGCCTGGTCGACTCGGTCTACGACAAGCGGCAACTGGTATCCTGAGCCCAGGCGCCAGAGCGGGCGGGCGCCGAAAGGGCCCGCCTGCGGACTTGAAAAAGCCCGCAATTGCCTTCATCTTGTGTTGCAAGCCTACCGGATTGGATCGATCGAATGACTGACACCCGTAACGGCGAGGACAACGGCAAATTGCTCTATTGCTCCTTCTGCGGCAAAAGCCAGCACGAAGTGCGCAAATTGATTGCCGGGCCCTCGGTATTTATCTGCGACGAGTGCGTCGACCTGTGCAACGACATCATCCGAGAGGAGGTGCAGGAAGCCCAGGCCGAGAGCAACGCGCACAAATTACCTTCGCCGAAAGAAATCAGCGGTATCCTGGACCAGTACGTCATTGGTCAGGAGCGCGCCAAGAAGGTGCTTGCCGTAGCGGTGTACAACCACTACAAGCGCCTGAACCAGCGTGACAAGAAGGGCGACGAGGTCGAACTCGGCAAGAGCAACATCCTCCTGATCGGGCCTACCGGCTCGGGCAAGACCCTGCTCGCCGAAACCCTCGCGCGCCTGTTGAACGTGCCGTTCACCATCGCCGACGCCACCACCCTGACCGAAGCCGGTTATGTGGGTGAGGACGTCGAGAACATCATTCAGAAGCTGTTGCAGAAGTGCGACTACGATGTGGAAAAGGCCCAGATGGGCATCGTCTACATCGACGAGATCGACAAGATCTCGCGTAAGTCGGACAACCCGTCCATCACCCGTGACGTCTCGGGCGAGGGCGTGCAGCAGGCATTGCTGAAGCTGATCGAGGGCACCGTGGCTTCCGTGCCGCCCCAGGGTGGCCGCAAGCACCCGCAGCAGGAGTTCCTGCAGGTCGACACGCGTAACATCCTGTTCATCTGCGGTGGCGCATTCTCGGGTCTCGAGAAGGTCATCCAGAACCGCTCCACCAAAGGTGGTATCGGTTTCGGCGCGGAAGTGCGCAGCAAGCAGGAAGGCAAGAAGGTGGGTGAGTCGCTGCGCGAAGTCGAGCCGGACGATCTGGTCAAGTTTGGCCTGATTCCGGAATTCGTCGGTCGCTTGCCGGTTCTGGCCACGCTCGACGAGCTGGACGAAGCGGCGTTGATGCAGATTCTCACCGAGCCGAAGAACGCCCTGACCAAGCAATACGCCAGGCTGTTCGAGATGGAAAGCGTGGACCTCGAGTTCCGCAGCGACGCGCTCAAGGCCGTTGCTCGCAAGGCCCTGGAGCGCAAGACCGGCGCCCGTGGCCTGCGTTCGATCCTCGAAGGCGTGCTGCTCGACACCATGTACGAGATTCCTTCGCAGAAGGATGTCAGCAAGGTGGTGATCGACGAGAGCGTCATCGACGGCACTTCGCAGCCGCTGCTGATCTACGAGAACAGCGAGCCGCAAGCCAAGGCCGTGCCTGACGCCTGAGTCGCACGCCTGACACGTTGAAGCAGAAAGGGGCCGCGGGCCCCTTTCTGCTTTTCTGGCGCCAGCGCTTGTATTTTTGCGGACCTGCCCCCACATTAGCTCCAAGCACTATTTCCACCGGTTTCCGGCCCCAAGGCCGCTGTAGAGGCGAAATCATGAAGACCACCCTCGACTTGCCTCTTTTGCCATTGCGCGATGTCGTCGTCTATCCGCACATGGTTATCCCGCTGTTCGTGGGACGCGAGAAGTCCATCGAAGCCCTAGAGGCCGCAATGACGGGCGAAAAGCAGATCCTCCTGCTGGCCCAGAAGAATCCAGCCGACGATGATCCGGGCGAAGATGCCCTGTATCGCGTCGGCACCATCGCTACCGTCCTGCAACTGCTCAAGCTGCCTGATGGCACCGTCAAGGTGCTGGTCGAAGGCGAGCAGCGCGGTGCGGTCGAGCGCTTCACCGAGGTCGAAGGCCACGTTCGCGCCGAAGTCAGCCTGATCGACGAGGTCGAGGCGGCCGAGCGCGAGTCCGAAGTGTTCGTGCGCAGCCTGCTGTCGCAGTTCGAGCAGTACGTTCAGCTGGGCAAGAAAGTGCCTGCCGAAGTGCTGTCCTCGCTCAACAGCATCGAAGAGCCGGGGCGCCTGGTCGATACCATGGCCGCGCACATGGCGCTGAAGATCGAGCAGAAGCAGGAAATCCTCGAGATCATCGACCTGTCTGCCCGTGTCGAGCACGTACTGGCGCTGCTGGACGCCGAAATCGACTTGCTGCAGGTCGAGAAGCGCATCCGTGGCCGGGTCAAGAAGCAGATGGAGCGCAGCCAGCGCGAGTACTACCTGAATGAGCAGATGAAGGCCATTCAGAAGGAGCTCGGCGACGGCGACGAAGGCCACAACGAAGTCGAGGAGCTGAAAAAGCGTATCGATGCTGCTGGCCTGCCCAAGGATGCCCTCACCAAGGCCCAGGCCGAGCTGAACAAGCTCAAGCAGATGTCGCCGATGTCCGCCGAGGCCACTGTGGTGCGCTCTTACCTCGACTGGCTGGTGCAGGTGCCCTGGAAAGCCCAGAGCAAGGTGCGTCTGGATCTGGCCAAGGCCGAAGAGATCCTCGATTCGGACCACTACGGCCTGGAAGAGGTGAAGGAGCGTATTCTCGAGTACCTCGCGGTCCAGAAGCGCGTGAAGAAGATCCGTGGCCCCGTCCTGTGCCTCGTCGGGCCGCCCGGCGTGGGCAAGACATCGCTGGCCGAGTCGATCGCCGCTGCCACCAATCGCAAGTTCGTGCGCATGGCCTTGGGTGGTGTGCGTGACGAGGCCGAGATCCGTGGTCACCGCCGTACCTACATCGGCTCGATGCCGGGGCGCCTGATTCAGAAGATGACCAAGGTCGGGGTGCGCAACCCGCTGTTCCTGCTCGACGAGATCGACAAGATGGGCAGCGACATGCGCGGCGATCCGGCCTCGGCACTGCTCGAGGTGCTCGACCCGGAGCAAAATCACAACTTCAACGATCACTACCTGGAAGTCGACTACGACCTCTCGGACGTGATGTTCCTGTGCACCTCCAACTCGATGAACATTCCGCCAGCGTTGCTGGACCGGATGGAGATCATTCGTCTGCCGGGCTACACCGAGGACGAGAAGGTCAACATTGCGGTCAAGTACCTGGTGCCCAAGCAGGTCAAGGCCAACGGCCTCAAGAAGGAAGAGCTGGAGGTCGACGTCGCCGCGATCCGCGACATCATCCGCTACTACACTCGAGAAGCCGGTGTGCGTGGTCTGGAGCGCCAGATTGCCAAGGTCTGCCGCAAGGTGGTCAAGGAGCATGCGGGCAACAAGCAGGTGAAGGTCAAGGTCACCGGCGACCAGCTCGAACACCTGCTGGGTGTGCGCAAGTTCCGTTATGGTCTGGCCGAAACCCAGGACCAGATCGGCCAGGTCACAGGCCTTGCCTGGACCCAGGTCGGCGGTGAGCTGCTGACCATCGAGGCGGTCGTGATTCCTGGCAAGGGGCAGTTGATCAAGACCGGCTCGCTCGGCGATGTCATGGTCGAATCGATCACTGCCGCACAGACCGTGGTACGCAGCCGCGCCCGCAGCCTGGGTATCGCTGCCGATTTCCACGAGAAGCACGACGTGCACATCCACATGCCTGAGGGCGCCACGCCGAAGGATGGCCCGAGTGCCGGTATCGGCATGTGCACTGCACTGGTCTCGGCGCTGACCCAGATTCCGGTGCGTGCCGACGTTGCGATGACCGGTGAAATCACCCTGCGCGGTCAGGTGCTTGCCATCGGCGGGCTGAAGGAAAAACTGCTTGCGGCGCACCGCGGCGGGATCAAGACAGTCATCATTCCCGAGGAAAATGTGCGTGACCTGAAGGAGATTCCTGAAAATATAAAACAGGATCTGCAAATCAAACCGGTTAAATGGATTGACGAGGTCCTGCAAATTGCGCTGCAATACGCCCCGGAGCCCTTGCCAGATGTGGCTCCGGAGATTGTCGCGAAAGAAGAGAAGCGCGACAGCGATGCTAAGGAAAGAATTAGCACGCACTAGTTCGTATCTCATTGGGGGCCTTCGGTTGACAGCTTTTTCGGGCCCTTGCTATAAAGCGGCACGCCAGTGTCAACAGGCCACCCAATGATCGTTTCATAAGCTTTTCATTACATACTTAGAAACAAACTCAATAGAGATATAAGGGGACTTAGAGTGAACAAGTCGGAACTGATTGACGCTATCGCCGCTTCTGCTGACATCCCGAAAGCTGTAGCCGGCCGCGCGCTGGACGCAGTAATTGACTCCGTAACCGGTGCCCTGAAAGCAGGCGACGACGTCGTTCTGGTTGGCTTTGGTACCTTCTCCGTCAAGGAGCGCGCTGAGCGCACCGGCCGTAACCCGCAAACCGGCAAGGCGATCAAGATCGCTGCCGCCAAGGTTCCAGGCTTCAAAGCTGGCAAAGGCCTGAAAGACGCCGTCAACTAAGTCGTCTCTTTCAGCCGGACCCGGCCTGGCCAGGTCCGAGCACGTAGCGGCGGGGGCCGCAAACGTTCCCGCCTGCCACGTTTGCTAAGAAAAGGCGCATCCTCGGATGCGCCTTTCTTTTATCAGGATTCTACCCACTCTCCGCGGTTGTCGATGCAGTGGTACGACCGTTTCTGGGGGACGCATGCTGCAGAATATCAGGGACAATTCACAGGGTTGGATTGCCAAGACCATCATTGGCCTCATCGTCGTGCTGATGGCACTGACCGGTTTCGAGGCCATCTTCCAGGCCGCCAGCCACAGCCAGGATGCCGCCAAGGTCAATGGCCAGACCATCAGCCAGAACGAGCTGAGCCAGGCCGTCGACATGCAGCGCCGCCAGCTGATGCAACAGCTGGGCAAGGATTTCGATCCGGCGATGCTGGACGAGAAGATGCTGCGTGAGGCGGCACTCAAGGGGCTGATCGACCGCAAGCTGCTGTTGCAGGGTGCCGAAGACGCCAAGTTCTCTTTCTCCGAGGCGGCACTGGATCAGTTGATCCTGCAGACGCCTGAGTTCCAGGTCGATGGCAAGTTCAGCGCCGAGCGCTTTGACGCCGTCATCCGCCAGATGGGCTACGGCCGCATGCAGTTCCGCGAAATGCTCGCCCAGGAAATGCTCATCGGCCAGCTGCGTACCGGCCTGGCAGGCAGCAGCTTCGTTACCGACAAACAAGTCGACGCCTTCGCCCGTCTGGAAAACCAGACCCGCGATTTCGCTTCGCTGACCTTCAAGGCCAACCCGGCCGCAGTCAAGGTGAGCGATGAAGAGATCAAGGCGCATTACGATCAGCACGCCAAGGAATTCATGACCCCTGATCAGGTGGTCATCGATTATATCGAGCTGAAGAAAGCTGCGTTCTTCGACCAGGTTTCGGTCAACGAAGACGAGCTCAAGGCGCTGTACGAAAAGGAAATCGCCAACCTCGCGGAACAGCGCCGCGCTGCGCACATCCTGGTCGAAGTCAACGACAAGACCGATGATGCCCAGGCCAAGGCCCGCATCGAAGAGATTCAGCAGCGCCTGTCCAAGGGTGAAGACTTCGCCAAGTTGGCCAAGGAGTTCTCCCAGGATCCGGGCTCGGCGGCCAATGGCGGTGACCTCGGCTTTGCAGGTCCGGGTGTCTATGACCCGGCCTTCGAGGATGCCCTGTACAAGTTGAACAAGGACCAGGTGTCGGCACCGGTTCGCACCGAGTACGGCTACCACCTGATCAAGCTGCTGGGCGTCGAGGCGCCTGAAGTGCCTACCTTCGCCAGCCTGAAGGACAAGCTGACCCACGAGCTGAAAACCCAGCAGGTCGAGCAGAAGTTCGTTGAAGTCACCAAGCAACTGGAAGACTCGGCCTTCGAAGCCTCCGACCTGGCGCAGCCTGCGCAGGAACTGGGCTTGAAGGTACAGACCTCGGCACCATTCGGACGTGAGGGCGGCGAGGGCATCACTGCCAATCGTTCGGTGATCCAGGCTGCGTTCAGTGAAGAGGTGATGGACGAAGGCGCCAACAGCAGTGCCCTGGAGCTGGACCCTGAGACCGTGGTGGTACTGCGGGTGAAAGAGCACCGCAAGCCGGAGCAACTGGCGCTGGAAGCCGTGTCGAAGAACATCAGAGAACACCTGGCCAAGGAGAAGGCGACCGCCGAGCTCAAGGCCAAGGCGGACAAGCTGATTGCCGGCCTGCGTGATGGTTCGATCGCCAAGGGCGCCGACCAGGAAGGGCAGAAGTGGAAGGTGCAGGAGGCGGTGACCCGCAACCAGGAAGGCATCGACCCAGCCGAACTGCAGGCCGCGTTCCGCATGGCCAAGCCTGAGTCCAAGGACAAGCCTGTCTACGGCAGTGTCGTCCTGGGTGACGGTAGCCTCGTAGTGCTGCAGCTCAAGGGTGTCAACGAAGGTGCTGCCGCTTCCGACGAGGAGAAGGTGCAGATTCGTCGCTACCTCGCTTCGCGCGCCGGCCAGCAGGACTTCGCTGCTTTCCGCAAGCAACTGGAAGCCAGCGCCGACATCACCCGTTACTGAGTGCTGTCGTCGTGAAGAAACAGGCCGCTTAAGCGGCCTGTTTCGTTTTCGGCATCTCCAGGTATTTTCGCGGACAGGCCCGCGAAAAAGTCAGCGCCGATATTCCTGCCTAGCGCTGCTCCCCCTCATGACTGTCCAGGGTATCCCGCGCAATCTCACGCCCCAGTGCGATCAGCTCCGGCGCCTTGTAGAACTCGAAGAACCGGCATACCCGCTTCGGCACGTTGATCAGTACATCCGGCGGATACCCGGCGATCTTGTACTGTGCCAGCGAGGTCTGCATCACCTCGAAGCTCTGGTTGATCAGGTCGAGTAGCGATGCAGGTCCGACGTTATCGATGATGAACGAACCGGTCGCCGACTTGGGGGCGCCTTCGCGTTCCGGGGCCGCTGCCGGTTGCTGGCTTTCCGGGTCGGCGGGGTCGCTCAGCCACGGGTTTGTCTGGCTCATGCGTTCGGCGACGATTTCCTGCTCGATGCGCATCAGCTGCTCGGCCGGCTTGCGGCGAAACGGCATGCGCGACCCCAGCGAACTGATCACCGATTCGAAACGCATCCTGAACGCCGCCGGGCGTTCGATCACTGGCAACTGGTACTGCTTCTGATTGGTGGCGTTGAGGTTGACGGCGATGATCAGGTCGCAGTGGCTGGATACCACCGGCACGATCGGCAGTGGATTGAGAATACCGCCATCGACCAGCATGCGGTTGCCCTGCATGACGGGCGTGAACAGGCTGGGAATCGCCGCCGAGGCGCGCATGGCCTGGTGCAGGCAGCCCTCCTGGAACCAGATTTCCTGCTGGTTGGTCAGGTCGGTGGCGACGGCGGTATAGGGGATTCGCAGTTGTTCGATGTTGATCTCGCCGACGATCTTGCGGATTTGTCCAAATACCTTGTCACCACGAATGGCGCCCAGGCGAAAGCTCACATCCACCAGGCGCAGCACGTCGAGGTAGTCCAGGCTTTCTATCCAGCGACGGTATTCGTCGAGCTTGCCGGCGGCATAGATGCCACCAATCACCGCGCCCATCGAGCAACCGGCAATGCAGGCGATTTCGTAGCCGCGACGCTCGATCTCCTCGATCACGCCGATGTGCGCATATCCCCGGGCACCGCCCGAACCGAGCACCAGTGCGACACGCTTGCTCATACTTTTTCCCCCAAGGCATTTCGCGCGTATTCCAACAATGCACCCATTGGTGCCGGTGCTTCAATGTCGTTGCGCGCTGGGCTACGCTGAGCATGGCACTTTTCACGTTGCCGGCCGTCGAACAGCGACTGTTTTGTCCTTCTTGAGGTAATGCCCGATGAAAGCCTGGATCTGCCTTCCCCTGATTGCCCTGGCCCTTGGTGGCTGTGCGGGCAAGACGGCCTATCGCGACAGTTGCGCGACTCAGTTGGATGCGGCCTGGAAGGAGCTCGACCTCGCCAAGGCCGAAGGATTTGCCGGTACCGTGAGCTACTCCAAGGCGCTGTCATTGCTGACTGGAGCCAAGACCCAGCAGCAGTTCGAGGCGTTCGAGGGGTGCAGCAGCAAAGCCGAGCGAGCACGTTTCTATATCCGTGAGTCCCGTGCAGGCCGTTGACCGAGGAGGCTGATATGCCCGCGATGCTCGATCATGTAGTCGCTCAGGTCCTGGCCCTGCAGGTGCGTCTACTGGCCTGCCGGGAACGCCTGGCTGCCGATACCGACAGCGAAGCCCTGCACGACCTGCGCACCAGTGTCAGGCGCCTGCGCAGTCTGCTGCGACCCTTGCGCGCGCTGCCGGGTGTCGAACAATTGGAGGATGCAGCGAAATCGCTGGGCACGCTCACCACGCCTCTGCGCGACCGTGAGGTGCTGGCCGATCAGTTGATCTCTGCTGGGTACGTGCAGGCCGGGCAGCGGCGCCTGCAGGGCAGGGCGGCAGCTTTCGCCAGCGTCGCTGCCAGCCCGCAGTTGACCCGGCTGCTGGCGATACTGGATTCATTCCCCCTGTTCCTGCGTGCTTCGCAACGCGAAGGCCTGGCGAATGACTTGGGCACGCGCATCGACAAACGCCTGCGCAAGCAATGGCGCAAGCTGGAAGCGGCCATCGACGATCCGGCCCACGACCGGCATCGCTTGCGTCTGTTGATCAAGCGGGTGCGCTACGGCGATGAGGCCTACCCGCAGTTGCGCCATGCAGGGAAGAAGCTTCAGAGGCTGCTCAAGCAGGCGCAAGGGGATCTGGGCGATTGGCATGATCGTGTTCAATGGCTGCTGCAGTTGCGCGAGCATCCCGAGCTGGCGCCGTGCGAGGCGGCTTGGGAAACCGAGTTGCATGAGACCGAGCGTGCCAGCGATGCCACCTTGGCGTCGTTGCGCAAAGCCTTGTCGCGTCGATAACCCCAGTAAATGACCGATATGCGGGCTGCCCTGTGCCAGCCTGCTGGTTACCATGCGCCTTGACCCCGTTGTCGATAGAGGCCAAGGACTTCCATGAATTTCGATGAACTGCTAGAGGCCGTGCGCCGCCACCCGGCGTCGGTCAGTATCCCTGCAGACTGGGCCCAGGGCCGCGCTTCGTTTGGCGGGTTGATGGCGGCGCTGGTCTATGAGGCGATGTGCCAGAAGATCAGCGATGGGCGGCCAGTGCGCTCATTGGCCATCAGTTTCGTCGGCCCGGCGGCCCCGGATGTGCCGATACGCTTCGAGGCCGAGGTGCTGCGTGAGGGCAAGGCCGTGAGCACGCTGCTGGGGCGTGCGATTCAGGATGGGCAGGTGGTGACGCTGGTGCAGGGCAACTTCGGTGCTGGACGCCCGTCGGTGGTGGAGGTACAGGCTGAGCCACCGCCACCGTTCAAGGCACTGGAGGATTCGGCGCCGGAGCTGCCCTACATCAAGGGCGTCATGCCTGAATTCATGCGCAAGGTGGCGCTGCGCTGGGCGATCGGGGGGCTACCCTTCAGCGGCAACGCATCGCGCCAGATGGGCGGTTGGGTGCGTCTGCGCGACCTGCCGGAGGCGCCGCTCGAAGTGTCGCACCTGCTGGCGCTGGTCGATGCCTGGCCGCCGAGCCTGATGCCTTATCTCAAGCAACCTGCCGCAGGCAGCACCCTGACCTGGACCATTGAGTTCGTCCAGCCATTGCCGGAGCTCAGCACGCACGACTGGTACCAGTACCGAGTAGAGACCGAGCACGCCCGTGATGGGTATGGGCATGCCGCAGCCCGCTTGTGGTCGGCGGACGGCCGCCTGTTGGCCTTGAGCCGGCAGACAGTGACGGTGTTTGCCTGAGCCTTGCCGCGTGTTCAGGGCCGATGCTTGTGTCTTTCGCGCCAAGCACGCCACCAGCCGCCGCTCAGGACGAAACGTGGGAAGGTGATGAACTGTTCGGTCAACAGACGTTTAAGGGCGTCTTGGCGATCGCTGAACGGCTCGGGTTGCTCGGCCTCCAGGCGATGGCCCTGGCGCTGCATGGCAAGCCCTGCGATCAGCGCGATCACGCCTACCGCAAGCTGGGTGATGTCGAGCGAGAACAGGCCTGAAAGCACCAGCAGGGCACCAAGGATGAACAGCGGTACGGCAATCAAGTGCAGCACCAGGTTGGTCGGGTGGCGGTGATTATGGTGGTAGCCGCGCCATTGCCAGGCGGGCAGATTCGGCAGACGTTTGCTCATGGACAATTCCCCTTGGTCATGTCCAAAGCTTAGTGCGGCCCCCCGCAGGGAGCCAATCGAGGCTGTTTATCGGGACTATAGCTTGAGCTGGCCGATGGCTTTGTTCAGTTCGCCGGCGAGGGTTGCCAACGCATTGCTGGTGGTGGCCGATCCAACGGTCTGCTGTACGGTTTCTTCGGTGACGTCGCGGATGCTCACCACTGCCCGGTTCATCTCCTCGGCGACCTGGCTCTGTTGCTCGGCGGCCACGGCGATCTGTGTGTTGCTCTCGCGCATCTGCGCCACCGCGCGGGTGATTTCGGCCAGTGCATCGCCGGCTTCGCGGGCCTGCTTGACGCAGTCGTCGGCCTTGTAGGAGCTCTCTTGCATGTACTCCACGGCATCACGGGTGCCGTCCTGAAGCGCGGACACCATGGTGGTGATCTCGTTGGTGGAGTTCTGCACGCGCTTGGCCAGGTTGCGTACTTCGTCGGCCACCACCGCGAAGCCCCGGCCCAGGTCGCCGGCGCGTGCGGCTTCGATGGCGGCGTTGAGGGCCAGCAGGTTGGTCTGCTCGGCGATGCTGTGGATCACGCTGACCACGCCGTTGATCTTCTGGCTGTCGTCGGCCAGTTGGCGAATCATCTCGGCAGTCTGCTGCACGCCACTGGACAGCCCGGCAATGGAATCCTGTACCCGGCTGACCACTTCCTGGCCGCTGCCGGCGAGGCTGTCGGCGCTTTGCGACAGGTCGCGGGTGGCGCCGGCGTGCTGGGCGATGTGATGCACGGTGGCGGACATCTCGTTGATCGCTGTCGCGGCCTGGTCGGTCTCGCTCTGCTGGCCGATCATGCCGTGGCGTACTTCGTCCATGCTCGTGGCCAGACGTGCGGCGCCTGAGTCCAGTTGCGCGGCAGTGTGGGCCACGGTGCTGACCACGCGGTGGTAGGTCGTCTGCATGGCATTGAAGGCCCCGGCCATCTGGCCCACTTCGTCGCCACAGGCCAGCGGCACGCGCGCCGACAGGTCGCCGGTTTTTTCCACGTGCAGCATTACATCCTTGAGGGTGTTGAGCTGGCTGAGCAGGAAACGGATCAGCAGTTGCGAAGCGCAGAGCATCGCCAGCATGAGAATCAGCACGCACACCGCGTAGTTGCTGAACCGGTCGATGAATACCTGGCGCAGGCTTGGCGATTGCGCCAGCACGGCAATGTGCTGGTTGCCCTGGCGCAGCACCTGGGCGCCGCGCAGCGGATCGTCGCCAAACAGCCAGGCGGCGGGCAACGCGACCCAGCCTTGGCCGTCACGCAGTGCCTCGACGGGCTCGCCTTTGAAGCTCGGGGTCTGGCCCTCCTGCCAAGTGATCATCTGTGGCAGATGGGGGAAGGGTTGTGCAGCGGGCCAGGTGGCCAGCAGTTCGGCCTGGGCGACGGCATGCGCCTGGGCCGATTCGGCGCGGGCCTGCTGCTCCAGGTAGACCGCGTAGAGCACCAGCAGCAAGGTGGTGACGAAGGCCACCGCATTGACTGCCCAGAATTTGTACTTCAGGGAAATATTGCTAAGCCAGGCACCCATGGTAGGTCTTCTCTGAGTTGAGCGGAAACATTATTGGCAAGGTGCCATCATTGTGTCCGCTCGCGCGCGAAGCCTTCATGACATGCGTCAAGGGAGCTTGAAGAAATCCTTGGCCGTGGCCGTCGTGTGCTGGGCGCAGTGCTCAACGCTTTCACCCCGGTGCAAGGCGACTTCACGCAGTACTTCAGGCAGGAACGCCGGTTCGTTGCGTCCGCTCTTCGGTTTCGGCCGCAGGGTGCGCGGCAGCAGGTAGGGCGCATCGCTTTCGAGCATTAGTCGGCCTTCGGGAATATTGCCTACCAGTGGATGCAGGTGCGTCCCGCGTCGCTCGTCACAGATCCAGCCGGTGATGCCGATGTGCAGGTCCAGGTCGAGGTAGGCGAACAGCGCCTGGCGCTCGCCGGTGAAGCAATGCACCACGGCGGCTGGCAACTGGTCGCGGTAGTGCCTGAGGATTGCCAATAGCCGCTCGCTGGCATCGCGTTCATGCAGGAAGACCGGCAACTGCAGTTCGGCGGCCAGGGCCAGTTGAGCTTCCAGGGCTTTTTCCTGCTGTGGGCGGGGGGAGAAGTCACGGTTGAAGTCCAACCCGCATTCACCCACGGCAAGCACCCGCGGCTGAGCCAGCAGATCGCGCAGGGTGCGTTCGCTGGCGCCTTCCCAATGGCTGGCATCGTGAGGGTGGACGCCGGCCGTGCTGAACAGGTGTTGGCCGGCTTCATCCAGGCGGTGGCATAGCAGCAGGGCCTCTTCGCTGACGGCAAGGCTGGTGCCGGTCAAAACCATCTGCGCCACGCCGGCGGCCAGGGCGCGTTCGACGATCGCCGCCTGCTGGTCGTGAAAGCTGCTGTTGGTCAGGTTGACGCCGATATCGATCAGTTGCATGGTGCTACCTCGTGCCGCGGGGCGGCCAGCATAGCAAAATCTGCAAGTTCGCAGAAAAACCAAGAACTTCAAACGTTTGCCATGGTCTCTTGCCGTCATTTGTCATGCGCACCGCTCGGCGCATGGTTTCGCCAACCGCTTCTGAACCCTTCTTCATGCTGCGAACCCTGCTGACGACCTTGCTGTTGCTCGGGCTGATCGCCGCAGCGCCTGCCATCGCCCGCGAAACCGGCCCGTTGCAGCATGTACCGGCGAGCCAAAGTCGCGACCTTGCGCAGATTCGAGCGAGCAAGGTGTTGCGGGTGCTGGTCAACCAGAGCCGCAACAGCTCAGGCGAGGTCAAGGGCGAACCTGTGGGTATCGAGTACTATCGCCTGCGCGCGCTGGAGCATTTTCTCAATGCGAGGGTCGCGGACGGTCAGGAAATCACGCTGCAGATCGTCCCGCGCGCCAAGGAGCAACTGATAGGTGCCCTGCAGCGCGGTGAAGGCGACCTTGCCGCGCCTGGCGAATTGCTCGATGCGGGGCTGGTGCAGGGCGTCGGAGTCAGTGCGCCGGTGCTTGACCAGGTGTCGCTGATGCTGGTCGGACGCAAGGGTGAGCGAGCCTTCAGCCGGGTCGAGCAGCTGTCCGGGCGCACCATTGCCCTGACCACCGCCAGCGCTGCCGGTGCGGTGATCGAGCAGATCAACCAGCAGCTGGCCCTGCGCAAGCGCCCGCTGGTGAAGATCGAGTGGGTCGATCCGACTTTGGCAGTCGAGGATGTACTGGAGATGGTCCAGGCCGGCATCTATCACCTGACCGTGGTGGAGCGTCCCATCGCACAGCGCTGGGCGCGGGTGATGCCCAAGCTGCGCCTGGACACCCAGTTGCGTCTGAGCCAACCTCAGGCCATGCGCTGGTATGTGCGCAAGGATGCCGAGCAGTTGCTGGCCAGCGTGGACCGCTTCGTTGCCGTTTACCGCGCGCCGGACAACCAGGATGCAGCCTTCGAGCGCATCTATCGACGCCAGTACCGCGTGCACAATCCGCTGGCCCGCCAGGACCGCCAGCGCCTGGAGTCGCTGCGCGCGGTGTTGCAGAAGCACGGCGCCGAGCAGCAGATCGACTGGCTCAACCTAGCGGCCCTGGCGTTCAAGGAGTCGACATTCGATCCCAAGGCCCGTGGTACAGGGGGCGCCCATGGGCTGATGCAGATCACCCCGGCCGCCGCGCAACGGGTGGGCGTGAGCAATACGGCTACGGTCGACGGAAATGTTCAGGCCAGCGCGCGCTACCTCGCGCTGATCCGACGCAAGTTCTTCTCCAGCCCGCAGCTCAATGAGCGTGAGCGCATGGCCTTCATTCTTGCCGCCTACAACCTCGGCCCGGAACGCGTCCAGGCAATGCGCGCCGAGGCCCGTCGCCGTGGCCTCAACGGTAACCAGTGGTTTTTCCAGACCGAGCGCATCGCCATGGAGCAGGTGGGTATGGGGCCGGTGAACTTCGTCAACAGCGTCAACAAGTACTTCCTGGCATTCAACCGGGAGCGCAGCGCCTTGGAGCGGGTCGCGAAACGCTGATAAATCGACTTTTTCGATTTGTTTGTTAGGTTTTTTGCGGTTTTCTTATTCGTTGGTTTGATTAAGATGGCGGCCATTCCAACCTGACATTTCAAGGAAGCTCACCCGATGAATCCCTCCCTCAACGCCCTGTTCGTCACCCGTGCCGGTTTCGGCCTCAGCATCATCCGCATCCTGGTCGGCATCATCTTCATGGCGCATGGCTCACAGAAGCTGTTCGGCCTGTTCGGTGGCTATGGCCTGGAAGGCACCGGTCAATGGATGGAGAGCATTGGCCTGGCCCCTGGCTATCTGATGGCCCTGCTCTCGGGCAGCGCGGAATTCTTTGGCGGCCTGGCACTGCTGCTCGGCCTGCTGGCCCGCCCGGCTGCGCTGGCGCTGAGCGTGACACTGGTGGTCGCGATCTTCTCGGTGCACATCGGCAATGGCCTGTTCATGTCCAACAACGGCTACGAGTTCGCCCTGGCGCTGTTGGGCGGCACGCTGGCGGTACTGGTCGAAGGGGCAGGGCGCCTGTCGCTGGATCGCCTGATCGCCCGCTGACATCTCGCTGCAACCCGCCTGCGGCAAGCTGCAAGTGAACGCCCACTTGCAGCTTGCCGTTCGACGCTCTACGATACCGCTTGCGCCGATTTAAACAGCTACTTGCGGGGCGCAGGAGAGGCCTCAGGGCAATCCGAAATACCGCTAAAGCGCTGGTTCGGTGACGCCTCCCACCGCTGCCCAGCGGGATTCGCGAGGCGCAGAGATACCACCATGAGTTGCCCACGTACCAGTGTCTGCCTGACCCCACTGCCTGCTGACCAGGCATCCCGCACACCGCGCATCCTGCTCGGTGGCCAGCATCAACCCACACTTCTGCGTAACCTCGACGGCTTTTCGCGCCGCAAGGGCCAGGCCCGTGCCTTCCTCATCCAGTTCGCCGAGGCGGCTTGCAACCTTGCCCATTACGCCAACGACCGCTTTGACCTCGCTGTGATCCAAGCCCCGATCGGTGAGGATGCCGGCGAGATCATCGGCCAGTTGACCCGCATTGCACGCCAGGGCCTGATCACCCGCCGCTGAGCGAGGTGTGGCGGCGCCTGTTTTTGGTTAAGCTCGGTAACCCGGCAGGCCCAAGGCGCCTGCTGTGGCTGTGCCGAGGAGAGCAAGCGGTTTGAGTACCAACATCATCACCACCGAAGGTCATGAAGCCCTCAAGAAAGAGCTGGATCACCTGTGGCGCGTCTACCGCCCCGAGATCACCCAGAAGGTGACCTGGGCTGCGTCGCTGGGGGATCGCAGCGAAAACGCCGATTACCAGTACAACAAGAAATTGCTGCGCGAGATCGATCGGCGAGTCCGCTACCTGCGCAAGCGCCTCGAGGATGTGAAAGTCGTCGCCTATTCCCCGGAGCAGGAAGGCAAGGTGTTCTTCGGTGCCTGGGTCGAGATCGAGAACGACGACGGCGAAACCCTGACGTTTCGCATCGTCGGTTACGACGAGATCTACGGCCGTAACGACTACATTTCCATCGACTCGCCCATGGCCCGTGCGCTGCTGAAAAAAGAAGAGGGCGATGAAGTGCTGGTGCAAACGCCCACGGGCGAAGCGACCTGGTACATCAATCGCATCCACTACGGCGCCCAGTGAGCGCATTCAGGTACAGCCGCCCCAATGTGTCCCCCGCCACCGCAATCTGCGCCTCGCTCAACGAGGCGTAGCCCACCAGTACGCCTGGTGGCCAGGCATGTTCACGGGTGAACAGTCCGAGCGGCTGAAGCATCAGGCCCTGCTCGTGGGCTTGCTGGCAAAATTGCTGTTCGTTGCAGCCTTCGGGTAGCCAGAGGATGAAATGCAGTCCTGACTGCTCGCCTGCAATCCGCACGTCGGTGTGTCGGCGCAACCTGTCGATGAGCAGGTCGCGGCGCTGCTGGTAGGTCTGCCGGGCAATGCGCAGGTGGCGTGCATACTGGCCGTTGCCGAGCATCTGCTCCAGCGCCCGTTGGCCGAGGGCGCCAGGCGCCTGCCCGGAGATCGTCAGCGTGTCCAGCAGTTCAGCGTGCAGGCGCCGGGGAACCACGGCGAAGCCCAGGCGCAGGTTGCTGAACAAGGTCTTGTTGAAACTGCCGCAGAACAGCACCCGGTCGTGGTGGTCGATCGCCTTGATCGCCGGCAGCGGTGCACTCGCATAGTTGTACTCGCTGTCGTAATCGTCCTCGATGATTATCGCGTCCTGCGCCTGCGCCCAGTCGAGCAGGGCCTGGCGGCGTTCGACGCTCATGCAGATGCCCAGTGGCGCTTGATGGGCGGGCGTAACCTGTACCGCCCCGAGTGTTTCATGGTCGGCAAGGGCATCGACGCGCAGGCCCTGTTCGTCGAGCGGCGTGCTGAACAGCCTGTGCCCCGAACGCTCGAAAATCCGCCTGGCCCAGGCATAGCCTGGGTCCTCAACGGCGAGCGCTCGGTGCTTGGGCAGTACGCGGCTGAACAGGTCGAGGGTGTGACGAATGCCGTGGGTGACCAGGATGTCATCCGCCTCGCAGTCGATACCCCGATAGAGCTTCAAGTGCGCTGCGATGGCCTGGCGCAGGCGTGGGTCACCCTGCGCAGGGAGGCTTTCAAGCAGACCGGCGCCGTCCAGGTGTGCCGGGAAAAGAGGCTGCTCCAGCAAGTTCGGGTCGGGCAGGCGGGCGACGAAGGGGACCCGCGCTTGCACCTGCGCCTGCACCGACTGCGGGTCGGGCATCGGCCGCGATAGCGACGCCTGGCCGACCGGATTGCCGGATGCGATCAGGGTATCGGGCAGTTGCAGGGTGACCTGCGACCCTGCGCCCTGGCGCCGCTCGATGAAGCCTTCCAGCTTGAGCTGCTCGAACACCGCCTCCAGCGTGCCACGCGCTACGCCCCAGCGCTGGGCCAACGTGCGTGTGGAGGGCAGCAGGGTGCCGGGTGGCAGATGGCCGCTGACCACCAGCTCCTGGAGAAAACCATGCAGCAGTTGGTGCTTGCCGGTGGCGCTGCCGGCAGACAGTTCGAACGGCAGGGCGAGATCGAGGGCAATGGCTTGTTTGCCTCTGGCCATAGTGGTCCATATTCGGGAAGGCCTAATGGGCCTTCATCTTATGCAGCGCCGCCCCTAACCTCAATCGCGTGACGCAGAGCCTTTGCGTCGTACCTGCAGGACCTCCTGACCTTCATTCAAGGAACATCGAATCATGCGTATTGCGGTGGGGCTGCGTTCGCCCGTCCGATTGTCTTTTGCCTTGCGGGTGCAGCCATGAACCGGCCCGGATTGTCAGTGGCCTTGCTGGCCGCAGTGGTAGTGCCGCAGGTCGGGCTGGGCATCATGGTGCCGGCCTCGGCGCAACTGGCCGAGCAGTTGCAGGTCGGCCTTGGCCAGGTGCAGAGCACACTGGTGATGTACATGGTCGGCTATGCGCTGTCGATGGTGCTGGCCGGGCTGCTGTGTGATCGTTACGGCCCGCGGGCAGTACAACTGGGCGGGCTGCTGCTGGCAGCGTGCGGTACCGGGCTTGCGGCCAGCGCCACGTCCTTCCTGCCCTTCATGATCGGCCGCCTGCTGCAAGCACTGGGCGGCTGCGTCGGCACGGTGACCACCCGCATGGTGGTGCGCGAGGTGTTCACCGAGCGCGAGCGCATGGGCATTCTCACCACGCTGGCTTCGGCCATCGCCATCACCCCGTGCCTGGCGCCGTTGCTGGGTGGCGCGTTGCTACCGCCGTTTGGCTGGCGCGGAATTCTGGGGCTGGTGGGAGTATTCAACCTGCTGGTACTGCTGGTGTTCTGGCGCCTGGTGCCGAGCCTGCCGGGGACAGGCCAGGGCGTTACTCCGGGCCTGGTGCTGCGGGTGTACGGACGCAACCTGGGCAACGCTGCGTTCGTTTTTCATGCAGCCTGCATTAGCCTGGTTTGGATGAGCTACTTCGGCTTCCTGTCTTCATCGTCCTACGCCTTCCAGGTTGTCCTGGGGTTCAGCGCATTCGAATACGGCGCGCTGATCGCCATCTGTGCACTGGGTTATGTCACCGGCAGCTTTCTGGCCCGGCGCCTGAGTCGCCAGCATGACCTGGCGCTGATCCTGGCGGTCGGGGCCGCTGTCGGTACTGTCGGCTGGGTTGGCCTGTGGTTGGCCGTTCACCTGGCAGGGCCGGTGGCGGGAGCGTTCGTGGCTCCGATGATGGCAATCCTGTTGAGCACTGGCATGGTGATTCCGGCGACCCAGGCAGGGCTGCTGCGTTGTGTGCAGCGGGATATCGGGCTGTCCACCGGTCAGTTCTTCTTCCTGCAGATGGTCAGCGGTGCGGCGTATGGCTTTCTTGCCAGCCACTGGCCGCATTTGGATGTGAGCCAGTTGGCATGGCTGGTGGGCGCGCCGATGGTGCTGCTCACCGTGCTCACAGGCACGGCGAGCATGCGCCGTCGGCTCAGGTCTCGCGCAGAACGCTCAGTGGCGTTGCATTGAGTGCCCGCCGGGTGCCGAACACACCGGCCCCGCCGACCAGGACCGCGCCCAGCACGGGCAGTACCAGCAGCCACGGATGCGGCGCCCAGTGCAGGTCGAAGGCGAAGCGGTACAGGGCCCAGGTGATCAGTTCGCAGCCCAGGGCAGCGAGCAGGCCGCTGGCGGCGCCAAGCAGGCCGAACTCGATGCGCCGGGCCTTGACCAGTAGCGCGCGGCCGGCGCCCAGGGCGCGCAGTAGCGCGCCTTGGCGGATACGCTCGTCCAGGGTTGCCTGCAGGCCGGCGAACAACACCGCAAGGCCCGCCGCGAGCACGAACAGCAGTACGTACTCCACCGCCAAGGTGACCTGGGCGAGGATGCTGCGCAGTTGCCCAAGCAGCGCATCGACCTGGAGGATGGTCACCGCCGGAAACGCCCGCGACAGGGCGACCACGTCGGTATCGTGCCCGGATGCGAGGTAGAAGCTGGTCAGGTAGGTGGCGGGCAGGCCTTGCAAGGTGCCGGGCTGGAAAATCATGTAGAAGTTCGGCTGGAAGCTGTCCCAGTGCACCGTACGCAGGCTGCTGACCCGTGCCTGGCGGTGCTCGCCGCCGATGTCGAAGGTCAGCAGGTCACCCAGTTTGAGCTTGAGGCTTGCGGCCAGCTCGGCTTCTACCGATACCGCGGGTGGCCCGTCGGTCGCCGGGGGCGTCTGCCACCAATCGCCTTCGCTCAAGGCATTGCCCTGGGGCAGTTCGGCGGCCCAGGTCAGGCTCAGGTCGCGCTGCACGGCACGATCGCCGGTAGATTCCTTGCTCACCAGCTGCTGTACCGGCTGATCGTTGATATGGGTGAGGCGGCCGGGGATCACCGGGTACAGCGGCGCCGAGGTGGCATTGACCTCGCGCAGGCGCTGGGCAAAGGGTTCGCGCTCGTCTGGCAGGATGTTCAGCGCGAAGTGGTTGGGGGCATCCTTGGGTAGTTGCGCCTGCCAGTTGTCCAGCAGCTCGGCGCGCAGTAGCGCGACCAGGGCCATGGCCAGCAGGATCAAGCCGAAGGCCAACGCCTGGCCGGCGGCAGCCAGCGGATGGCGCAACAACTGACCCAGCCCCAGGCGCCAGGGCAGCGGCGAGCCGACCAGCAACCGGCGTAGGCTGCGCAGGCCCAGCAGTAGCAGGCCACCAAGCAGCAGCGCGGCGATCAGGCCGCCGCCGAGCAGGGCGAAGGTCAGCAGCAGGTCCAGGCTCAGGCGCCACATGATCAGGCCAAGGGCGAACAATGCGGCGCCATAGACCAGCCAACTGCTGGGCGGCACCGGCAGCAGGTCACGGCGCAGTACGCGCAAGGGCGGTACCCGGCCCAGTGCGGCGAGCGGAGGCAGGGCGAAGCCGGCCAGCGCCACCAGGCCGGTGCCGATGCCCGCCAGTGCCGGGGCGATGCCGCCCGGCGGAACGGTACTGGGCAGCAGTCCCTGCAGGAGGGCGAACAGCCCCAGTTGCGCGAGCCAGCCAAGCAGGGCGCCGGCGAGCGCCGCCACCAGCCCCAGCATCGCCAGTTGCAGCGAGTACAGGCCCAGCGCCTGGTGTCGTGACAGCCCCAGGCAGCGCAGCAGGGCGCTGGCGTCCAGGCGGCGGGCGGCATAGCGACTGGCCGACAGCGCCACGGCCACACCGGCCAGCAGCACCGCGACCAGGCTGGCCATGTTCAGGTAGCGTTCGGCGCGACCCAGGGCGCCGCCGATCTGGCGGTTGCCGTCACGGGTGTCGAGCAGCCGCTGGTTGGCGGCAAGATCCTTCTCCACCGCCTGGCGATATTGCACCAGGGTGTCCGGCTCGCCGCGCCACAGGTCGCGATAGGTGACACGGCTTCCTGGCTGGATCACACCGGTGGCGTCCAGGTCAGCGATGTTCATCAGCACGCGTGGTGTGAGGCTGTAGAAGTTGCCGGCGCGATCCGGTTCGTAGGTCAGCACGCGGGTCATGCGCAGGGTCTTCATGCCGACGTCGATGCTGTCGCCCAGCGTCAGCCCCAGTGCCGCCAACAGGCGCGCCTCGACCCAGGCTTCGCCGGCCGCCGGCCCGCCGCCGGGCGTCTCGCTGCCATAGGGCGTTGCGGCGCTGCGCAGTTGGCCACGCAGTGGATAGGCCGGGTCGATGGCCTTGATGCTCGACAACTGGATACCGGCATCGGCGGCCACCACGCTGGTGAACTCCACCACGCGGGCGTGGGTCAGGCCACGCGAAGTACCGGCATCGATCTGCGCCGGCTGGGCGGCGGACGACCCTTGCAGCACAAGGTCAGCAGCGAGGAATTCGCTGGCACGCAATTGCATGGCACCGTTGAGGCGGGCGCCGAAGTAACCAATGGCGGTGCTGGCGGCGACGGCCACCAGGAGCGCGAAGAACAGTACTCGCACTTCACTGGCGCGGGCGTCACGCAGCAGTTGGCGCAGGGCCAGGGCGCACAGGCGCATGAACGGCAGGCGGGTCATCATGGCTCCAGGGGCGCCACCAGGCGTCCGGCGTCCAGGCGGATCAGGCGACGGCAGCGCTTGGCCAGCCGCTCGTCATGGGTCACCAGCACCAAGGTGGTGCCGCGTTCCTTGTTGAGCTCGAACAGCAGGTCGCTGATGCGCTCGCCGGTATGGCTGTCGAGATTGCCGGTGGGCTCGTCGGCGAACAGTACTGCCGGGTGCGCCGCGAACGCACGGGCAATCGCCACCCGTTGCTGCTCGCCGCCGGACAACTGGCGTGGGGTGTGGCTCAGACGCTGGCCCAGGCCGACCCGTTCGAGCAGGGTGCGGGCCTGCTCGCGGGCGTCGCGGCGACCGTCCAGCTCCAGGGGCAGCATGACGTTTTCCAGGGCATTGAGGCTGTCGAGCAACTGAAACGACTGGAACACGAAACCGACGTGTTCGGCACGCACCCGTGCGCGCTGGTCTTCGTCCAGGGGGCCAAGGTCGTGGCCGGCGAGCACGACACTGCCATCACTGGGGCGGTCAAGGCCTGCGAGCAGGCCGAGCAGGGTCGACTTGCCCGAGCCGGATGCACCGACGATGGCCAGGCTGTCGCCCTGGTCGAGGTCGAGAGAAAGCGGGTGGAGGATGGTGAGGTCGCCTTCCGCGCTGGGGACCACTTTGCTAAGGTTCTGCGCAACGAGAATGCTGGGGCCCATGGAGAATCCGATGCGAATGTGGTGGTTGAGTGCCGGTCTGGCCCTGTGTTGCCTGGCCCAGGGCGCGGCGGCGGGAACGTTGCTGGTTGTCGGCGATAGTATCAGTGCCGGTTTTGGCCTGGATACCCGCCAGGGATGGGTCGCGCTCCTGGAGCAACGCCTGAAGGACGAGGGTTTCACCGACCGTGTGGTCAATGCCTCGATCAGTGGCGACACCAGCGCAGGTGGCCAGGCGCGGCTGCCGGCGCTGCTTGCAGCGCACAAGCCTGATCTGGTGGTGCTGGAGTTGGGCGGGAACGATGGGCTGCGTGGGCAACCGCCACAACAATTGCAACAAAATCTTGCCTCGATGATCGATCGCTCCCGTGAGGCCGGCGCCAAAGTGGTGTTGCTCGGCATGCGCTTGCCACCGAATTATGGCGTGCGCTACACCACCGCGTTCGCCCAGGTCTATGAGCAGTTGGCGAAGGAAAAGAAAGTGGCCTTGGTGCCGTTCTTTCTGGAGGGCATAGGTGGGGTGGCGGAGATGATGCAGGCCGACGGCATCCATCCGGCCCAGGGCGCCCAGCAGCGCTTGCTCGATAATGCCTGGCCGACGATAAAACCCTTGCTCTGACGCTTTTATCGGGGGCCGCTTTCGGCTAATGTTGCGCCCCCCGTTTCGAGTGCCCCCGATGCCACGCCCCGCCTGGTCCCTGTATGCCTACCAATTGATCGAGCCCGACGAGCAGCTCGACCTGTTCGCTTGCCAGGAAGTCCGTGTCCATCTCGCCGCCCGCCAGCTCGAACTGGGCGCTCCGGTCGACCGCACTTTGTGTGGCGGGCTGCTGCCGGCGCAGCCGCGCTGGTCGTCGGTCGAGCGCGCGGTCTATCGCGACGAACGCCTGTGCCCGCTATGCCGGGCCATTCTCGATGCCCAGCGGCGGGGTACGCGTCCGGTGTGGCCGGAGCTCTGAGCTCACCTTTCATCATTTGTAACCCTTGCAACGCCTGCCGATGCCTCCCGCTTGAATCCGGGCGGGTGTACAATCGAATGTCTTGAACCCTCTTTCGAAGGATTTACCGGATGTTGCCGCGCTTTCCCGCCGTCACCCGTTGCCTGTCCCTGGCCGCCTTGCTGCTGACCGGCCCTGCCGTCGCGCTGGAGCTGCCATTGCCACCGCCCGGCGAAGACGTCGTCGGCCAGGTCCGGACGATCAAGGCCAAGTACGAAGACACCTTCGCCGACATCGGCACCGCCAACGACCTGGGTTACCTGGAGATGATCGCCGCGAACCCGGGCGTCGATCCCTGGTTGCCTGGCGCCGGTACCGAAATCATCCTGCCGACCCGTTACGTCCTGCCACCTGGGCCACGCGAGGGCATCGTCATCAACCTGGCCGAGTACCGCCTGTACTACTATCCGAAAGGCGAGAACGTGGTGCACACCTTCCCGTTGGGGATCGGTCGTGAAGGCTGGGGTTCGCCGATCGCGATCACCAAGATCACCGCCAAGACACCAAACCCGACCTGGACGCCGCCGGCCTCGATTCGCGCCGAACATGCCGCTGACGGCGATATCCTGCCTGCCGTCGTGCCGGCTGGCCCGGATAACCCGCTGGGTCCGTTCAAGTTCACCCTGGGCCTGCCGGGCTACCTGATCCACGGCTCGAACAAGAAGTTCGGCATCGGCATGCGCACCAGCCATGGCTGCTTCCGCATGCTCAACAACAATGTTGTGGCACTCTCCAAGATGGTGCCGGTGGGCACCCCGGTGCGGATCATCAACGAGCCTTACAAGTTCGGTGTGAGTGGTGGCAAAGTCTATCTCGAAGCTCACACGCCGTTGGACGACCACGGCAATCCGTCGGTGGTCGACAAACATACGGCCGTCATCAATGCGCTGCTCAAGCGTGAAGACCTGGCCAACAACCTGCGCATGAACTGGGACATGGTTCGTGACGTGGTGGCCGCCGAGGATGGCATGCCGGTCGAAATCGCCGTCCCGGTGAATGGCCAGGGTGCCGCACCGATGGTGTCGAGCATCCCGCCAGAGCTACAGTAAGCCCTTGCCTGCGTGAACCGAAAGGCCTGCCATCGTGCAGGCCTTTTTGTTTTTCGGGTGACGGCAGTCGGCGTGGAGAAGGGGCGTTCTTCGGGCAATAAAAAAGCCGACCCACAAGTGGGCCGGCTCCATAACAATCCGTGAGGATTATTACTTGCGGCTGGCTTTGTCCAGCATACGCAGAGCGCGCTCGTTGGCTTCGTCAGCGGTCTGCTGAGCCTTCTGAGCGGCTGCCAGAGCGTCGTCAGCCTTACGGTAGGCTTCGTCAGCACGGGCTTGAGCGCGAGCTGCTGCGTCTTCAGTCGCAGTCAGACGAGCTTCGGTTTCTTTGGATACGCTGCTGCAACCGGTAGCCAGAACTGCGGCCAGAGCCAGAGCAGAGAATTTCAGAACGTTGTTCATCGTGTTCCCCTTCAAGGACTTTCTATTAAATAGCCATCTCTCGGAAAAGAGAAACTGGCCGGCGTACATAGTACCCATTACTTGTAGTAAGTAAACTGACAGAGCGCAAGAACTGCAAAAAAAATGTTGCCAGGGGCCGCGTGTGACGGGGTTTGTAAAGAAAGTGTGAAGGCCATGCAAATCGGACGCAAGCGGTTGTACCAAGGAAACTTTTTGTTGAACTAAGGGTGACTTTCACGGTCCTCAAACGTCTTAACCCGTAGAACATCCGGCAGGCTGTTTGGTGTCGACCGGCGCCGGCGGCCCAACCCGCTTTCATGGAATTTTTAGCCATGTGCACCTTGAGCAATCCCGCGTTGCACGCCTACTATTTGGGTGTCCCGGGCGTCGAACGATTGCTGATGGACCACGGTCCAAGGGGCATGAGTGGCGTTGAGGTTCCTCCGCCGGATAAACCATCGGTCAAGGCAAAGGTCTGCCAAAAGACCTGCGAGGAGTAGTGATGAGTGAAGCGCTGACCATCCACCATGACCAGGCTGGTCATCAGTTCGAGACCAATGTGGACGGTCATCGTGCCTACCTGACGTACATGGACCTGGGCAAGCAGACGCTGGATATCTATCGCACCTTCGTTCCCAACGCCCTGCGCGGTCGCGGTATCGCCGCGGCCCTGACCGAAAAGGCTCTGGAGTACGCAGAGCAGATGGGCTACACCGTCATTCCATCATGCTCTTATGTCGAGCGTTACATGGAGCGCCAGCAGCGCCATTCGACCAAGGCCTGAATCGACACCGCCCCAACAAAAACGCCGGGCATCTGCCCGGCGTTTTCGTTGGTGCGTATCAGCCGCGCTGGCGCTTGGGCAGCACGTCCTTGAGCTTGGCGTGCATGCTGCGCAGGCTCTTCTCGGTGGCGGCCCAGTCGATGCAGGCGTCGGTCACCGAAACACCGTATTGCAGGTCTTCCAGGTTTTTCGGGATGGCCTGGCAGCCCCAGTTCAGGTGGCTTTCGACCATCAGGCCGATGATCGACTGGTTGCCTTCCAGAATCTGGTTGGCGACGTTCTCCATCACCAGCGGTTGCAGGGCCGGATCCTTGTTGGAGTTGGCGTGGCTGCAGTCGACCATGATGTTGGCCTTGATCTTGGCCTTGGCCAGATCCTGTTCGCACAGGGCAACGCTGACCGAATCGTAGTTGGGTTTGCCGTTGCCGCCACGCAGCACCACGTGGCCGTAGGCGTTGCCTTTGGTGGTGACGATCGACACGCCGCCTTCCTGGTTGATGCCCAGGAAGCGGTGGGGCTTGGACACCGACTGCAGGGCATTGATCGCCACGGTCAGGCCGCCGTCGGTGCCGTTCTTGAAGCCGACCGCCGAAGACAGGCCCGAGGCCATTTCACGGTGGGTTTGCGATTCGGTGGTACGGGCACCGATGGCCGACCAGCTGATCAGGTCCTGCAGGTATTGCGGGGAGATCGGGTCGAGGGCTTCGGTCGCGGTCGGCAGACCCTTCTCGGCCAGGTCCAGCAGCAATTGGCGACCAATGTGCAGGCCGTCCTGGATCTTGAACGAGTCATCCAGGTACGGATCGTTGATCAAGCCTTTCCAGCCGACGGTGGTACGAGGCTTCTCGAAATACACACGCATGACCAGGTAGAGGGTATCGGAGACTTCTTCGGCCAGTACCTTGAGGCGATCGGCGTACTCGTGGGCGGCCTTGATGTCGTGGATCGAGCAGGGGCCGATCACGACGAACAGGCGATGGTCCTTGCCGTCGAGGATGTTGCGCACCACTTCACGGCCGGCAGTCACGGTCTGCAGGGCCTTGGCGCTGAGGGGAATCTCTTTCTTCAGCTGATCGGGGGTGATCAGGGTCTCGTTGGAGGCAACGTTGAGGTCATCGATCGGTAAATCAGCCATCGTGTTACTCGTCAGGTCACGGGTGCCGGCCGCCAGCAAACCCCGTGCGGCCCAGCAGCAGATTGTTCGCAGCGGGGAGCCGAACCTTAGCGCGTTACATCGGGCGCGACAATGGGCAGGGGGCCGTCAGCGCTGAAAAGGTGCCCTGGCCGTGCGCGAGCTGCCTTGCAGGCCGATCGCGATACAAGGATCGCGCAGGGGGCTCGCCGAGGGGGGCGACATCAGGGAGTGTTCGCCCAGCAGCGCTGCTTCGGAAAATTCTGCGCCATGCTGGGCGATCCACTGCTGCGCCAGCACCTGCGCCTGTTCGCCGTGCAGGTCATGTTGCTGGTGCACTTGGCAATAATGATGAATATGGCAAACCTGCTCACCCATGCGCGCGCCGAACAGGGCCTGGTCGTCGGTGAAGGCGATGCCCACGCGGTAGCCTGCATCCAGCTGCTGGCACCAGGCAACATAACCGGCATAGCGCGCTTGTGCGCCCAATGACGGAATGACCACTTCCACCGCAGTGCCGCGACGGTAGGCACGCGGGTGGTTGCAAGCGATGCCGCCAAGCCCCAGGGTATGCAGGTGCCGACGGAACAGGCTGGGAGACGGGCGAAGATTCAGCTCGAGCGGAATCCCGTCAGGGTGAGGCAGAAATCCACACATCGTCGACTCCGTGTCGATTATTTGACCTTCATCGCCTGAGTATAGTGAAGGATCGCAAACCGGCTGATTCGCTGAAAAAAATCGGACAGATAGTCATCGCTTCGACAGGAGAGCGGTATGGATCCTCGTAACAAACGCATCGGCATCATCGGTAGCGGTGCCATCGGTGGCTTCTATGGGCTGATGCTGGCGCGTGCCGGTTTTGACGTGCACTTTCTGCTGCGCAGCGAATATGGCGTGGTGCATGAGCACGGGCTCACGCTGCGCAGCGCTGTGCACGGGGAGTTGCAGATGGACGTCCAGGCTTATGCCTCGGCCAGCGACATGCCGCCGTGCGACTGGTTGCTGATCGGCACCAAGGCCACCAGCAACGCCGAATTGGCGCCGCTGATCGTCCAGGCGGCTGCGCCCGGTGCCAGGGTGGTGTTGCTGCAGAATGGCCTGGGCGTCGAGGAGCAGTTGCGTGGCGCGTTGCGCGATGACATGCACCTGCTCGGGGGGCTGTGCTTTATCTGTGTGAACCGCGAAGCGCCTGGGGTGATCCGCCACCAGGCGCTTGGCGCGGTCAACCTGGGTTACCACAGCGGTCCCAGCGATGACCGCGGCGCAGCCATCGTCGCCGAGGGCGCCGAATTGTTCCGCGCGGCGGGCGTCGACTCGCAGCCAATGGACAACCTCGCTCAAGCGCGCTGGCAGAAGCTGGTGTGGAATGTGCCGTACAACGGCCTGTCAGTGTTGCTGCAGGCCAGCACGACGCCTCTGATGACTGATCCCGACAGCCGCGCGCTGGTTCGCGGGCTGATGGCCGAAGTGGTCGAGGGCGCACGGGCCTGCGGGCATATCCTGCCGGAGGGCTATGCCGAGCACCTGTTCCGGGTCACCGAGCAGATGCCTGACTACTGGCCGAGCATGTACCACGATCACGCTCAGCAGCGGCCGCTGGAGTTGCAGGTGATCTACGGCGAGCCCCTGGCCCGTGCTCGCGAGGCCGGTTGCCACTTGCCGAAGATGGAGGCGCTGTACCAGGCGCTGGCGTTCATCGATCGGCGCAACTGCGCGAGCTGAAGCCTATGGCTGGCCGCTGCGCCGGACGGCGAAGCGGCTCTCCACGGCACTGCTAAGCTGTAGCTTGCTCTGCCCCCGCGGCAGTGGAGGAGGCCGAATGATCCGTTCCATGCTGTACGCCACCGATCTCGGCGTGTATGCGCCCTTCGTCATGCAACACGCCCTGGCCTTGGCGCGGACCTTCAACGCAGAGTTGTACGTGATCCACGCCGTCGAACCCATGGGCCAGTTCGCCGAGTCGTTGCTGCAAAGCTATCTCGATGAGCAGACCCTCGACCGCCTGCACTCGCAGGGGGTCAATACGGTGATGGCCAACATCGAGCAGCAGGTGCTGGAAAATTTTCGTGAGGAATTGGGCGAGGCGGCCGATCTGGCGGTGATCAAGGCCGTGCGAGTGCGCCAGGGCGATCCGGCGCAAGTGATTCTGGAGCAGGCCCAGCGCCTGGCGGTCGACCTGTTGATCTTCGGCAGTCATGCCGAGGGCGCGGGTGTCGATGTACCGATTGGTCGCACAGCGGTGCGGCTGCTGCAGCTGTCCCCGGTGCCGGTGTACATGGTGCCGTTGGCACAGCATTTGGGGCGTAGGAAAGTCTGATGCTGGCGGTAGGTCTTTTCCTTGGGGTGTAACAAAATAGTTCTAGATTTATTTCTCTTACCACTAATATAGTTATAAATCGTTGCTGCCAGCAGCCGGTGACCTACCGCTGATTCGAGGGGAATCTATGAAGCTTCAACAACTGCGCTATATCTGGGAAGTAGCGCACCACGACCTCAACGTCTCCGCGACTGCGCAGAGCCTGTACACGTCTCAGCCCGGGATCAGCAAGCAGATCCGTCTCCTCGAGGACGAACTGGGCGTAGAAGTCTTCGCCCGCAGCGGCAAGCACCTGACCCGCGTCACCCCGGCGGGCGAGCGCATCATCACCACCGCTGGCGAGATCCTGCGCAAGGTCGAAAGCATCAAGCAGATCGCCCAGGAGTTCTCCAACGAGAAGAAGGGCACGCTGTCCATCGCGACCACTCACACCCAGGCCCGCTATGCCCTGCCTCCGGTGATCAGCAACTTCATCAAGCAGTACCCCGAAGTATCCCTGCACATGCACCAGGGCTCGCCGATGCAGATCGCCGAGATGGCCGCTGACGGCACTGTCGATTTCGCCATCGCTACCGAGGCGCTGGAGCTGTTCGGCGATCTGATCATGATGCCGTGCTACAAATGGAATCGTTGCGTGGTGGTGCCCCAGGGGCATCCGCTGACCAAGCTGCCGAAGCTGACCCTCGAAGCGGTGGCCGAGTACCCGATCGTCACCTATGTGTTCGGTTTCACGGGCCGCTCCAAGCTCGACGAAGCGTTCAACCATCGCGGCCTGACGCCGAAGGTGGTGTTCACCGCCGCAGACGCCGACGTGATCAAGACGTACGTGCGCCTCGGTCTGGGCGTGGGTATCGTCGCGAAGATGGCGGTCGATCCGAAGCTCGACAGCGACCTGGTGTGCCTGGATGCGAGCGAGCTGTTCGAAGCCAGCATCACCAAGATCGGCTTCCGCCGTGGCACCTTCCTGCGTGGCTTCATGTGCGATTTCATTGAAAAGTTCGCACCGCACCTGACCCGCGAAGTGATGGCCAAGGCCATCCAGTGCCACAACAAGCAGGAGCTCGAAGAGCTGTTTGAAGGGGTTGAGTTACCCGTGCACTGAATTGGCATGAAGCAGGGGCCGCGTTGCGGCCCCGTCGCGGGTCGAGCTCGCGTCTACAGGTCTTGTGTAGGCGCGAGCTTGCCCCGTTTGTTTTCAGGCCTTGCTGATCAGGTTGCCCGCGTGCAAGCCGCATTCCTTCTGCGTCGACTCCTCCCACCACCAGCGCCCCTCGCGCTCGTGCTGGTTCGGCAGCACCGGGCGCGTGCAAGGTTCGCAGCCGATGCTGATGAAGCCGCGCTCATGCAGGCTGTTGTAAGGCAGCTCGAGCATGCGGATATAACCCCAGACTTCCGCGCTGCTCATCTGTGCCAGAGGGTTGAACTTGTACAGGGTGCGTTCGGGCGTCGAGAACGCCGAATCGATCTCCAGTGCTGCAACCTGGCTGCGGGTGCCAGGGCTCTGATCGCGGCGCTGGCCGGTTGCCCAGGCGCTGACGGTGGCCAGCTTGCGACGCAGCGGCTCGATCTTGCGGATGCCACAGCATTCGCCATGGCCATCCTTGTAGAAGCTGAACAGGCCCTTTTCCTTGACGAATGGGTCGAGCTTGGCGCGATCCGGACTGAGGATCTCGATCGGCAGGTTGTACTGCTCGCGAACCTGGTCGATGAAGCGGTAGGTTTCCGGGTGCAGGCGACCGGTGTCGAGACTGAACACCTTGACTTGCTTGTTCAGCTTCCAGGCCATGTCGACCAGCACCACGTCCTCGGCACCGCTGAAGGAGATCCACAGGTCGTCGCCGAAGTGTTCGAAGGCGAGCTTGAGAATGTCCTGCGGGGACTTGCTGGCATAGGTCGCGGCCAGGGCGGCGACGTCGAAGGGTTGGCTCATCAGGCGGTTTCCATCGTGTGTATGGCGCTGTGCGCTCGTAATGGGTCGATGGTAACAAAAAATGGCGGGGTAGACGGGCTCGAATAGGTGACGCCCGCTTCGCGGGCGAATCATCGGCTATAGCTCCTGCAAGCTCTCCATCAACACCCGCACCTTGGCGATCGACTCCTCGTACTCGGCCTCCCACGCCGAATCAGCCACCACCGCGCCACCGCCCCAGCAACTGACCTGACCCTCCTTGACCAGCAGGCTGCGGATGGCGATCGAGCTGTCCATCTCGCCGCGCACGTCGAGGTATAGCAGCGAGCCGCAGTACAGGGCCCGGCGTGTCGGCTCAAGTTCATCGATGATCTGCATGGCACGGATCTTCGGAGCCCCGGTGATCGAGCCGCCGGGAAAACTGCCGGCGATCAGGTCCAGTGCATCCTTGTCGGCGGCCAGGCGCCCGGTGACGCTGCTGACCAGGTGGTGGACGTTGGGGTAGCTCTCGAGGCTGAACAGCTCCGGCACCTTCACCGAGCCGATCTCGCAGGTACGGCCGATGTCGTTGCGCAACAGGTCAACGATCATCAGGTTCTCCGAGCGGTCCTTGGTGCTGGCTTGCAGCTCGCGGGCGTTGCGCAGGTCTTGCTCCGGGTCTGTCGAGCGTGGTCGGGTGCCCTTGATCGGGCGGGTCTCGACGTCGCCCTGGCTGACGCGGATGAAGCGCTCCGGCGAAAAGCTCAGCAGCGCGCTGTCGGGGCTCAGTTGCTGGAAGCCCGAGAACGGCGTCGGGCAGGCGCTGCGCAGCGCCTGGTAGGCGTGCCACGGATCGCCCTGGCAGGGGGCGCGAAAGCGCTGCGTGAGGTTGATCTGGTAGCAGTCGCCGGCGTGGATATAGCGTTGTACCTGATCGAAGGCTGCGTGGTACTGCTCGGCACGAAGGTCGCCCTGCATTGGAGACAGCAGCTTGAAGGTTCCGCTGAGTGGCGCGTCATCCTCCTCGAACAGGCGGATCAGGCGCTGGCGTTCGCTGTCGGCCAAGGCGGGATGGAACACCAATTGGCTGGTGCGCAGTTGGTGGTCGGTGATGGCGGCCCAGGCGTACAGGCCCAGTTGCGCATCGGGCAGGCCGAGGTCGTCTGTCGCCTGCTGCGGTAGATGCTCCAGGCGCCTGCCGAAGTCATAGCTCAGGTAGCCGATCAGTCCGCCGGCGAACGGCAGTTCGCTATCGTCGGGCAGTGTAGCCTCGCCGAGTCCTGCCAGGGCCTGGCGCAGCCGCTGCAGATAGTGTTCACCGCTTTCGCCGTCCTGCGCTTGCAGTTGTTGCAGTGGCCAGGCACTGAACAGGTCGAAGCGCCCGCGCTCGGCGACCGGGCGGGCGCTGTCGAGCAGGATGGCGCCGGGGGCCAGGCGCAAGCGGCTGAAGTAGTGCGCAGGGTCGGGCTGGTAGGGCAGGGGGTGCAGCGTACAGGTCGGCATCGGAATGGACGGCGATGAAAATCAAGGACGGGGATTGTAGGCCGCTGTAGGAAAAGTGCCTAGCACCAGTTGGAGCAGGCCGCCCCAACAGGGGCGGCCTGTGCTGGCATCACTGCTGGACGACGTGCCCGAACAGCCCCTGAGCCACTCGCACCCGGGTCTCGGCATCTTCGCTGATGCCGTCCTTGGCCAGCGCCTCGATATGCGCCTCGATGGCGTGGGTACGCTGGGTCAGGCCGCAGTCATTGGCGATCTGGATGTTAAGGCCGGGGCGGGCGTTGAGCTCAAGGATCAGCGGGCCTTTGTCCTGGTCCAGCACCATGTCCACGCCGATGTAGCCCAGCCCGCACAGCTCGTAGCAGCTGGCAGCCAGCTTCATGAAACCGTCCCAGTTCGGCAACTGCACGCCATCCACCGCGTTGGTGGTGTCCGGGTGTTTGCTGATGATCCGGTTCAGCCAGGTGCCGCGCAGGGTGACGCCGGTGGCGAGGTCCACGCCGACCCCGATCGCGCCCTGGTGCAGGTTGGCCTTGCCGCCGGACTGGCGGGTCGGCAGGCGCAGCATGGCCATCACCGGGTAGCCCATCAGTACGATGATGCGGATGTCGGGTACACCTTCGTAGCTGATGCTCTTGAAGATCTGGTCCGGGGTGACGCGGTACTCGATCAGGGCGCGGTCGCGGTGCCCACCCAGCGAATACAGCCCGGTGAGGATGCTCGAGATCTGGTGCTCGATTTCCTCATGGCTGATGATCTTGCCCGAGACCGTGCGGTAACGGTCCTCGAAGCGGTCGGCGACCACCAGGATGCCATCGCCGCCAGCGCCTTGCGCCGGCTTGATGACGAAGTCGCTGCGCCCGCCGATGATCTCGTCGAGCTTCTCGATCTCTTTTTCGGTTTCGATGATGCCGTACATCTCCGGCACATGGATGCCGGCCGCCAGTGCGCGCTCCTTGGTGATGATCTTGTCGTCGACGATCGGGTACAGGTGGCGCTTGTTGTACTTCAGGACATAGTCCGCGTTGCGCCGGTTGATACCCATGATGCCCCGGGCCTCCAGGGCTTTCCACGTCTTGATCAGTCCGAACATCAGGCGTCAGCCTTCTTCAGGAATGCCTTGAAGCGAACGAGCTCGGTCAGGCGGTAGCCGCGGTAGCGACCCATCGCCAGCATGAAGCCCACCAGGATCAGCAGCACGGCCGGGAAGGTGAAGACGAAGTACACGGCTTCCGGCACGGTCATCAGCAGGTGCGCCAAGGAGGCTGCGAACAGGGTGCCGACGGCGACTTTCATTGCATGGCCGCCGCCACGTTCTTCCCAGGTGATCGACAGGCGCTCGATGGTCATGGTCAGGATCACCATCGGGAACAGTGCCACCGACAGCCCGCGCTCCAGGCCCAGCTTGTGGCTGAACAGGCTGATTGCGGCGATCAGCACCACGACGAAGGTCAGCACCACCGACAGGCGCGGCAGCATCTGCAGCTTCAGGTGTTCAAGATAGGAGCGCAGCGAAAGGCCCAGGGCGGTGATCACCGTGAACAGCACGATGCCGAAGCCTAGCTGCGTTTCGCGGAAGGCCAGGGCAATCAGCACCGGGGTGAAGGTGCCGAGGGTCTGAATGCCGATCAGGTTGCGCAGCACGAGGATGACCAACACGCCGATCGGGATCATCACCATGATCATGAAGGTCTGCTGGGTTTGCAGCGGCAGGCCGTACAGGGAGTACTCGAGGAAGTCGGCGTCGGTGTTCTCGTCGGTCAGCTTGGCCAGGCGGATGGCGTTCATCTCGCTGTTGTTCATGCTGAAGGTGACGGTGGCCTTCTTGCCGCCATCGACGGTGATCAGGTTTTCATCGCCGGTCCACCACAGCAGGCGGTCATTGGGCAGGCCCTGCTCGCCGGTTTCCGGGTTGAAGTACAGCCAGGCGTTGCCGTTGAAACTGCGCAGCCACAGTTCAGGGCTTTGCGGGGTGTCGGCAACCAGGCGGATGGTGTGGACCTTTTCCATCGGCACGTGGGCGATCGACAGCAGCAGGTCGATGACCTGGGCTTTCTTCATGGGGGAGTTGTCGCCGGCCAGCAGCAGCTTGGCGTTGTCATCGTTGGGGTTGTTGACGCGCTTGATGGTCTCGCTGACGAAGGTCTCGACGTCGGCAGAGTGCTGGCGGATCGGTGCCATCAGCGCTTCGGCGGCAATTTTCTCGGGGCCTTCGACCGCCAGGCTGTCACGGAAGGTCGGGCCCTTGATCTTGGCTTTTTCGGTGCTGTAGCGCTTGGTCAGGACCAGGCGGTAGTAGAGGGTCTGATTGCCACTGGCGCGGCGAGCCGACCAGGTGACCTTGCGATTGCCGTCGGTGCGATTGACGCTGACGCCGTAGTTGTTGGAGATGAAGCTCTCGTTGAGGCTCACGTAGTCGCGGTTCAGCGGCGGCACGAACATCTGGATCTTCACCGGGTCCTTGGGACTGGCAACGAACTCGACCTTGGCGTCGATGTTCCACAGGTCGTCGGTCTCGTCTTCGGTTACCGGGATGCCCAGGATGAAGATCTGGTAGCAGGTGACCGTCACGCCCAGCAGCACCAGGATGGTGATCAGGACTTTCAGGTGCAGGGTAAGAGAGCGCATCGGAATTACTCTACTTTGGGAGCTTCGGTGGCACAGGCAGGTTTGCCGGCCGCGTATTTGAGGCTGGGGTCGACCAGCGCGTCGAAGTGCTTGAGTGCCTCGGAGCCGATCAGCAGCGGGAACTGGAAGGCGCTGCGGTCGGTGAGGTTGACTTCGATGGTGCGCAGGGCCTGGCCCATGCAGATGTTCAGTTCGATCACCGGGCGGGCGGTGTAGGCCTTGCCTTCGTCCGGATTGTAGTCACCGGCGCGCCGCTTGATCTTGCTCACGCGGGCCAGTGGGCGTTCGATGGGGTGCTTGTGGGCGGCGTCGATGGCCAGGTAGAAACGCACCCAGCTTTCGCCGTCGCGCTTGAAGCGCTTGATGTCGCGCGCGCTGAGCGACGCGGTCTTGGCGCCGGTGTCGAGCTTGGCGGCCACTTCAAGGTCAAGATCGCCCAGGCGGGCGTACTCGTTCAGGCCGTACACGGTCTTTTCGGCCGCATGGCCAAGCGCCGGCAGCAAGGCGAGGCTGAACAACAGTGAATAAAACGTGGGTCTCATAGTCCTGGCGCGGTGCTGTCTGTGTTCGGGGCAGGGCGCAAGCGCCTCGTTCATCTGTCAACAGCATGAAATGATGACAGGCACACTATCCGTAATCCTTGGGAAGCGCGGCATTCTATCACGCCGACGTCTTGACGCCAGCGCGCTGCGATCTGACCGCGGCAGCGTGGGGTAAGTTCGTTATTAGACAATTGTCGACAATGTTGTTTTTGTCTTTGACTGCGCACCTTTATTTGGCTAGTTTTGGCGCTATCAACTTACAAGGTGTCGACAATCATGCTGGAAGCCCCTCAGGCCCTCGCACCGGTTGCAGATGATTCCGAAACGCTTTCAGAGAATGTCTTTCGGCGCATCCAGGCGGCCATCGTGAAGGGGGATATCGCCCCGGGCAGCAAGATTTCCGAGCCGGAGCTGGCCCGCACCTACGGCATCAGTCGCGGTCCGTTGCGCGAGGCCATTCATCGACTGGAGGGCCAGCGCCTGCTGGTGCGTGTGCCGCATGTCGGTGCACGGGTGGTATCGCTCAACCACGCCGAGCTGATCGAGCTGTACGAAATCCGCGAATCGCTCGAAGGCATGGCCTGCAGGCTCGCCGCTGAACGCATGAGCGTGGCCCAGATCGACGAACTGCGCCAAGTGCTCGATACCCACGAGCGCGATGCGGCATTCCAGGCCGGGCTTGGCTACTACCAACAGGAAGGCGATTTCGACTTCCACTATCGGATCATCCAGGGCAGCGGCAACCAGACCCTGGTCAAGATGCTGTGCGGCGAGCTGTACCAGCTGGTGCGCATGTACCGCATCCAGTTCTCGGCCACCCCCAACCGTCCGCGCCAGGCTTTCGCCGAACACCACCGCATACTCGATGCCATCGCCGACCGTGACGGCGAGCTGGCCGAACTCCTGATGCGCCGCCATATCGGTGCGTCCAAGCGCAATATCGAGCGTCACTACCAGGACGCCCACAACAACAGCCCACGAGGTGAGTCATGACTGTGAAGAGCACCCCCGGTCAGCGTTTTCGCGACGCCGTAGCCGCCGAGCATCCGCTGCAGGTAGTCGGAGCCATCAACGCCAACCATGCGCTGCTGGCCAAGCGCGCCGGGTTCAAGGCCATCTACCTGTCCGGTGGCGGGGTCGCTGCCGGCTCCCTGGGGCTGCCGGACCTGGGCATCAGCGGGCTGGACGACGTGCTGACCGATGTTCGCCGGATCACCGATGTATGCGACTTGCCGCTGCTGGTGGATGTCGACACCGGCTTTGGTGCCTCGGCGTTCAACGTCGCCCGCACGGTGCGCTCGATGTGCAAGTTCGGCGCCGCGGCCATTCACATCGAGGACCAGGTCGGCGCCAAGCGCTGTGGTCATCGGCCGAACAAGGAGATCGTCTCGCAGCAGGAGATGGTCGACCGGATCAAGGCAGCGGTGGATGCGCGCACTGACGACAGCTTCGTGATCATGGCACGTACCGACGCCCTGGCGGTGGAAGGCTTGAATGCGGCATTGGACCGTGCCGAGGCGTGCATCGAGGCCGGCGCCGACATGATCTTCCCCGAAGCCATCACCGAGCTGCAGATGTACAAGACCTTCGCCGACCGGGTGAAGGCGCCGATCCTGGCCAATATCACCGAGTTCGGTGCCACGCCGCTGTACACCACCGACGAGCTGGCGTCGGTCGATGTGTCGCTGGTGCTGTACCCACTGTCGGCGTTCCGCGCCATGAACAAGGCTGCCGAGAACGTCTACGCCGCCCTGCGCCGCGACGGCACGCAGAAGAATGTGATCGACACCATGCAGACCCGCATGGAGCTCTACGATGCCATTGGTTATCACGCGTTCGAGCAGAGCCTCGATGCGCTGTTTGCGCAGAAGAAAGGGTAAGCCATGCCGGCGGTATCGGCCCCATCGCGGGGCAAGCCCGCTCCCACAGGGGTCAGGCACTCCTCTGTGGGAGCGGGCTTGTCCCGCGATGGGGCCGGTGCGATCGCTGCAGATTAGCCAGAAAGACTTCATAACAAATTCAAGAAAGGAGAAACACCATGGCCGAAGCAAAAGTACTCAGTGGTGCCGGCCTGCGTGGCCAGGTGGCCGGGCAGACCGCGCTGTCGACCGTGGGCCAGGTCGGTGCCGGCCTGACCTATCGTGGCTACGACGTGCGCGACCTGGCCGCTGGCGCCGAGTTCGAGGAAGTCGCCTACCTGCTGCTCTATGGTGAGCTGCCGAGCAAGGCCGAGCTGGATGACTACAAGCACAAGCTCAAGGGCCTGCGCGACCTGCCGCAAGCGCTCAAGGAAGTGCTCGAGCGCATCCCGCGCGACGCCCATCCGATGGACGTGATGCGCACAGGCTGCTCGGTGCTCGGAACCCTGGAGCCGGAGCTGACCTTCGAGGCCCAGCGCGACAAGACCGATCGCCTGCTGGCACTGTTCCCGGCGGTGATGTGCTACTGGTACCGCTTCACCCACCACGGCGTGCGCATCGACTGCAGCAGCGACGAGGACACCCTCGGTGGCCACTTCCTGCACCTGCTGCACGGCAAGAAGCCGAGCGAGCTGTACGTGAAGGTGATGAACGTCTCGCTGATCCTTTACGCCGAGCACGAATTCAACGCCTCGACCTTCACTGCACGGGTCTGTGCCTCGACCCTGTCGGACCTGTACTCCTGCGTCACGGCCGCCATCGGCTCGCTGCGCGGGCCGTTGCACGGTGGTGCCAACGAGGCGGCGATGGAGCTGATCGAGCGCTTCCAGAGTCCGCAGGAGGCGACCGCCGAACTGCTGCGCATGCTCGAGCGCAAGGACAAGATCATGGGCTTCGGCCACGCCATCTACAAAGAGTCCGACCCGCGCAACGAGGTGATCAAGGGCTGGTCGAAGCAGTTGGCCGACGAGGTGGGCGACACGGTGCTGTACCCGGTATCCGAGGCCATCGACAAGACGATGTGGGAGCAGAAGCGCTTGTTCCCCAACGCCGATTTCTACCATGCCTCGGCGTACCATTTCATGGGCATCCCGACCAAGCTGTTCACCCCGATCTTCGTCTGCTCGCGCCTGACCGGCTGGGCGGCGCACGTGTTCGAGCAGCGCGCCAACAACCGCATCATTCGTCCGAGCGCCGAGTACACCGGCGTCGAGCAGCGCCAGTTCGTGCCGATCGACAAGCGCTGAGTAGATATAGAGAGGCAACCCGTTTCCCTGTGGGAGCGGGCTTGCCCGCGAATGCGTCCGTTCGGGCAACCGCTGCGCACCTGCTGACGCATTCGCGGGCAAGCCCGCTCCCACAGGGGCGGTGAAACCTTCCGAATCCTGTGAACGAGCCTGATTCCATGATGAACACCGCATACCGCAAGAACCTGCCAGGCACCGCCCTGGACTACTTCGACACCCGCGCGGCGGTCGAGGCGATCAAGCCCGGCGCCTACGACGGCCTTCCCTATACCTCCCGCGTGCTCGCCGAAAACCTGGTACGCCGCTGCGATCCGGCCACCCTCGACGCCTCGCTCGGACAATTGATCGAGCGCAAGCGCGACCTCGACTTCCCTTGGTTCCCGGCGCGCGTGGTGTGCCACGACATTCTCGGCCAGACCGCCCTGGTCGACCTGGCGGGCCTACGCGATGCCATCGCCGACAAGGGTGGCGATCCAGCGCAGGTCAATCCAGTGGTGCCGGTGCAATTGATCGTCGACCACTCGCTGGCCGTGGAGTGCGGCGGTTTCGATCCGCAAGCATTCGAGAAGAACCGCGCCATCGAAGACCGTCGCAACGAAGACCGTTTCCACTTCATCAACTGGACCAAGCAGGCGTTCAAGAACGTCGACGTGATCCAGCCGGGCAACGGCATCATGCACCAGATCAACCTGGAGAAGATGTCGCCAGTGATCCACAGCGATCACGGCGTGGCCTACCCGGATACTTGCGTCGGCACCGACAGTCACACACCGCATGTGGACGCCCTGGGCGTGATCGCCATCGGCGTGGGTGGCCTTGAGGCCGAGAACGTCATGCTCGGTCGCGCCTCGTGGATGCGCCTGCCGGAAATCGTCGGCGTCGAGCTGACCGGTCGACTGGCACCGAACATCACCGCTACCGACCTGGTACTGGCTCTGACCGAGTTCCTGCGCAAGCAGAAAGTGGTTGGTGCCTACCTCGAATTCCATGGTGAGGGTGCCCGGGCGCTGACCCTGGGCGACCGTGCCACCATTTCCAACATGGCACCTGAATACGGCGCCACTGCGGCGATGTTCGCCATCGACCAGCAGACCATCGACTACCTGCGCCTGACCGGTCGTGACGACCAGCAGGTGCAACTGGTCGAGACCTACGCCAAGGTCGCCGGCCTGTGGGCCGACAGCCTGGCCAAGGCCGAATACGAGCGCACGCTGACCTTCGACCTGTCGAGTGTGGTGCGCAACATGGCCGGCCCGTCCAACCCGCACGCCCGCGTGGCCACCAGCGACCTGGCGGCAAAGGGCATTGCCGGGGCTTGGGAAGAAGTGCCGGGGCAGATGCCCGATGGTGCGGTAATCATCGCCGCCATCACCAGTTGCACCAACACCAGCAACCCGCGCAATGTCATCGCCGCCGGCCTGCTGGCGCGCAATGCCAACCGGCTCGGCCTGGTGCGCAAACCCTGGGTCAAGTCCTCGCTGGCGCCGGGCTCCAAGGCGGTACAGCTGTATCTGAAAGAGGCCGGCCTGGAACAGGAGCTCGAGCAGTTGGGCTTCGGTATCGTCGCCTTCGCCTGCACCACCTGCAACGGCATGTCCGGCGCACTGGACCCGGTGATCCAGCAGGAGATCATTGACCGTGATCTCTATGCCACGGCAGTGCTCTCGGGTAACCGCAACTTCGACGGGCGTATCCATCCCTACGCTAAGCAGGCATTCCTGGCGTCGCCGCCGCTGGTGGTGGCCTACGCCATCGCCGGCACCATCCGCTTCGATATCGAGAAGGATGTGCTGGGCGTGGTCGACGGCAAGGAAATCCGCCTGAAGGATATCTGGCCGAGCGATGAAGAGATCGACGCGGTGGTACGTGCTTCGGTCAAGCCCGAGCAGTTCCGCCAGGTGTACATCCCGATGTTCACCATCGAGGAAGACAAGGGGCCGAAGGTTGCGCCGTTGTACGAATGGCGCCCGATGAGCACCTATATTCGGCGTCCCCCTTACTGGGAAGGCGCCCTGGCCGGTGAGCGCACCCTGCGCGGCATGCGTCCGCTGGCGGTGCTGCCCGACAACATCACCACCGACCACCTGTCGCCGTCGAACGCCATCATGCTCGACAGCGCGGCGGGCGAGTACCTGGCGAAGATGGGCCTGCCGGAGGAGGACTTCAACTCCTACGCCACCCACCGCGGCGACCACCTCACCGCGCAGCGCGCAACCTTCGCCAACCCCAAGCTGTTCAACGAGATGGTGCGCAAGGAAGACGGCAGCGTGAAGCAGGGCTCGCTCGCGCGTATCGAGCCGGAGGGCAAGGTGACGCGCATGTGGGAGGCGATCGAGACCTACATGGCGCGCAAGCAGCCGCTGATCATTGTCGCCGGTGCCGACTACGGGCAGGGCTCGTCGCGGGACTGGGCGGCCAAGGGCGTGCGTCTGGCGGGCGTCGAGGCGATCGTCGCCGAAGGCTTCGAGCGCATCCACCGCACCAACCTGATCGGCATGGGTGTGTTGCCGCTGGAGTTTCAGCCGGGAACAACGCGCGTGACCCTGGGCCTGGACGGCAGCGAGACCTACGATGTGGTCGGTGCGCGCACGCCGCGCGCAACCCTGACGCTGGTGGTGACCCGCCGCGATGGCGAGCGTGTCGAAGTGCCGGTGACCTGCCGTCTGGACACCGCTGAAGAAGTGTCGATCTACGAGGCGGGCGGGGTGCTGCAGCGCTTTGCCCAGGACTTCCTCGAAGCGACGGCCTAATGACCTGAACCCCCGCCTTTACCCTGTAGGAGCGGGCTAGTCCCGCGATTGCGTCAGCAGGAGCAATAACGCTGTCTGTTCTGACGCCATCGCGGGGCAAGCCCGCTCCCACGGGGGCGTGTGGGGCCTTGAAGGATGAGTGCTCATGGCATCTATAGCGCAAGTGAAAATCCCCGCCACCTACATCCGTGGTGGCACCAGCAAGGGCGTGTTCTTTCGCCTGCAAGACCTTCCCGAGCGCGCCCAGGTGCCAGGCCCTGCGCGCGATGCCTTGCTGTTGCGGGTGATCGGCAGTCCCGACCCCTACGCCAAGCAGATCGACGGCATGGGCGGTGCGACCTCCAGCACCAGCAAGACCGTGATTCTTTCGCCAAGCAGCAAGGCCGATCACGATGTCGACTACCTGTTCGGCCAGGTCGCCATCGACAAGGCGTTCGTCGACTGGAGTGGCAACTGCGGCAACCTCTCGGCGGCCGTAGGTTCGTTCGCCATCGCCAGTGGCCTGGTGGACCCGGCACGCATCCCGCGCAACGGCATGGCGACCGTGCGCATCTGGCAGGCCAATATCGGCAAGACCATCATTGCTCATGTACCGATCACCGAGGGTGAGGTGCAGGAAACCGGCGACTTCGAGCTCGATGGCGTGACCTTCCCGGCGGCCGAAGTGCAACTGGAGTTCCTCGACCCTGCAGCCGATGAAGACGGCGAGGGCGGCGGGGCGATGTTCCCAACCGGCAACCTGGTTGACGACCTCGAGGTGCCAGGTGTCGGCACGTTCAAGGCGACCCTGATCAATGCGGGTATCCCGACCATCTTCGTCAATGCCGCCGACATCGGTTACACCGGAACCGAGCTTCAGGATGCGATCAATGGCGATGCCGCCGCGCTGGCGCGTTTCGAGACCATCCGTGCCCATGGCGCGGTACGTATGGGCCTGATCGAACACATCGACCAGGCCGCCGGCCGCCAGCACACGCCGAAGGTCGCTTTCGTCGCGCCTGCTACGTCGTATACCGCTTCCAGCGGCAAGGCTGTGGCGGCGAGCGATATCGATCTGGTGGTGCGGGCGCTATCCATGGGCAAGTTGCATCACGCGATGATGGGGACGGCGGCGGTGGCCATTGGCACGGCGGCGGCGATTCCCGGCACTCTGGTGAACCTGGCGGCCGGTGGAGGAGAGCGTAGCGCTGTGCGTTTCGGTCACCCGTCCGGGACGTTGCGGGTGGGCGCCGAGGCGCGGAAGGCGGAGGGTGAGTGGACGGTGACCAAGGCCATCATGAGCCGCAGTGCGCGGGTGTTGATGGAAGGGTGGGTGAGGGTGCCTGGCGACGCCTTTTAACTCTGGGTTCAGCGATAGGGCTTCAACTCACTCCACAATCGCCCCAGCCACGAAAAAGCCCCGGTATTTCTACCGGGGCTTTTCATTTACAACCGACTGCTCAGCTTACGCCTGAACCACCGGGATCTTGGCGTTGGCCGCCGCTTCACGGAACTCGGCGATTTGATCGAAGCTCAGGTAGCGGTAGACGTCGGCAGCCATGCTGTCGATATCTTTGGCGTACTGCAGGTACTCTTCGACGGTCGGCAGCTTGCCGAGGATCGACGCGACTGCAGCCAGCTCCGCCGACGCCAGGTAGACGTTGGTGGCATCGCCCAGACGGTTCGGGAAGTTACGGGTCGAGGTGGAGACCACGGTCGAACCGGTCTGCACACGTGCCTGGTTACCCATGCACAGCGAGCAGCCTGGCATTTCCATGCGCGCGCCAGCCTTGCCGTAGATGCCGTAGTAGCCTTCCTCGGTCAGCTGGTGGGCGTCCATCTTGGTGGGCGGCGCCAGCCACAGACGGGTCGGGATACCGCCCTTGACCTTGTCCAGCAGCTTGCCGGCAGCGCGGAAGTGACCGATGTTGGTCATGCACGAACCGATGAACACTTCGTCGATCTTCTCGCCTTGTACCTGCGACAGCAGGCGGGCGTCGTCCGGGTCGTTCGGCGCGCAGAGCACAGGCTCCTTGACGTCGGCCAGGTCGATTTCGATGATCTCGGCGTATTCGGCATCGGCGTCGGCCGACAGCAGCTCAGGGTTGGCCAGCCAGGCTTCCATCGCTTGGGCACGGCGCTCCATGGTGCGAGCGTCGCCGTAGCCTTCGCTGATCATCCAGCGCAGCAGGGTGATGTTCGACTGCAGGTACTCGGCGATGGCCTTTTCCGGCAGCTTGATGGTGCAACCGGCAGCCGAACGCTCGGCCGAAGCGTCGGACAGCTCGAACGCCTGCTCGACGGTCAGCTCGTCCAGGCCTTCGATTTCCAGGATGCGGCCGGAGAAGGCGTTCTTCTTGCCTTTCTTCTCGACGGTCAGCAGGCCCTTCTGGATGGCGTAGTAAGGGATGGCGTGGACCAGGTCACGCAGGGTGATGCCAGGTTGCAGCTTGCCCTTGAAGCGCACCAGTACCGACTCCGGCATGTCCAGCGGCATGACGCCGGTGGCAGCGGCGAAGGCGACCAGGCCGGAACCGGCCGGGAACGAGATGCCGATCGGGAAGCGGGTGTGCGAGTCGCCACCGGTGCCGACGGTGTCAGGCAGCAGCATGCGGTTCAGCCAGCTGTGGATGATGCCGTCGCCTGGACGCAGGGACACGCCGCCACGGGTGCGGATGAAATCCGGCAGGGTGTGGTGGGTGTTGACGTCGATCGGTTTCGGGTAGGCGGCGGTGTGGCAGAACGACTGCATGACCAGGTCGGCAGAGAAGCCCAGGCATGCCAGGTCCTTCAGCTCGTCACGGGTCATCGGGCCGGTGGTGTCCTGGGAACCGACGGTGGTCATTTTCGGTTCGCAGTAGGCACCCGGGCGTACGCCTTGGCCTTCCGGCAGGCCGCAGGCGCGACCGACCATCTTCTGTGCCAGGGTGAAGCCCTTGCCGGTGTCGGCAGGCTGTTCTGGCTTCTTGAACAGGTCCGAAGCACCCAGGCCCAGTTCGGCACGGGCTTTTTCGGTCAGGCCACGGCCGACGATCAGCGGGATACGGCCGCCAGCGCGGACTTCGTCCAGCAGCACTTCGGTTTTCAGTTCGAAGGTGGTGACCAGCTCGTCGCTGTCGTGACGCTTGACTTCACCTTTGAACGGGTAGACGTCGATGACATCGCCCATGGCCAGGTTGGTGCAGTCGAATTCGATTGGCAGGGCGCCGGCGTCTTCCATGGTGTTGTAGAAGATCGGGGCGATCTTGGTGCCGAAGCAGAAACCACCGGCGCGCTTGTTCGGCACGTACGGGATGTCGTCGCCGAAGAACCACAGCACCGAGTTGGTGGCGGATTTACGCGAGGAGCCGGTACCGACCACGTCACCGACGTAGGCAACCGGGAAGCCCTTGGCCTTGACCGCTTCGATCTGAGCCAGTGGGCCGACCGAACCTGGCTGCGAAGGCTCGATGCCGTCGCGGGCCATCTTCAGCATGGCCAGGGCGTGCAGTGGGATGTCAGGGCGCGACCAGGCGTCCGGGGCAGGGGACAGGTCATCGGTGTTGGTTTCGCCTGGCACCTTGAATACGGTCAGGGTGTACTTGTCGGCGATGGCTGGGCGCGAGGTGAACCACTCGCCGGCAGCCCAGGACTCCAGGACGGCCTTGGCGTGCACGTTGCCGGCCTTGGCTTTTTCGGCCACGTCGTGGAAGGCGTCGAACATCAGCAGAGTGTGCTTGAGCTGTTCGCCCGCGACGGCGCCCAGTTCGGCGTCGTCCAGCAGCGCGACCAGCGTCTCGATGTTGTAGCCACCCTGCATGGTGCCCAGCAGCTCGGTGGCGTGCTTGCGGTCGATCAGTGGCGACTTGGCTTCGCCCTTGGCGACAGCGGAGAGGAACGCGGCCTTGACGTAGGCAGCTTCGTCGACTCCTGGCGGAACGCGATTGGTGATCAGGTCTACGAGGAAGGCTTCTTCGCCGGCCGGCGGGTTTTTCAGCAGCTCGACCAGGCCTGCAGTTTGTTCGGCGTTCAGCGGCTGGGGCACGATACCCAGGGCGGCACGCTCTTCGATGTGTTTGCGGTAGGCTTCAAGCACAGTTATTACCCTCATCAGTGGTCCCTAAAGGGAGTCCGGGACGCTCATCCAGCATTCCCTGCACCCATGCGCGGATCACGGCTTTTTGAGCCGTCCAGCCAGGGTCCCAGAGAATCCTTACAGAAGCTGCTTTCAAAGTTTTACGCCTGTAGAACGGAGCGTTGATGAGGGGTTGGCGCGGGCCATGCGGGGAGCATGGCCTGGGCCAACACCGTTCTACCGGATGAACTGTGCTCGTGACGCTTTGAAAACAGCTTCCAACGGACATTGTTGCCTTGAAAAGGCGGGATGATTCTACGGCAAAAAAACACGGAAGGTAAGTTGCCGACGATGACTTTAACGAGTGACCCCGGTTAGACAAAGGGCTAACATGACGCCGTGTTCCACCGCCAAGCCGTTGTTTTTCCATGTCCAACCAGTCCATCAAGACCCCTTGCGTCGGCCTTTGCTCAACTGTCTACGGAGACACCGTCTGCCGTGGCTGCAAGCGCTTTCACCATGAAGTGATCAATTGGAACGGTTATGACGAGGAGCAGAAGCGTGCCGTCTGGCTGCGCCTGGAGCAGTTGCTGGTGCAGGTGATGATGGCCAAGCTTGAAGTGTTCGACAAAGACCGTTTGCGCGAACAACTCGAACAGCGCTCGATCCGCTTTCTGGCACACCAGTCCGAATATTGCTGGGCCTACCAGTTGATCGCCCGCGGTGCCCGCATGATCCGAGACCTGGAAGCCTACGGCATGGCCCTGTTGCCGGAGTTCCGCGATTGGGAGTTGCCGCAGTTGCGCGACGCCATCGACCGCGAGTTCTTCCTGCTTTCCGAGGCCCATTACCAGCGCTACATCGCGCCTGCTTTCCTGCAGCAGTCGCTGGGGTAAGGCTTCAAGCTGCTGCGCCGCGCTCGCACTATTTAGCGTTGACGCTCCCTCACTTCCAGGAGCGCCGTATGTCCAGTTTCGAGTTTCAACCCCTGCTGAGTTTCAACGCGCGTTGCCAATGGCAGCTTCATGATCGCCCTGTTACCGTCGGCCAATGGAAAGAGAACAGTGACATGTTCCGGCCGTTCTGGGTCGAGTTCGATGACTGGAATGGAGACGATGGCTGGCTGATCACCAGTTGGGACTACGGCGAGGAGATGATCCAGTCGTTTCTGCTCGAAGGCTTGTTCGGCAAGGACGCGCACAAACGCTATGTGAGTGACTGCTTCTGGTTCGGTGTCTACCGCCATGCCGACGGCTATGTGTACGAGATCCGTCCCGCCTACGAAGGGCGCAACGAGCATGCCTGGCCCGAACTCGACTACTGGCTCGACACCAGTCGCAATGGCTACCTGAGGTTCTACAGCGCCGGATCGCCGGCGGGCGTGAACGTGGACGAGCCGGCCAGGGTCCAGATCAACGACCCTATCGGGGCTTCGTTCGAGCTGCCTATTGACCCACCGATTCAGTTGACCACTCCGCTATACACCCTTACGTCTACACAGCGAACGCCCCTGTGGCATATTCCGGGCCTGAACCCCGCAGCACTGCGTGACGGTGATGTGTTGCCGAACCTGATGCTCTACAGCCCGAAGGGACGCCAGGTCAGGCGTCAGGTGGAGAATGTCGCCTACCTCAATGACCAGATCGGCAAGCGCGGCGGCTTTACGCTGATTGTCAGTCAGTCTGGCGTTCCACCTCATAGCAACCCACAGCCCTGACGGCCGAGTGGTCAGTCGCCGGTGTATTCGCAGCCACTGGTGCAGGTCTCGTGGATGCGCACTTTCGACAGCTCCGGCAGCAGTGGCTTCACCTGTTCCCAGATCCACTTGGCGATCACTTCGCTGGTCGGGTTTTCCAGGCCGGGAATGTCGTTCAGGTAGTTGTGGTCGAGGCGATCGTAGATCGGCTTGAAGATCGCCTTGACCTCTGCGAAGTCGCGGATCCAGCCGGTGTGCGGGTCGAGCGGGCCAGTCAGGTGCAGGGCGACCTTGAACGAATGGCCGTGCAGGCGACCGCATTTGTGTCCTTCGGGGACGTGGGGCAGGCGGTGAGCGGACTCGAAGGTGAACTCTTTGAAAATTTCCACGCTGGCAGAACTCTGTGTGAATCAAGAATGCGCGCAGTCTACCAGCATGCTTGCTACAAGGCTTGCAACCGTTCGTGCAGCCGCCCGGTGGCGACCAGTTCCAGCAGCTCGTCGCCCAGGCGCTGGCTTTCGGCGATAGACTTGTACCAGTAGCGCTTGCGTGTCGGCGCATCCCCCATGAAACGCTTGAAGTCGTTGCGGTCCGGCAGCTTGCCATAGGGCAGGGCGGCCAGGTACTGCGGCGATGGCGTCATCAGCAGCACATTGTGCAGGCGTGTGGCATCGCCGCGACGCCAGGGCAGGGCCTTGTCGAACCAGCCGGGCACGACCTTGTCGGTGAAGTGCGGATAGAGCACCAGGTCGTCGCCTCGATAGGGCAGGTCGAGGTGGTAGTCCAGCAGGCCGCCGTCACGGTAGGTGCCGTTGCCTGCGCCGGGAATATCGCGCACGCCCTCCATCACCATCGGGATCGAGCCCGACGCGAGCAGCGCCTGGCGCAGGTTGCCCAGGTCCAGGGGCAGGCAGCGTGAGGGGAAGTCGGTCAGTGCGTCCAGCGGTGGTGCGCTACGGCCATCATGCAGGATGATGCGCTCGAAGTGACGGGCCAGGCGCGAACGCCCGAGCAGGTTGCTGGCAATCACCGAAGACAGGCCCATGCCCAGCCGCGCGGGGTGATCATGGGCAAGCTGGCCATGGCTCTTCACCACCAGGATATTCAGGCGATAGTTCGGATTGGTCAGGATCTGGCCATCACGACCCTGTAGCAGATCGTCGAGCATGCGCTGGCAGCTCTGGCTGATCTGCGCAGGGGTCACGCCCTTGGCGAAATCCTGCTCGGTGTACAGTTCGCCCAGGCGCCGCAGGCCGGCCACGGGGTCGTCCAGGCAGGCGCTGGCAAAGCGCCAGGAGCCGATCGAGGCGCCGATCAGCGAGCGCTGCCGCGGTGCCGACGGCAGCAACTGGCCGAACAATGCCAGGTCCAGGCCTTGTATACCCAGCGGCTTGGGGCCGCCGGCCGCCCCCGGCAGCACCCCGACATCGACAGCCCGCAGGCCGCGCTCGCGGATCTGCGCCAGGGCGCGTCGGCCGGCCTTGAAGGTCAGGGCGGGATACTTGATATGGATGGCGCTCATGGCTGTCTCTTGAAGGGCAAGGACGCATTATAGGCAAATGGGGTTCGACGGGCGCTCGGAGGCTGCGAACGGCGCTATCATGTCGCCAGCTGTTTTCAGGTTGAGTTAAGGACCGGTGGTTAATCTTAACCCCGTAGACAACATACGCACCTCGATGGAGAGACCCTATGAAAACGTTGACTGCCCTGTTCACCGCCGCTGCCCTGACCTTCGGTGCCACTGCCGCCTTCGCCAAGGACGTGCAGCCCGACGAAGTGGTCAAACTGGTGAATGCTAAGACCATCAAGTCGCTGGATGAGCTCAAGGCCGCTGCCGTGGCCAAGCATCCCGGCTCGACCGTGACCGACTCCGAGCTCGAAGACGAATACGGCCGCTATGTCTACAAGGTCGAACTGCGCGATGCGCAGAACGTCGAATGGGACGTGGCCCTGGACGCCAAGACCGGTGAAGTGCTGAAGGACGAACGAGACAACTGATGAACACCCTGCCGCGAGCGGTGCCCTGTCTGGCACTGGCATTATGGGTCGCCTGCTCGCCGGCGACCGCCCGCGACCTGGACCAGGACGAAGCCCTGGAACTGCGACAGCAGGGCATCATCCTCCCGCTTGAGCAACTGCTCGACGCAGCCCTGGGGCGCTACCCCGGGGCGCGCTTGCTGGAGGCCGAGCTGGAAGAGAAACACGGCCGTTACGAGTACGAGGTCGAACTGCTGACCCCGGCCGGTGTGGTGCGTGAAATCAAGTACGACGCCCGTACCGGCGCGTTGATCAAGGACGAGGAAGACGACTGAATGCGCCTGTTGCTTGTCGAGGACAATGTGCCTCTGGCCGACGAATTGCTCGCCAGCCTGCAACGTCAGGGCTATGCCGTGGACTGGCTGGCCGACGGTCGTGACGCGGTCTACCAGGGGCAGAGCGAGCCCTATGACCTGATCATCCTTGACCTCGGCCTGCCCGGTTTGCCGGGGTTGGAGGTACTGACGCAGTGGCGTGCCGCTGCGCTGGCCATCCCCGTGCTCATCCTCACCGCCCGCGGCTCCTGGGCCGAACGCATCGAAGGGCTGAAGGCCGGAGCCGACGACTACCTCACCAAACCCTTCCACCCCGAAGAACTGCAACTGCGCATCCAGGCCCTGCTGCGCCGTGCCCGTGGCCTGGCCAACCAGCCGCGCCTGGAAGCGGCGGGCCTGCACCTGGACGAAGGCCGCCAGTGCGTCGTGCGCGAGGGTGTGGATGTGCAACTGACCGCCGCCGAGTTTCGCCTGCTGCGCTATTTCATGCTGCACCCGCAGCAGGTCCTGTCCAAAAGCCACTTGGCCGAGCATCTCTACGACGGGGAAACCGAGCGTGACTCCAACGTGCTCGAGGTGCACGTCAATCACCTGCGGCGCAAGCTGGGGCGCAGCGTGATCGAGACCCGTCGCGGCCAGGGCTATGTCTACGCCGGGAGCAGCAACGGGTGAAGTCGATCCAGGCACGCCTGAGCCTCGGCCTGGTGGCCGTGCTGGTGGTGGTCGGCGTGGCGGTGGCGCAGGTGACCCTGTGGTTGTTCGAGGCCGGGTTGCAGCGCTATCTCGAAGCCGGGTTGCGCAAGGAGAGCGAGAACCTGCTGGTGGCGCTGGTCCGTGGCCCCAACGGCCTGCAACTGGACGAGCGGCGTATCTCGGCGGCCTACCAACGGCCGTTTTCAGGCTATTACTTTCGCATCGATTTCGAGCAGGGCACCTGGCGCTCCCGTTCGCTATGGGACCTGGACATGCCCAAGCTCGCGCGCCCGGGGCTGGAGGATGGCCATGAGCTGGGCCCGGAAGGCCAGCAACTATTGGCCTATCGCGGAGATTACCGGCGCCTGGGGCAGGATATCTCGATCAGCGTCGCTCAGGATTATTCACCCGTACGCGAGGGTTTCAGGCGCTTGCAGCAGATCGGCCTGGGCATGGGTGTGCTGGCGCTGCTGTTGATCCTGGTCCTGCAGCGCATCACCGTGACCCGCTCGTTACGTCCGTTGGAGCGCGCCCGTCAGCAGATCGCCCAGTTGCAACAGGGGCAGCGCTCCCAACTCGATGCCCAAGTGCCCAGCGAACTGCAACCGCTGGTGGACCAGGTCAACCACCTGCTGGCGCACACCGAAGACAGCTTGCGTCGCTCACGCAATGCGCTGGGTAACCTCGGCCATGCCCTGAAGACCCCTTTGGCGGTGCTACTGAGCCTGGCGTCGAGCGAGCGCCTGCGCGATCTGCCTGAGGTGCAGGCGCAACTGCGCGAGCAACTGGAGCAGATCCAGCAACGCCTGGCCCGTGAACTGAACCGCGCGCGGCTGGCGGGCGATGCCTTGCCAGGCGCGCAGTTCGACTGCGATGCGGAGCTCCCTGGGCTGCTCTCCACGCTTGGCATGATCCATGGCGAGGGGCTGCAGCTGGCGCGTGATGTACCACCGGGGTTGCTGCTGCCCTGGGACCGCGAGGACCTGCTGGAGCTGCTGGGCAACCTGCTGGACAACGCCTGCAAATGGGCTGACAGCGAGGTGCGCCTGGGTATCAAGGAAACCGCCGAGGGTTACCAGCTCTGGGTCGACGACGACGGGCCTGGAATTCCCGGTGAGGCACGGGAGCAGGTGCTGGAGCGCGGTTCGCGGCTCGACGAGCAGGTGGACGGGCATGGCCTGGGGCTGGGCATCGTGCGGGACATCGTCGAGGCCTGGGAGGGACGGATCACCTTGCTCGAGAGCCCGCTGGGAGGGCTGCGCGTCAGCATCGAGTTGCCACGCAAGGGACGCTGACACGCCTCTAGGCCCTTGAGTGATCGATCAAGGGCAGATCCAGCAAAAAAATTGCAGTCCAGGCGCATTTTTTTGAATTGGCCCCAAAACGGTGCGTTCGGCACAATCCCCGCCACGAAACCCTCCGGTTTCCATCTCTCCACGGACGGAGCCCATTGTCATTGCCTTGGTAATGCAGGGCCCAGACCCTCTCGGCTGGGCTTTCTTTTTAACTATTCCAATACGATTGCATTTGATTCGATGCCTGCCTCGCGTCCTGAAAACCGTCTGCAGCGCCTGTTACCGGCGCCTTTGAATATTCCCCCGCGGGAATGGCTGCGTGCCGCTGTCGGCGCGCTGCTGGGTCTGTTCCTTGCCGGATGGCTATGCAGCATGGCGTATGGCCCCTCCGTCGCCTTGCACCTGCTTGGCCCGTTGGCCGCCTCGGCGGTACTGGTGTTCGCCGTGCATTCCGGCCCGCTGGCGCAGCCCTGGCCGGTGCTCGGCAGCTATGCCCTGGCCGGGATCCTCGGGTTGGCGATGCGCCAGGGCCTGGGCAGCGAGCTCTGGGTTGCCGCAGCGGCCCTGGGGGGCTCGCTGCTGCTGATGTGCGGGTTGCGTTGCCTGCACCCTCCGGGCGGCGGTGTGGCGGCCAGCGTGGTGCTGGCTGACCCAGGGCTGGTAGCGATGGGCGACCATTTGCTCGAGCCAGTGCTGCTCAACGCATTGATTCTGGTGGCCGTGGCGGTGCTCTACAACCGCCTGACCGGGGTGCGTTATCCCAAGGGCGCCGTACCGCGCAAAGACCCGCATCACACCCATGACCCACTGCCCGGTGCACGCGTCGGCATCAGCGCAGAAGACCTGGATCTGGCGCTGGAGGAGCTGGGGGAGTTCGTCGATGTCACCCGCGATGAGCTCGAACGTATCATCCTGGCCACCGAGCAGCACGCCCTGCAGCGCAGCCTGGGCGGGATCACGGCGGCCGCGGTGATGTCCCGCGACGTACAGTTCGCCTCGCCGGACACGACCCTGGACCAGGCCTGGAAGATGCTCGCCAGCCATCACCTGAAGACGCTTCCGGTGCTGGAACACGGGCGTTTGGTCGGTATCGTCAGCCTTAGCGACCTGGTTGGCCCTGCGATGGCCCGGGGGCGCTTCAGTTGGCGAGGCCTGTTCCGTCGCCCGTCGACACGCATGGCGCAGGTCATGAGCCGCCAAGTGGTCAGCGTGGGTAGCGAGCATCCATTGGAGCGTCTGCTGCCGCTGCTCAGCGAGCACGGCTTGCATTGCTTGCCGGTGCTGGACGGCGAGCAGCTGGTCGGAGTGATCACCCAGACCGACCTTATCGCCGGCCTCAAGCGTCACCTGCTCAACGCTGCAACGCTGCGCTCAGACCAGGGGGTCCCAGCGTTGTGACCAGTCGCTGGCGCCGTCGGCCACCTGACGGCGCAGCAGCGCGAGCGCCTGTTGCAGCGCCTCGCTGTCACGTTCACGGGCATAGACCAGGAACGTCGGATAGGTGAATTCCGGCGCCTGTGGCACGCGCTCCAGCACGCCGCTATCCAGATAGGCCTGCACCACACGGGTACGGAAATAGCCGCTGCCGCCCTGGTCGAGGATGAACTGCAGCGCCAGGGGGCCGAGGTTGAAGCTCAGCGCCGGCCGCGCGCAGTGGGGCAGGGCCGCATCGTGCTGGCGTCGGAAGGCTTCGCCCCAGTCGATATAGATGTAAGGTTCGGGCAGGTCGACGCGGCGGATACGGATCAGTTTTTCTTCCATCAACTGTTCGACTTGCAGCCCCGGGACATAGGTCGGTTGATAGACCAGCGCCGCATCCAGCAAGCCCATTTCCACTTTGCGCAACAACGCTTCGCCGTCGCTCACTTCGCTGCGGATCGCCTGGTCGGGCAGGGCCCTATGCAGTGCGCTGACCCAATCGAGCATCAGCGGATTGCCCAGGCTCACCTCGCCCCCCAGGTGCAGGATCTTCTGGCAGCCCTGTGGCAGCGGCAGGTCACGGCGTGCTGCTTCCCAGGTCTGTACCAGTTGGTTGGCGTAGGTCACGAAGGCCTCGCCGTCGCCGGTCAAGCTGGCGCCGTTGCGGCTGCGCACGAACAGCTGACAGCCGAGTTGTTGCTCCAGGCGCTGCACCCGAGCCGAAATGGCAGTCTGTGAGACGAACAGGCGCTCGGCTGCGGCTACCAGGCTGCCGCAGCGCACGATTTCCAGAAAGGTTCGGGCCTGATCGATGTCCATTGGGTGCTCGGCTGTTAGTCAGTGCGTCATTCTAGGGGCTTTGCACCGGATTGGGGCAGGTAAATGATCCAAGGCCCGGTGCTCTCAATGGCTGTGCAGCGCCTCGATCACTTGGGCGAACGCTGGGCGTCGCAGCACATTCGCTTGCTGGCAGTGCTTGGCCAGGGCGCGCAGCCTGGTGTCGTCTTCTGCGCAGCAGTCCAGCAGTTCGTCGATGAGAATACCGAAGGCGCGAACCTCCAGGCGCTCGATGGCCTCGCTAGCCGCGCCTGCTGCCGGCGAGTGGAACGACGCCGCGCCGAAGTCCCCGAGCAGGCAGTCACCGGCTGCTGCACAGAGGATGTTGTGGGCATACAAGTCGCCATGGTTCACGCCCCGTGCATGCAGGTGCGCAGCCACCGAAGCGACATCCGCCAGCAGGTGCTGCACAGCGTCCAGGCTGAAGTGTCGCTCTGCGGGGTAGCGATCGCGGGTGCAACTGTCCAGGCTCGGTGGGCCTGCAAGGTTGAACCAGCTCGGATCGATCAGTTGCATCACCAGCGCAGGACGACGCTGGGGATGGTTGTCGATGCGCCCGAGCAGCCGCACCAGTTGCGGGTGGTCGCCCGCTGCCACGCAGGCGCTCATCTCTGCCAGGGGCGAGCCATCGCTGGTGATCTCGCCCTTGTACAGCTTGACCGCTACTGGTGCCTGCTGTGCGCGCCAATGCGCCAGGTGAATCACCCCCGAGGCACCACGGCCGAGCTCTTCGCCCAGTGTGAGATCCGCCCAGTCGATAGGCTGGGCGGCGGTCTCTGCCGTGGGCGCCCGCAGCGCCTGGGGCAGCGGGTTGTCGGCATAAGCCAGCCACGCCAGGCGCGGCATGTGCAGCAGCCAGTCGGGCAGGGCCGTCAGGCGATTGCTGGCGACGCGCAGCAGTTCCAGGCGTTCGCAACGGGCGAGGCTCTCGGGCAGGTCGGTCAGGCGGTTGCCTGCGAGCATCAGCTTCTGCAGGTGGGTGCACTCGCCAATCTGTTGCGGCAGGGTTTCGAGCAGGTTGTCGGTCAGTACCAGCGAGCGCAGGCTGGCTGGCAGCGCCTGCGCATCGACCTGGCTGATGCGATTGCTCTTGAAGCCCACGGTTTCCAGACGCGTGCAGCGGCCGATGCCGTGGGGCAGGTGGGTGAAGCGGTTTTCCGAGCAGAACAGCACTTTCAGCCGGGTCAGTCGGTGCAGGTCGTCGGGCAATGCGCAGAGGGCATTGCCGGTCAGATTCAGTACCTCGAGTGTGTCTGCGAGTGTGAAGATCTCTGGCGGGAAGCAGGTCAGGCCTTCGCACAGGTCAAGGCGGGTGATGCCTTGGAGTCGGCCGGCTTTGAGGTCTTCGAGGCTGTGCATGGTGCGTGCCCATGGCTTGGAAAGGCCGCCATTCTAGAGCTGCGCCAGGCCATTGCAAATCTGCACAAGGGTTGCGACTTAAGTCCGATGGCAGGGGTGCAATGCCGGTCCATACTCAAGGCTCGCCCTTCAATAACAACAAGTACCGGGTTGCGAACCAATGACCTATCAGCACAGCTACGCGCATTCCATCACCGATCCCGCCAGCTTCTGGCAAGCCCAGGCCGAGCAGCTTGCCTGGCACCGCAAACCCTCGCTCACCCTGCAGGACAACCCGGACGGCACTCACCGCTGGTTTGCTGACGGGCGCCTGAACAGCAGTTACCTGGCCCTGGACCATCAGATCGAGCAAGGCCGCGGTGAACAGTTGGCGCTGATCTACGACTCGCCTGTGACGGGCGCTGCGCTGACCTTCACCTACCTTCAACTGCGCGACGAGGTCGCGCGCCTGGCCGGCCTGCTGCGCGCGCTCGGCGTGGGCAAGGGGGATGGCGTGATCATCTACATGCCCATGGTGCCGCAGGCAGCCATGGCCATGCTGGCCTGCGCGCGGATCGGCGCGGTGCACTCGGTGGTGTTCGGCGGTTTTGCCGCCAACGAATTGGCCCTACGTATCGACGATGCGCGTCCGACCCTACTGCTCACCGCGTCCTGTGGCCTGGAGTTCGACAGGGTGATCGAATACAAGCCGTTGGTCGATCGCGCCCTGCAACTGGCCCGGCACCAGCCTGGGCATGTGCTGGTGCTGCAACGTCCCCAGGCCCGCGCGCAGCTGCAGCCTGGGCGCGACCTGGACTGGCAGGCGGCGGTGGCCGATGCCGAGCCGGTGGCGCCGGTCGAACTGGACGCAGGCGACCCGCTGTACATCATGTACACCTCCGGCACCACCGGAAAACCCAAGGGCATCGTGCGTGAGAATGGCGGCAATGCGGTCGCGCTGTGCTACGCCATGCGTCACGTCTACGGTATGCAGGCGGGCGATGTGTGGTGGGGGATTTCCGACGTGGGCTGGGTGGTCGGCCATTCGCTGATCGTCTACGGGCCGCTGATGAGCGGCTGCACCACGGTGTTCTACGAAGGCAAGCCGATTCGCACCCCGGATGCCTCGGCGTACTGGCGGGTGGTCGAGCAGTACAAGGTCAATGCACTGTTCTGCGCACCGACCGCCATGCGTGCGATCCGCAAGGAAGATCCGGATGGCGAACTGATCCGCCGTCATGATCTGGGTTCGCTGCGTCAGTTGTTCCTTGCCGGCGAGAAACTCGACTCCAGCACGCACCAGTGGCTGGAGCGGGTCAGTGGCAAACCTGTCCACGATCATTGGTGGCAGACCGAGACCGGCTGGCCGGTCACCGCGCCGTGCGTGGGGCTCGAGGGCAGCGCTGCGCGCCCGGGATCGAGCAATCGCGCGGTGCCGGGCTATCACGTCCAGGTGCTGGACGATGAGGGGCGCCCACTGGGGCCGAACGAGCAGGGCGCCATCGTGATCGCCTTGCCGTTGCCGCCAGGTTGCAGCCAGACACTCTGGGGCGACCACCCACGCTACCTGCAAGCCTACCTGCACAGCTATCCGGGCTATTACCACACCGGTGACGGCGGCTACCTGGACGATGACGGCTTCGTCTACATCATGGGGCGCACCGATGATGTGATCAACGTCTCCGGGCATCGGCTGTCCACCGGCGAGATGGAGGACCTGGTGGCGCAGCATCCCGCGGTGGCCGAGTGCGCGGTGATCGGCGTGCACGACGAGATCAAGGGCCAGGTACCGCTGGCGCTGGTGGTGCTCAAGGACGGGCAGGGCATTGCCGAACAACAGTTGCAGGCCGAACTGGTGGCCAAGGTGCGCGAGCACATCGGGGCGCTGGCTTGTTTCAATCGAGTGCGTCTGGTCAAGCGCCTGCCCAAGACTCGGTCGGGCAAGATCCTGCGTGCGGTGCTGCGCAAGATCGCCGATGGCATGGACTACCTGCCGCCGTCCACGCTGGATGACCCGGCGGTACTGGCTGAGATAGAGGGTGTGCTGGCGGACCTGCCGCGGGCGGGATAAGGCCGCGGTGTCACCGGCAGGCGCGGCCCATCAGGCCGCAGGCCCCATCTGCTGAAGTTGCCCCAGCCGGCTGCGGGTGCGCATCAGGTCGTTGATCGCCCCGCCCAGGCTTTGCTCCAGGCTGCGCTTGCCCAGCACCAGCAGCGATTTGTCCTGGTCGTACAGCACATCGATCAGGTTGACGAAGCGCTGCTGCGCCGCCAGTGAACAGGTCGACAGATCATCCAGGCCATCGATGATCCAGTGGTCGAAACGTTCGGCCAGGGCCAGGTAGTCGATGACCGCGGTGGGCTGTTCGCACAAGTCGTCGAAGGCGAACATCACCTGTCGCTCATGGCTGTGCAGCGCGCGCAGCGGACGGCGATTCACCTCCAGCGTGAGTGCCTGCGCGGCGGGCACGGCAAGGATCTGGCGCTGCGTGGCATCGGCTGGCCAGACATAGTGGCCCTGGGTGAAGCGCTGTTGCTCGCGGTTGGCCGGCAGGCTGCGAAAATCGGTGTCGCCGCCGACCTCCAGCACCTGCATGCGGCTGTTGATCAGGCGTATCACCGGCAGGAAGCGCTCGTGATACAGCGGGTTGGGCAGCAGCCCTTCCGGGGCGTAGTTGGACGTTACCAGCAAGAACACACCCCGCTCGAACAGTGCACCGAACAAGCGGGTGAGCAGCATTGCATCGCCAATGTCGTGAACGTGGAACTCGTCGAAGCACAGCACCTGGCAATCGCCGAGCAACGCATCCAGGGTGGCCCCCAGCGCATCGTCCAGGGCGCGGTGGCGGTGCATGCCTTCGTGCAGGCGGGCGAAGAAATCATGAAAGTGCAGGCGGCGTTTCGCTGTGGTCGGCACGGCCTGGAAGAACCCGTCGAGCAGCCAGCTCTTGCCTCGGCCGACCGAGCCATGCAGGTACAGGCTGCGTGCCTGGCCCTGTTCGAGGGCGGCCAGTTGCGTGGCCATGGCCTCGATCACCCGGTGTTGGCCTTCGCTCAGGGTATAGCCGCATTCGCGGGCCTTGCCCTGGAAGTGCGTCAGCAGCGTAGTGTCGATTGGGGGGCAGGTACGCAGGCGCTGGCCGAGGTGGCGCAGGGGGTTTTGAATCCAGGCGGACAAGGCGACGGCTCCGAATGACGAGGGCAGACGCAGCTTGCGCGAGCCTGCGTCGTTTGACCAGTCGAGAATGTGCGCCACAGTGATCGCATGGCGCGATAGGTCGCCGATCAGGCCTTGCGCTCCAGCTGCCGTTCGATCATGAACTTGACGGCCAGGCGCTTTTCCTTGAGGTGGCGCAGGTCTTCGTCCACAAAGTTGCCCGCTGAAATCGACTCGGCAGCCAGCACCTGGTTGTCGAGGTCCATGTAGTCGTCCAGCAGGCGATCCAGTGTCTTGTCCTGCTGACGTCGCTGTTGAACGATTTCGCGTGGGTAGTGCAGGTCCTGATACAGGTCGTGTGAAACTGGCATGGCGCCCTCCTTGTGATGCGCAAGCGGTGGTTACTTGCTTGGAATGGGTAAAGGCGCATGCGTTGAAGCGAGGCGGAAAAAAACCGACAGACGGTTGCCTGTGCCAACCCTTTCAAGGGCGAGTGGCGCCCAAGGCAACGGGTGTGGTTGGATCACCTTCGAGTAGAGGACACTAACTTGCTGTTTTCCGGCAATTTTTTTCAACTCGGGGGTTCCCAGCCGAAAAGAATGTTGGTAAAGTGCGGCCCATTCCAGCACAGCAACACACGTAGCTGTCAGCGAATTCGATACAGGGGCGTCGCCAAGCGGTAAGGCAGCAGGTTTTGATCCTGCCATGCGTTGGTTCGAATCCAGCCGCCCCTGCCATTATTTCCAAGCATTCTCAAGCGTCCAGCCTGCAAGTCAGCCTGGCGATTTTTTGTGTCTGCTCGTCAGGTGGCGCGCCCATGGCGCGCCATCCTGGCTTACTCCGCTCCCCCCAGCAAATCGTTCAGTGCCCGGGTCAGGTCTTCGGCTTGCACGGGCTTCTGCATGACCAGGCTGCCGGGCAACTCCAGCCCTTCCAGTTCGGCGTAGCCAGTGAGAAACACCACGGGCAGGCGAGGGTAGCGCTCGCGTGCAGCATGGGCCAACTGGGCGCCATTGAACTCGGGCATGGCGAAGTCGGTGAGCAGCAGATCGATGCGTTCGTCGAGCAAGGCCAAGGCCTGCTCGCCACTGTGGGCCTGGCGTACCTGGTAGCCGTGCAGGCGCAGCACGTCACCGATCATGTCGCGGACCAGGTGATCGTCATCCACCAGCAGCACCACTCGGTCGTGACCGTTGAGCGATGCACCTTGCGGCACTGCGAGCGTCTGCGGCTCATCAAGGTCGACTTGCTTCACCGCCGGCAGGTAGACGCTGACCTGGGTACCGAGCCCGGGTGCCGTGTCGATGTGCACGCCGCCGCCTGACTGCTTGGCGAAGCCGAACACCTGAGCCAGGCCCAGGCCCGAGCCCTTGCCGATATCCTTGGTGGTGAAGAACGGTTCGAAGACCCGAGCCACCACTTCTTCACTCATGCCGCACCCGGTGTCGCGGATCGACAGCATCACGTACTCGCCAGGCTCGGGGTCTTCCGGGCGCTGGGCGAGGGCCTCGATGCGTATGTTGCGGGTCGACAGGGTCAACTGGCCGCCGGTTGGCATGGCGTCGCGGGCGTTGATCGCCAGGTTGAGGATGATCATCTCGGTCTGGGTCGGGTCGGTCAGGGCCTGCCACAGGCTGCTGTCCAGATCCAGGCGCACCGAGATATTGCCGCCCAGGGTGCGCCGCAGCAGTTCCTCGAGGCCGGCCAGGGTGTGGTTGAGGTGCAGCGGCACGGGTTCCAGGCGCTGGCGGCGCGAGAACGCCAGTAACTGCGAGGTAAGCTTGGCCCCGCGCTCGCCGGCTTCGCGCACATGCTTCAGGCGGCTGCGCGCCTTGGCCAGGTCGCCTTTGTCGAGGTCGCGCTCGACGAAGCTGGTGCCGGTGAGGATCACGGTCAACAGGTTATTGAAGTCATGGGCCACCCCCGCAGTGAGTTGGCCCACCGCTTCCAGGCGTTGCATCTGCTGCAGGGCCGCTTCGATGCGTTCGCGCTCGATGATCTGGTCACGCAGTCGGCGGTTGGCCTCGGCCAACCCCAGCGCCGATTCGCGCTCGCTGCTGATGTCACGGGCGACCACGTATAACAGCGTGTCTTCCGGCACCACCACCCAGGACAGCCAGCGCTGCTGCCCGCCGGCATGCTGGATACGGCCGATGAAACGGGCGCTGGTGCGGCCATGGGCGAGGGCGGCCAGCTCTTCGAGAAAGGCCTCCTGCTCGGCTTCGGGCAACAGGTGCAGCAGCGACGTCTGGCTCAGGCGTTCGCGGCTGATGCCCAGTACCGCCTCCCATGCCGGGTTCAGTGCCACTGGCGTCAGGTCCTTGTTCAGCACCGCAAGCAGGTCCTGCGACAGCTCCCAGGCACGGTCGCGCTCGCGGGTGCGGCGCTCGACCCGTTCGCCGAGCATTTCATTGAGCTGCTTGAGCGCCTGGGTGGCCAGGCGTTGCTGGTGGATGTCCTGCAGCACACCAGAAAAACGCACGCAGCGGCCATCGACAAACTGTGCCTGCCCGGTGGACAGCAGCCAATGCGGTTCCAGGTTGCCGGGAGCGGCGATGCGGAATTCGGCACGGTAGTGGCCGTCGCTGTCTGGCTGCATCGCCAGTTCCACGGCTTGGCTGACATGGGGCCGATCTTCGGGGTGAATGCCGGCGTAGAACACCTCCAGACTCATCTCGGCGTCGGCTGGCAGACCGAACAGGGCCTTGCAACGGTTGTCCCACAGCAGCAGGTCTTCCTGCGGGCGGTAGTCCCAGGTGCCCATGCCGGCGGCGTCGATGGCGATGCGCGCACGTGCCTCGACATCGGCCAGCGCTTCCTCGGCACGGCGCCGCCGCTGGCGCTCCTGCACCTCGGTCAGGGCTCGGCGCACGGCCTTGGGCAGCAGCGGCAGGTTTTTCTTCAGTACATAGTCGGTGGCGCCCAGGCGGATCATCTCCACCGCGTGCTCTTCACCGTAGATGCCGGACAGGAAGATGAAGGGCACGTCCGGTGCCAGGCGCTGGGCGATGGCCAGCACATCGGTGCCGGAGGAGCCGGGCAGGACGCAGTCGCAAAGAATCAGGTCGTAGCTGCCTTCAAGCAGCGCGTGCTCCACCCCGGCATGGTCGAACACCAGGTGCGACTGGACCTGAAAACCACTGCGCTCCAGGCGCAACAGGCTCAGCTCGGCGTCCATCGAACTGTCTTCGACCATCAGCAGTTTCAGCGAAGTGGCTTGCATCGTCGGCGCCTTCAGTTGCTGCCACGCCGGTTCAGGCGCAGCGAGCCGGGCGGTGGTTCGTTGAGCACGGCCCAGAACACCCCGAGCTCGGAAATGGCGGCGACGAACTCCTTGAACTCCACCGGCTTGACCACGTACGCGTTGACTCCCAGCTCATAGGCGCGCAGCAAGTCGGGTTCTTCACGCGAGGAGGTCAGCATGACGGTGGGAATGCTGCGCAGTTCTGGCGTGGCGCGCACCTCCTTGAGCACTTCCAGGCCGTCGACTTTTGGCAATTTGAGGTCGAGCAGCAGCACCGCCGGATTGCCGTCGTCGCGTGTCGCGTAGGCGTTACGCCGCAGCAGGTAGTCGAGGGCATCGGCGCCATCGCGCAGGACAATGACTTCGTTGGCCAACTGGCTGCGTTCCAGGGCCAGGAGCGTCAGCTCCAGGTCCCGGGGGTTGTCTTCGACCAGCAGGATCGGTTTGAGCATGATGAGTACGGTTACCTCAGGTGTTAACGGATGACAGGCAGGGCGAAATGGAAGGTGGCACCCTTGTCGACCTCCCCCTCGGCCCAGACTTCACCATCGTGCCGCTCGATGATGCGGCGCACGCTGGCAAGTCCGATGCCGGTGCCTTCGAAGTCTTCCATGCGGTGCAGACGCTGGAAGACGCCGAAGAGCTTGCTGGCGTAGGTCATGTCGAAGCCCACGCCATTGTCGCGCACGAAGATCTCGATTCGGTCTGCGTGCTCGTGTGCACCGATCTCGATGCGTGCAGGCTCGCGCCCGCGGGTGTATTTGATCGCGTTGGCGATCAGGTTCTGCAGCACCAGATTGATGAAGGCAGGATCGGCGATCACCTTGGGCAAGCGCGCGATCTCCCAGACAATCTCGCGGCCGCTGTAATCCGGGGCGAATTCCAGGCGGATGTTGTCGACCAGCGCATTGAGGTCGACATCCGAAAGACGCAGGGCCGAGCGGCCCATCTGCGAGAAATTGAGCAGGTTGTCCACCAGTGTGCCGGCGAAATGGGCGGCCTCGCCGATGTGCTTGAGGAAACGCTGGCCGCGTTCGGACAGACCTTCGCCCTCGACTTCGCTGAGCAGTTCGGAGTAGCCGGCGATGTGCCGCAGTGGGGCGCGCAGATCGTGGGAGACGCTGTAGGAGAAGGCCTCGAGCTCTTTGTTCGAGCGCTGCAGTTCACCGCTCAGTTGCGCCAGTTCCTCGGCCTTGCGCAGCACGATGCCCAGCACAGCGGTGCGCAGTTCAGCCACGCCATCGATGACCAACGGGTCCCAGGCGGCGCAGAAGCCGCTGACCTCTTCCTGCCAGCTGTCGAAGCTGTGCCGTGGGCTGAGGTTGCCCTGGGCGCTGACCTCCTTGAGCGGTTGGCCGGCCCAGTTGACCGTGCGCACCTGCTCGGGACGGAACCACAGCAAATAGTGCGAATGAATCTGGGAGATGGCCACCGCCAGCACGCCGCCAGCGTGTTCGGCCAGGGCGGGCAGCTCGGGGATGTCGCGGCCCAGGTTGTCGCTGCTGAACACGCCATCGTCACCGCGTCTGGACAGCCATTGCACCAGTTCATTGACCAGTGCTTCGGGCGGCGCGTGGCCGATCAGGTCGCAACGTTCGGCGCTGATGATTGCGGCACCGCTGGCGCCGACGAAATCCAGCAGCACATCGGGCAGGCTGAGCAGCCCGTCGCTGACGCTGTCGTAGTCGGCCATGGCCGAAAGCATGTGCACGATACGTTGGCGCAAGTCGAGCAGGGTGCGGGTCGCGCAGTGTGCCTCGTGGGCCTCGATCTGCAGCGACAGTACACTGCCCAGCAGTTCGCAGGCGGCGCGGGTGCGGAAATCCAGGGCGCGCGGCTGTTGGTGGTGGCAGGACACCAGCCCCCAGAGCTTGCCATCGACCATGATCGACACCGACATCGACGCCAGCGTGCCCATGTTGCGCATGTACTGCAGGTGCACGGGCGAGACGCTGCGCAGGGCCGCGAAGCTCATGTCCAGAGGCTTGCCGGTGCGAGGGTTGTGGCTGGGGATCAAGGGCGAGGCCTGGTAGTTGGCATCTTCGATCAGGCGGATACGGTTGATCTTGTACAGTTCGCGAGCCTGGCGCGGAATGTCCGAGGCAGGGAAGCACAGGCCCAGGTAGCTCGGGTAGCCGGGGTCGGCCTCTTCGGCCAGCACCTGGCCGTTGCCCTCGGTATCGAAGCGGTAGGCCTTGACCCGACCGAAACCGGTGATGCGCTTGATCTGCAGCACCGACTGCTGGAGCAGTTCCTCGATGCTCGTGGCCTGGTGCAGGCTGCTGACGAAGGCGCGCACCAGCGGATAGTAGTCGTCGTGCTCACCCAGGGCGGCGGCCGGGCGACAGGGCTCGAACTCGGCAATCAGTACCTGGTCGTGGCGGTGGGCCAGCAGGCGCAGATTATCGGTACAGGGCGCACCTTCACGCAGTTTCACGTCGCCGATGTGGAAGGGAAAGATTTCGTCTTCGGGCAGGCGCGCGAACTTGCGACGGGCATCGAAACCCTGGTCCATCAGCTCGGGCAGGGTGCAGCCGATCAGCGCCGGGGTGGGGATGCCAAGCCAGCGCTGGGCGTTCTCGCTGGCCTGCAGGATACGCAGGTCCTGTTCGTCGAGTACCAGCAGAAAGCCGTGGGGCCGGATGCTGCCTGGAATCTGGATAGGCTCCTGGGCGCAGCGTTCCACGGCTTGATCGAAGGCGTTCTGGGCGGTGGTCAAGAAAAGCTCTCCCGTCGTGGCCGCAAGCGGTGGCCATAAGCGTCTGGCACAGGTCGTGCACTGTGCAAGGTATCAGAAAGTCAGCGTTTTCGCCGGGGTTATGGCCATTTGAGGGCTATTGCTCGGGGAGGTTCTACGTGAGATTGAAATTTGTATAAGTTCCCCACCTCAGCCCTAGGGCGAGGCTTAGCCGAGGGCTGAGCTTAGCCGAGGGCTGAGGGGTCGAGAAATTTCCCACGCGCTAGCAGGATCCAATCCTACTGCTACGCTCAGAACAGCACAGGGAACACTGGAAGGGATATTCGGTGACGGAGCGCTTGCTGGCCTCGCTGTTGGGCCTGTTGTTGAGTGGTAGTGCCGTAGCGGCGGATTTTCTCGTCGAAGTGCGGGTCCAGGTGCAGCGAGGCTGCATGCTGGTTAACCAACCGCGCGACGCGGGTGCGCAGGCCCTGGGTCGAATCGACCTGGGCAGTGCCGCGCGCCTGGACGGTCCTGATGCGCCACTGAGCGGCGTACTGCTTGCCCAACGCCCGCCACGCCTGGAATGCAATCCCGATACGCCGTATCAGGTCAGGGTCGATGGCGGCCAGCATGGTGGGGTAGGCGAGGTGCGTTATCTGGGCGGCAATGATCGGCAACTGCGCCCAATCCCTTATCGTCTCTATCGCGACGCTGCCTGGCGTGAGCCGCTGGCCGTGGACGTCGCACAATCGGCGCGGGTGCCGGACAGCGGCTCGGTGGAACTCCCGCTGTATGCCCGCATCGACCGTCTGGTCTGGGTACCGAAAGCCGGTCTGTATACCGACCTGCTCAAAGTCACGGTCACCTGGTAGGGAGCGGATCCACATGCACAAGGACGCGCCGACATGAACCGTACCTCATTGCTGCTGCTGACCCTCGGGCCTTTGTTGCTGCCCGGCACCTCGGCGCATGGCAGCACCACCGGGTTCATCCAGGCACGGCTGGTGATCAGCAGCGCCTGCCAGATCAGCAGCGACCAGCAACCGGCCACCCTTGGCAATCCCGGACTGATGGACTTCGGCGCACAGGGGCCGACCTGGGACGGGCCGTTGCGCACCCGTGTCGACGAGGCGGGCGGGCAGGGCAGCCTGCAGATCAGTTGCACGCCTCAGGTGCGTGCGTTCAGCGTACGCATCGACGAAGGCCTCAATGGCGGTGGCGGCGTACGCCAACTGAGCAATGGCCGTGAGCTGATCCCTTATCAACTGGCCGTCGACCCTGGTGGCAACAGCCGCTATGGCATCGGCCAGGCCCGTACTTTCACCATCCAAGGCACCGAGCAGGTGCCCGTCCCGATCTACGGTGTGGTGGTCGCGCAGCCGCGCGCGCTGCCGGCCGGGCTGTACCGCGACACCCTTCGAGTAACCCTGGACTGGTAACACGCAAGGAGATCCCTATGGCAAGCACATCGATCCGCTGCATCCTCACCGCCCTGGGTCTTGCCCTGGCGGCCCAGGCCCAGGCGGCCACCGTGACCGGGACGATCAACTCGACCCTGACGTTGATCTCGGCCTGTCAGGTCAATGGCAGCGCCGGCACCTCCGGACTCAATTTCGGTAGCCTGAACTTCGGCACCCAGGATGCTCTGTTCACCACTGCCAATGGCCAGGTGCTCGGTGGCGGCGGCGGGGCCATGAGCATTCTCTGCTCGGCTGGCACCGTGCCGGCGATACGTGTGCGGGCCGGTGCCCACGACGGAGCCTCCAGCGGCGGGACGCGCGCGTTGGCCGATGGGGCTGGCAACTTCGTGCCGTACGACTTCTACACCGACACCGGTCGTACGCAACTGCTGGCCATCGACGGCACCATCACCCTGCCGACCAGCACGGGTGTCGCCCAGACCGTCAATCTGTACGGCCAGGCGCGCGGCAAGGCGGGCCTGCCGGCCGGGGTGTACACCGACACGGTCGCGGTCGAGCTGACCTTCTGACCCATGCGCGGTTGGCCCCACGCACTGCTGGCGGGCCTGTGGCTGGTGTGGACGCTGCCCTCGACGGCAGCGACCACCAGTACCTTCCAGGTCAGCGCGCAGATCACCGCAGGCTGCCTGGTGGTCGGCGGCGTGAGCGCCTACGGCGTACTCGATTTCGGCACCCAGTCGGCGCTGTCTACCGCCACCCTGAGCACCGCGCTGGGCGGCACCACGGTGACCTTTCAATGTACGCCGGGCGTGACACTGAGCATGAGCCTCGATGGCGGGCAGAACAGTGCCAGCGGCACGCGCAATCTCAAGCGCAGTGGCGGCACGCAGTTGGTGGCCTACCAGCTGTTTCGCGATGCGGCGTTGAGCCAGGCCCTGACCATCGGTACCAGCGTGCCGGTGAGCTATAGCGATCCGACGGCGATCAAGTTGCCGGTGTATGGCCGCATCCAGTTGCCCGGCAATGTGCCGGCGGGGACCTACACCGATGTAGTGCAAGTGACAGTGACCTGGTGACGGTGATCCGCACGTTCAGGCACGGCTATCGACAAGACAGAGGAGAGCGGCATGGGGGCAGGGGCGAACACGGCGCGGAACATCATCATCGGGGCATTGCTGCTGGCGAGCCTGCCGGTGGCAGCAGCGACGTCGGTGCTGATCTGGCCGATCGATCCGGTGCTCGAGGCCGACCAGAAGGCCGGCGCGCTATGGCTGGAGAACCGCGGTAGCGCGCCTGCCAGCCTGCAAGTGCGGGTGTTCGCCTGGCGTCAGGGCGATTATCAGGAGCAGTTCCAGGCGCAGCGCGAGATCATCGGCAGTCCCCCTGTGGCCAATATTCCGCCAGGTCAGAAGCAACTGATCCGGCTGACCCGCACGGGTACCTCGCCGGTGGGCCAGGAGCAAGCCTACCGGATCATCATCGACGAGATCCCCTCGCCAACTCCGCCCGATAGCAATACCGAAGGGCCGAAGGCAGCCATTCGCCTGCAGATGCGCTATTCGGTCCCGCTGTTCGTGTATGGCGAAGGCCTGTGGGGCAAGCCCGACCCCGAGGGCAAGCGTAGCGCCGAAGGTGTCGGCAAGCCTCAATTGAGCTGGCGTGCAGTGACGGTACAGGGCAAGCCGTATGTCGAGCTGCGCAACACCGGGCCGGTGCATGCGCGCCTCACCGATGTGGTGCTGCAGCAAGGGGGCCAGCAGAAACCGCTGGTCGAGGGTTTGCTGGGTTATGTGCTGCCGGGGGCCAGCATGCGCTGGCCGGCACCGGCCGCACTGGGCGCAAGCAGCGTGCTGAAGGGACGGGTCAATGGCCAGGAGGTGGCTCAGGCCATCAGCCAAGGGCAGTGACCTGCAAATGCGGGTAGTGGAGGGGCCAGGGAGGACCCGCCGATGGTTGGAAACCGTGTGTGAGTGGCTGGCGGCGAGCGGCGCGCCGGTGGTGGCTGGGCCTGGCGATGTTCGGGCCGGTGTTTGGCGTGGCGGGCGATCTGCCGCCACCCCCGGCAGAGAGCACGGCGATTGCCGATGCCTCCCTGTACCTGGATCTGTTGGTGAACCAGGTGCCCAAGGCTGAGCTGGTGCCGGTACAGCAGCGCGCTGGGCGACTGTATGTGGCCAGCGATGCGCTGCGTGCGGCGGGCATCCTGGTGCCGGGCGATCCTCAAGGCGAGGTGGCGCTGGAGGGTATCGCCGGCCTGCATGTGGACTACGACAGCCAAAACCAGCGCCTGCTGCTGCAGGTGCCGCCGGCCTGGCTGCCCGACCAGCAGTTCGGCGGGCGCAACCTGTACCCGGCCAGCGATGCGCGCAGCAGTTTCGGTGCCTTGCTCAACTACGATCTGTACCTGAACGACACCGATGATGCTGGCACCTATCTTGCCGCCTGGAACGAGCTGCGGGTGTTCGACAGTTGGGGCACCTTCTCCACCACCGGGCAGTGGCGTGAATCGTTCAACGGCGCGCCTAACAATCAGAGCCGCGAAGGTTTCCTGCGCTACGACACCACCTGGCGTTTCACCGACGAGCAGCGCCTGTTGACCTACGAGGCAGGCGATCTGGTCACCAGCGCCTTGCCCTGGAGCAGCTCGGTGCGGGTCGGCGGCTTGCAGGTGTCCCGCGACTTCGCCGCCCGCCCGGATCTGGTCACCTATCCGCTGCCGGCCTTTGCGGGCGAGGCGGCGGTACCCACTTCGCTGGACCTGTTCATCAACGGCTACAAGACCAGCACCACCGATCTGCAACCTGGGCCCTACACCCTCACCAACGTGCCGTTCATCAACGGTGCTGGCGAAGCCGTGGTGGTGACCACCGATGCGCTCGGGCGCCAGGTCTCGACGACCTTGCCGTTCTACGTGACCAGCAGCTTGCTGGCCGAGGGGCTGTCGGACTTTTCGGTGGCTGCCGGCAGCCTGCGTCGCGACTATGCCGTGAAGGATTTCGGCTACGGGCCGGCGGTTGCCTCGGCGAGCCTGCGCCATGGTGTGTCCGACTACTTCACCCTCGAGACCCATGCCGAAACGGCCGAGTCGATGATGCTCGGTGGCCTGGGGGGCAACCTGCGCCTGGGAACCTTCGGTGTGCTCAACGCCGCCGTGGCGCAGAGTCGTTTCGAGGGCGACACCGGGCAGCAGGTGGCCTTGGGTTACCAGTACAACAGCCGGCGTATCGGCTTCAATTACCAGCGGATCGAGCGGCATGGCGACTACGCCGACCTGACGTTGGTCGACAACCCCTACACCCGCCTGAGCACCCGTAGCGAGCAGGCGACCGTAAGCCTGAACCTGGATCGCTACGGCAGCGTCGGTGCTGGCTATTTCGACGTACGCGCAGGGGATGGCTCGCGCACGCGGCTGATCAACCTGAGCTGGAGCAAGCCGTTGTGGCGCAACAGCAGCCTGTACCTGTCGGCCAACCGCGATGTCGGTGACAGCCAGTGGGCGGTGCAGGCACAGCTGGTGGTCCCGTTCGACACCCATGGCACCCTGGCCTTCAGCGCCGAGCGCAGCAAGGACGGCCAAGACCTGCAGCGGGTCAACTACAGCCGCGCAGTGCCGGTGGGTGGCGGTGTGGGGTACAACCTTGGCTATGCCAATGGTGGTGATCGCGGCGCCTATCGGCAGGCCGATGTCACCTGGCGCCTGCAATCCGTGCAGCTGCAGGCGGGGGTCTACGGCAGCAGCGACGAGATGACGCGCTGGGCCGATGCCAGCGGCTCGCTGGTGCTGATGGACTCGGGCATGTTCGCCGCCAACCGTATCGATGATGCTTTCGTGGTGGTCAGCACCAGTGGCTACGCCGATGTGCCGGTGCGCTACGAAAACCAGGTGGTCGGTCGCACCGACCGCAATGGCCGCCTATTGGTGCCTTACAGCAGCGGCTACTACCGCGGCAAGTACGAGATCGACCCCATGGAGCTGCCCGCCGATGTGCTGGCATCGACGGTCGAGCAACGCGTCGCGGTGCGTCGGGGCAGTGGCTATCTGTTGGAATTCCCGCTCAAGCGGGTGCTGGCAGCGAGCATCGTGCTGGTCGATGCCAACCAGCATGAGCTCAAGCTGGGCAGTCGGGTCAGGGACACCCAGAGCGGCGGCGAGGCCGTGGTGGGCTGGGATGGCCTGGTCTACCTGGAGAACCTCTCGGCGCACAATCGCTTGCAGGTGGACGTTGCCGATGGCGGGCAGTGCCAGGTCGAATTCGACTTGCCTGAAGGGGAGGGGCCGATTCCGCTGATCGGCCCACTGGTGTGCCGATGAACGCCCTGGGCAGGGTTGTGCTGGGGGTCGGCCTGTCTGCCGTTTGCGCTCAGGCGTGGTCGGCCTGTTCGCTGGGGGCCACTGTACCGGCGTCCTTCGGCACGATCAATTCGACGCTGGTGCGCACCACGGTGCAGCCGGCTTCGACTACCAATGCCGGGCTGTCGTGCACCGGTTCGTTGTTGTCGCTGTTGACCAGCAACGACCATTTCTACGCCACCATCACCTCCACCCGCACGGGCTTGGTCGGGCCGACGGGCGATGTCATCCCCTATACGATCTACGCCAACAACACCACCAACTTTCCGATCAGCCGCGGCACGCGTTTCGATTTCGCCCCCAACGGCATCATCGACGCCCTGGGGCTGCTCAACGGGACATCGCCCAAGTCGGTGCCGCTGTACCTGCGCACCGTGGTCGGTGCCAACGTTGCGGCTGGCGTCTACACCGAGACCCTGTCGATCTTCTGGGACTGGAACTATTGCTCAGGCATCGGTCTGGGCAATATCTGCCTGGGGCGGGACATCGGCAGCGGCACGCAGACCCTGACAGTGACACTGACCGTCAGCAACGACTGCCAGATCACCACCCCCAACATCAGTTTCGCCAGTGCGCCGGTGGTGGCCGGGTTCGCGACGGTGAACCAGAGCATCAACATCGCCTGTACCAAAGGCAGCAACTATACGGTCGGTCTGGACGATGGGCAGAATGTGTCGGCCGGGCGTCGGCGGATGAAGTCCACGGCGAACAACTACCTGGCGTACGACATCTTCAAGAGCGCCGGCACCGTGCGCTGGGGTTCGGTGGGCGCGGCCCGGCGCGCGAGCAGCGACGCCAACGTCAACCCTGGCGCCGGCACAGGGACCGGCAGCCAGGTGTTCAACTACAACGCCAAGGTCTACACCGACCAGGCGACGCCGCCTGCGGCGACCTACACAGACAGCGTGATTCTCGATGTGCAGTTCTGAGGTGCCCGGCGGGCAAGCCTGCGCGGTGCAGGTGATCAGCGCAGGTCCTTGACCATGCTTTCCAGCGTTTCCAGCACGGCGCCTGCCAGGGCCTTGGAGCGTGCGCCAGACCAGCCGCAGCGGGCATCGGGGTTGTCGTCGTGGTCCTTGAACGGCATTTCCAAGGTCAGCGACAGGCAGTCGTAGGTCTGCCCGACCGCATTGCAGGCCAGCGTCATGTTCGCTTGGCCAGGCTGGTCGCGGGTGTAGCCGTGCACGGTCTGGAAGTCCTTGGTCACGCTGCACAGGGTGCTGCGAAACTGCTCCTCCAGCCTGGCGATGCGCGGTGTGTAGCCGGGGTTGCCTTCGCAGGCTGCGGTGAACACATGGGGTATTTCCTCGTCGCCGTGCACATCGATGAAGGCATCGACGCCGTGCAGTTTCATCTGGCTCTGGGCGAAGAACACTTCCGGGCTCAGCTCGACGCTCGCATCCTGCCAGGCGCGGTTGAGGTCCTTGCCCTTGAAGTTGGTGCGCAGGTGGCCGAGAAAGGCGCCATCAGGGTTCATGTTGGGAATCAGGTACAGGTCAGCTTCGGCAAGCAGGCGCTGGAGCGTCGCATCGTTGCCTTCGAGACAATCGATCACGCCTTCCATGAACCACTCGGCCATGTGCTCGCCGGGGTGCTGCTGGGCGATCAGCCACAGCTTGCGCTTTGCGCCCGCGCCTTTGCTGGCGCGCAGCAGAGGAATGTCGCGGCCCTGGACGCTACGTCCACTGGCCAGCAACTCGACGCCGGGAATCTTCAGCGCGCGCTCGATCAACTGATTGTGGCGTGCGCGCGGATAGGGCTCGAAGTAGGCGAACCAGGCCTCTGGCTGCTCGGCCGTGAAATCGAACGCCAGGGCTTTGCCGTCGAAGCTGCTGGGGACGCGGAACCAGTTCTGCTGGTCGTACGACGCCACGGCGTGGTAGCCGTCCCAAGCGTTCTTGTAGGAGGACTCATGGGCGTTGTCGAGGCTGAAGCGGTGGGTCTGCCCCAGCGTCAGGCCGCTCACCTTGAAATGGAACCACTGGAAGTGGCCGCTATTGGTGTCGGGACGGATGGCCAGGCGCACCAGGCGCGGGTCATTGGCATCCAGTACCTGGATATTGCCGGAATCGAAATCGCAGTCGATCTGCAGTGGGGACAGCGTCACGGTCATTGCCAGACTCCTGTGGCTTTGTTGTGACGCTACTGTAGCTCAACGACAGGTGGGGTGTCTGTGCTGGCCCCTCACGCAACAAACCCTCGCGCGCAGCGCTGGCGTATCAGCCGAGCAGGCCGAAGGCGATCAATGCGACAACGCCCAGGCCGACGGCGATCGAACACCCACCCATCGAGAGTGCTGCGCGGCCATTGCGATATCCGCCATCCTGGCCCAACTGGCGGGCTGGAGCCAGCAGGCTGCGCCAGCGCAATTCGGTCTGCTCGAAGGCCTGCAGATGCTCTGGCGCGGCGTCCAGCCAGCGACGGAAGTCGATGCGTTCGCAAGTGGTCGCTTCCGGGCTTTGCAGGCGTACGTACCATTGCCCGGCAATGCTGGCCAGCGGTTCGCCACGCGGTAATGCGCTTTGCAGGGCCTGGAAGAGATGGCGCTCGACGGTCAGCAGGGGCAGGTCGAGACGGGCAGCAATGTCAGCGATGCCGAGCTGGTCGAGGCGGCTGAGCAGAAACACCTGCTGAACCCGGCGCGGCAAGCGCTTCAGGCCATGCAGCAGCGCGTCTTCGGTAGGCGTATGGACGACTTGCGGGCCATGCTCGAGGGGCAGCAGCAGACGGGTCATGGACGGCTCCTTGCGCGAGAAGAGGGGGAGAGGGGGCATCCTCCCTGATGCGCAGGCAGCTTAATCTTAACGAGATTGATTCTCAAGTGCTGTTTGCGCAAAACGCTGTAACACGCATTCACGAATTGACACACCTTTGCTATCATCGCGGCCATTCAATGCGGTAACCCTTCTTCATTAGCCTGAAGAGCCAAAAAAAATGACCCGGCAAAAAGCCGGGTCAAAAACCGTGATTAGCCTGATGAGGAGATAATCTGAGCGCCCGACCTGAGGGCTCCAGGTTATCCAGCGGGTCTCGCGACCTGCTGAGTGCAATAATAATCGTTATCATTTGCAAGTCAAATGATTTTTCTGTCTTCCAGAAAAATAATTTCCTGTGCGCTTCCTCTGTCCGGCAACCGGGCAATGTTCACTACCCGGCCATCACGTACTCCCGTCTCTCATAGCCCCTGTGGCGCTTGCCGTTGCTCCAGCATCGCGCGGGCCATGTTCACCATATGCATCAGTGCGAACAGCACCTCTCGGGTCGTGCCCTGTTGGTGGCTGCCGGTTTGCTGTGCCGTGGCGGCTGCGCAGCGCAACAAGGCCAAAGCGTGCGCGTTGGCCTGCTCGGGGGAGACCTCGTCGCGCAGCCGCCAGGGCATGCTGTCGATGCTGGTGTGCGGTGGTGTTGGGTTGAGGTAGTAGTCGAGCGCGCGACGCGCGGCTTCGCCGTCCAAATCCTTTTCTGGATGTGTCATCGGTTTCATCCTGTTACCTGTTGAGCGTGATAGGGAAATCAGTACACTCGAATACTAATACGAAAAGTACTCATGACTATCAGATTAATAATACAATATGTGTATTGAGCGCTGATGGGCAGTCCGTATCGTGCGGGCGATGGAAAAATGGATCGCGCTGGTCAAGCAAAGGATGCGAGAGCTGGGGCTTTCGCAGGAGCAACTCGCCGAACGCGTTGGGGTGACCCAGGGCGGTGTTGGCCATTGGCTGCGCGGCACTCGCCAGCCGAAGGTGGGCATGATGAACCAGGTCCTGCAGGCCCTGGGCATGGCGCACCTGCATGTTTCGCTGCGCATGGTACGCATTGACCAACTGGCCGAACGCAATGGCACCTATGCGGCCGAGGCAGGCGGGGATGACGACGACCTGCAGCAGTACATCATGTGCTTCCGCTACCCCGTGCTGGCCTGGACCGAGCTGGACGGGCCGTGGCCCGAGGGTTGCATCGTCTATGAGCAGACCGACTATGCGGCGCTGGGCAAGGCCTTCTGGTTGCCGGTCGAAGGCGACCTGATGAGCGCAGCCACTGGCCCCAGCGTGCCCGAGCAGATGCTGGTGCTGGTGGATCCGGGCGTGCCGGCGGCGCCAGGCAAGCTGGTGATCGCCCGGCAGAAGGGCACCTCGGCGATGTTCCGGCAACTGGTCGAGGATGGCGGGCAGCGGTACCTCAAGCCTTTGAACCCGACCTACCCGAAGCTGCTGTGCGGCGAGGATTTCGAAGTGCTGGGCGTGGTGGTGAGGTCGCACGGGCGGCATTGATCCCGCCCGGTGTTCCTGCAGGGGCGGCACACGGCCTACAAAGGTTCAAAATCGGCCAGTCTCCTGTGGGAACGGGTTTACCCGCGAAAAAGACACCGCGCTGCCTGGCACGGGCTACGCCCGTGTTCGCGGGTAAACCCGCTCCCACAGTGGATTGGGCTGACCTTTGGATTTTGAATAAGACAGTCGCCCCTGCAAGAGCTCCGCAACTTCTGAATACTGCGGTGTTGCCTGTGGGAGCGGGCTTGTCCCGCGATCACCGGCGTAGCCGGTGCCATGCAGCGTGGCGTCTGCTTCGAGGGACAAGTCGCCGCGGCGAACCGCCGCTTTCACAAGGGATTAGGCTGGCCTTTGGATTTTGAACAAGACAGTTACTCCCGCAGGGCCCTCAGCGCTCCTCCAGTTCCACCAGCACCCTCCCTTCGCTGACCATATCGCCCTCCTGGCAGAACAGCGCCTTCACTGTCCCCGCCTGCGGCGCACGAATACTGTGCTCCATCTTCATGGCCTCCAGCACTACCAGCGCTGTTCCGGCTTCCACCGTCTGGCCCGCTTCGACCAGCACGCGCACGATGCTGCCGTTCATGGGCGCGCCCAGACCGCCCTGATGGCTATGGCTGGCCTCGGCGGCGGCAATCGGGTCGAACGCCGTGACCGCGTGCAGTTCGCCCGCCCATTGCAGGTACAGCACCCCTTCGCGACGAATGGCCAGGTAGCGCCGACGCAGGCCATCCTGATCCTGCACCAAGTGCTCGCCGAGCAGTTGGAATGCCGAGGGCGCGCTGTTCTGCAGCGCCACGGCCTGGTCCTGACCGTCGCATGAAAGATGCAGGCTGCTGCGAGCCGGCAGGCCCAGGCGCAAGCCATTGTTGTGGGCCCAGGGCGAGTCACCGTCGTCTGCGCGCCGCCGTGGTGAGCCGCTCTGCAGCCAGGCTTCGGCAGCGGCTTGCCAGAACATCGCCGGGCGCTCGCCCGTGGCGGGCAGCAGCACCTCGTGATGACGACCAATGAAGCCGGTGTCCAGTTCGGCGGCGGCGAAGGCCGGATGGGCGAGGATGCGCCGCAGGAAGGCAATATTGGTTTTCAAGCCGCCGATGGCGAACTCGTCGAGCATGGCCAGCAGGCGCAAACGCGCCTGTTCGCGATCCTGCCCCCAGGCGATCAGCTTGCCCAGCATCGGGTCGTAGAACGGCGAGATCACATCGCCCTCGCTGACCCCGCTGTCGACCCGACGCCCTTCGCCTGGCGCCGATTCGCGGTACAGCGCCAGGGTGCCGGTGGCCGGCAGGAAGTCATTGGCCGGATCTTCCGCATACAGCCGCACCTCGATGGCATGGCCGACCAGCGGCACCTGCTCCTGGGTGATCGGCAATGCCTCGCCGCAAGCCACACGGATCTGCCAGGCCACCAGGTCCAGCCCGGTGATCGCCTCGGTGACCGGGTGTTCGACCTGCAGGCGGGTGTTCATTTCCATGAAGAAGAACTCGCCGCGGGCATCGAGCAGGAACTCTACCGTGCCTGCACCGACATAACCGATCGCCTGGGCTGCGCGCACCGCAGCCTCGCCCATGGCTTGGCGCAGTTGCGCCGACAAGCCTGGAGCCGGTGCCTCTTCGACAACCTTCTGGTGGCGACGCTGGATCGAGCAGTCGCGCTCGTTGAGATACAGGCAGTGGCCATGTTGGTCGGCGAACACCTGGATTTCCACGTGCCGAGGCTTGAGCACGTACTTTTCCACCAACATCCGTGCATCGCCGAACGACGACTGCGCCTCGCGCTGTGCCGAGGCCAGAGCGTCGGCCAGCTCGCTCTCTTGCTCGACCACCTTCATGCCCTTGCCACCCCCGCCGGCACTGGCCTTGAGCAGCACCGGATAACCAATGCGCTCGGCAGCGGCGCGGAAGGTCTCCAGGTCCTGGGCATCACCATGGTAGCCGGGCACCAGCGGCACCCCGGCAGCTTCCATCAGGGCCTTGGCCGCCGACTTGCTGCCCATGGCATCGATGGCGCTGGCCGGTGGGCCGAGGAAGATCAGCCCGGCCTGCTCGATGGCGCGGGCAAAGCCTGCGTTCTCGGAAAGAAAACCGTAGCCGGGATGAATCGCCTGTGCACCACTGGCCTTGGCTGCAGCGATGAGCTTGTCGATCACCAGGTAGCTGTCGGCGGCCTTGGTGCCGCCCAGGTCGACGCGGATATCGGCCTCGCGGCTGTGCCGGGCGTCACGGTCGGTGGCGCTGTGCACCGCGACGGTGGTCAGGCCCATGGCCTTGGCGGTGCGCATCACCCGGCAGGCGATCTCGCCGCGGTTGGCGACCAGCAGGGTGGTCAGCGTGGGGTGGCTCATGGGCGAGGTTCCTTGTCGACAGGCTGCCAGGCGGGGCGGCGTTTTTCCAGGAAGGCGCTCAGGCCCTCCTGGCCTTCGGGGCTGACGCGAATGCGGGCGATGGCGTTCTCGGTGTAACGACGCAGGGCAGGGCTCAGCTCGCCGTCGTCCACCTCGCGCAGCAGGTCCTTGGTGGCACGCAGGGCCTGCGGGCTGTTGAGCAGCAGGTTGTCGATCCAGGCCTGGACCTGGCTGTCCAGTTCGCTGGCGGGGTACACCTCGGCCAGCAGGCCCAGTTCGCGGGCGCGCGCACCGCTGAAGCGCTCGGCGGTCAGGGCATAGCGGCGTGCGGCGCGTTCACCGATGGCCTTGACCACGAACGGACTGATCACCGCCGGTGCCAGGCCGATGCGTACCTCCGAAAGACACAGCTGTGCGTCCTCGGTGCCGATGGCCATGTCGCAGCAACTGATCAGGCCCAGCGCTCCACCGAATGCGGCGCCCTGGACCACTGCCAGGGTCGGCGTCTTCAGGCGATGCAACGCATACATCAACTCGCCCAGTTCATGGGCGTCGTCCAGGTTGGTATTGAAATCCAGCTGCGCCGACTGCCGCATCCAGGCCAGGTCTGCTCCGGCGCTGAAGTGCCGGCCACGGCCACGCAGCAGCACGACGCGCAGGCTGGGGTCCTCACCCAGTCGGTCGATGGCAACGATCAGCTCGCGAATCATCTGGGCGTTGAAGGCGTTGTTCTTGTCTTCCCGGCTCAGCCACAGGGTGGCGAAGCCGCGAGGATCCTTTATCACTTCGAGGGTGGCAAAATCGCTCATGGGTCACATCCGGAAAATGCCGAAGCGGCTCTGTTCGATCGGGGCGTTCAGCGCGGCGGACAAGGCAAGGCCCAGCACTTCACGGGTTTGCGCCGGGTCGATGACGCCGTCATCCCACAGCCGGGCGCTGGAGTAGTAGGGGTGGCCCTGGCGCTCGTACTGGTCGAGGATCGGCTGCTTGAGCTTCTTCTCGTCATCGGCGCTGAACACTTCGCCACTGCGTTCACTCTGCTCGCGCTTGACCTGGGCCAGCACGCCGGCGGCCTGTTCGGCGCCCATCACGCCGATCCGCGCGTTGGGCCACATCCACAAGAAGCGCGGATCGTAGGCGCGCCCGCACATGCCGTAGTTGCCAGCACCGAAGCTGCCGCCGATGATCACCGTGAACTTCGGCACCTGGGCGCAGGCCACTGCGGTCACCAGCTTGGCGCCGTGCTTGGCGATGCCGCCTTCCTCGTATTTCTTGCCGACCATGAACCCTGTGATGTTCTGCAGGAACAGCAGCGGGATGCCGCGCTGGCAGGCCAGTTCGATGAAGTGCGCGCCTTTTTGCGCGGCTTCGGCGAAGAGGATGCCGTTGTTGGCCAGGATCGCCACCGGATAGCCGTGCAGGTGAGCGAAACCGCACACCAGGGTGGTGCCGAACAGGGCCTTGAATTCATCGAACACCGAACCGTCGACCAGCCGCGCGATCACCTCGCGCACGTCGAACGGATGCTTGGCGTCAGCCGGGACCACGCCATACAGCTCTTGCGCGCCATACAACGGAGCAACCGGCGCCTGGCATTGCAGCTTGCCCTGCTTGTGCCAGTTGAGGTTGGCGACGCTGCGCCGGGCGATGGCCAGGGCGTGTTCATCGTTGTCGGCATAGTGGTCGGCCACACCGCTGGTGCGGCAATGCACCTCGGCGCCGCCCAGCTCTTCGGCGCTCACCACCTCGCCGGTGGCGGCCTTCACCAGCGGCGGGCCGGCGAGGAAGATAGTCGCCTGCTGGCGCACCATGATCGCCTCGTCGGCCATGGCCGGCACATAGGCGCCACCTGCGGTGCACGAGCCCATCACCCCGGCGATCTGCGGGATCCCCAGGGCGCTCATGTTGGCCTGGTTGAAGAAGATCCGCCCGAAGTGCTCGCGGTCGGGGAACACCTCGTCCTGGCGCGGCAGGTTGGCGCCGCCGGAGTCGACCAGGTAGATGCACGGCAGGCGGTTCTGCAGGGCGATGGTCTGCGCGCGCAGGTGTTTCTTCACGGTCAGCGGGTAGTAGGAGCCGCCTTTGACCGTGGCGTCGTTGGCCACGATCATGCACTCGACCCCTTCGACGCGGCCGATGCCCGCGATCACGCCTGCTGCCGGTACGTCTTCGCCATACACTTCATGGGCGGCGAGCTGGCCGATCTCGAGAAACGCCGAGCCCGGGTCGAGCAGGCGGTCGATGCGCTCGCGCGGCAGCAACTTGCCACGCGAAGTGTGGCGCTGCTGGGCCTTGGGCCCGCCGCCCTGGCTGACCTGGGCCAGCAGGGTGCGCAGGGCATCGACCTGTTCGAGCATGGCCGCGCTGTTGCTGGCGAACTCCGCCGAGCGCGGGTTGATCTGGGTGTGCAAGGTAGCCATGGACGCCAGTTCCTTGTGCTCAGCGGGTTTCGTTGAACAATTCGCGGCCGATCAGCATCCGGCGGATTTCGCTGGTGCCGGCGCCGATCTCGTAGAGCTTGGCATCGCGCAGCAGGCGCCCGGCCGGGAACTCATTGATGTAGCCGTTGCCGCCGAGGATCTGGATCGCTTCCAGGGCCATCTGCGTGGCGCGCTCGGCGGTGTAGAGGATCACCCCGGCGGCGTCCTTGCGTGTGGTCTCGCCACGGTCGCAGGCCTGGGCTACGGCATAGAGGTAGGCGCGGCTGGCGTTGAGCTGGGTGTACATGTCGGCGATCTTGCCCTGGATCAGCTGGAACTCGCCGATGCTCTGGCCGAACTGCTTGCGATCGTGGATGTAGGGCACCACGAGGTCCATGCAGCTCTGCATGATGCCGGTCGGTCCGCCCGAGAGCACCACGCGCTCGTAGTCCAGGCCGCTCATCAGTACGCGCACACCGCCGTTGAGCTGGCCGAGGATGTTTTCTTCCGGCACTTCGACGCCATCGAAGAACAGCTCGCAAGTGTTGGAGCCACGCATGCCCAGCTTGTCGAACTTGTTGCTGCGCGAGAAGCCCTTCCAGTCACGTTCGACGATGAATGCGCTGATGCCGTGCGGGCCCTTGTCCAGGTCGGTCTTGGCGTAGATCACGTAGGTGTTGGCGTCGGGGCCGTTGGTGATCCAGGTCTTGCTGCCGTTGAGTACATAGTGGTCGCCGCGTTTCTCGGCACGCAGTTTCATCGACACCACGTCGGAGCCGGCATTGGGCTCGCTCATGGCCAGGGCGCCGATGTGCTCGCCGCTGATCAGCTTGGGCAGGTACTTGAGCTTCTGCTCATGGGTGCCGTTGCGGTTGATCTGGTTGACGCAGAGGTTGGAATGGGCGCCGTAGGAGAGTGCCACCGAGGCCGAGGCTCGGCTGATCTCTTCCATCGACACCACATGGGCCAGGTAGCCCAGGCCCGCGCCGCCGTACTCCTCGGAAACAGTGATGCCCAGCAGGCCCATGTCGCCGAACTTGCGCCACATGTCGGCGGGGAACAGGTTGTCGTGGTCGATCTGCGCCGCGCGCGGGGCGAGTTCGGCGGCAGCGAAGGTGCGCACCTGGTCGCGGAGCATGTCGATGGTCTCGCCCAGGGCGAAGTTCAGGCTGGGGTAATGCATGGGGGCACCTTGTTGTTCTTGAAATTCGAGGTACTGCACCGACCCTGTGGGAGCGGGCTTGCCCGCGATGCCCGTCAGAACGGCCAGCGATGTTGTCTGGTCCGGCCTCATCGCGGGCAAGCCCGCTCCCACAGGGTCGGTGCTCGTGGTTGACGTTAACGTAAACCTGCCTTTTCGGGCTGTCAATTGGATCATCACCTTTACGTAAACGTAAATGTGCGCCACAGTACCCTTCGCTTGCTTCAGTCATGCCCAGAACAACCACAAGAAGGGACACTCATGAGTCAACCAAGCTACACCCGCGGCTGCCAGGACCGGCCTCTGCTGACCCAGACCATCGGCCAGGCGTTCGATGCCACCGTCACCCGCTGGCCCGAGCACGAGGCCCTGGTGGTGCGGCACCAAGGCCTGCGCTACAGCTGGCGGGCGCTGGCCGAGCAGGTCGAGGTGCACGCCCGGGCGCTGATTGCCCTGGGCGTGGCCAGTGGCGATCGAGTCGGTATCTGGGCGCCGAACTGCGCGCAATGGTGCATCCTGCAGATCGCCACGGCGAAGGTGGGCGCGATCCTGGTCAACATCAACCCGGCGTACCGGGTGGGTGAGCTGGAGTACGTGCTGCGCCAATCCGGCTGCAGCTGGCTGGTGTGCGCCGATGCCTTCAAGTCGTCCGACTATCACGCGATGGTCCAGGAGCTGGTGCCCGAGCTGGGTGCGCAACCGCTGGCGAGTGAGCGCCTGCCGGACCTGCGTGGCGTCATCAGCCTGTCGTCCACCCCGCCCAGCGGTTTCCTGCCCTGGGATGCGCTGGCCGAACGGGCAGGGCAGGTCGATGCCCAGACGCTGCAGGCTAGGCAGCAGGGCTTGCAGTTCGACCAGGCGGTGAACATCCAGTACACCTCCGGCACCACCGGCGCGCCGAAAGGCGCCACGCTCAGCCATTACAACATCCTCAACAACGGCTTCATGGTCGGTGAAAGCCTGGGCCTGAGCGACCGAGACCGCATGGTGATCCCGGTGCCGCTGTACCACTGCTTTGGCATGGTCATGGCCAACCTGGGCTGCATCACCCACGGCAGCACCATGATCTACCCCAACGATGCCTTCGACCCCGAGTTGACGCTCCAGGCTGTGGCCGAAGAGCGTGCCAGCATCCTCTATGGCGTGCCGACCATGTTCATCGCCATGCTCGACCACCCGTCGCGCAGTATCCTGGACCTCTCGACCCTGCGCAGCGGCATCATGGCCGGCGCTACCTGCCCGATCGAGGTGATGCGCCGGGTGATCGAGCAGATGCACATGGGTGAAGTGCAGATCGCCTACGGCATGACCGAGACCAGCCCGGTGTCGCTGCAGACCGGCCCTGGCGACGAGCTGGAGCTGCGCGTGACGACGGTTGGGCGCACCCAGCCACAGTTGGAGACCAAGCTGGTGGATGCGCACGGCGTGATCGTCCCGCGTGGCGAGATCGGCGAGTTGTGCACCCGCGGCTACAGCGTGATGCTCGGCTACTGGAATAACCCTGAAGCCACTCATCAGGCGATCGATCCGGCGCGCTGGATGCGCACGGGCGACTTGGCGGTGATGGACGAGCAGGGCTATGTGCGTATCGTCGGGCGCAACAAGGACATGATCATTCGCGGGGGCGAAAACATCTATCCGCGCGAGCTCGAGGAGTTCTTCTACACCCACCCGGCGGTGGCCGATGCTCAGGTGATCGGTATTCCGTGCAGCCGCTACGGCGAGGAAATCGTTGCCTGGATCAAGCTGCACCCCGGGCACAGCGCCACGGTCGAGGACTTGCAGGCCTGGTGCAAGGCGCACATTGCGCATTTCAAGGTGCCGCGGCATTTCCGCTTCGTCGACGAGTATCCGATGACGGTGACCGGCAAGGTGCAGAAATTCCGGATGCGCGAGATCAGCATCGCGGAACTTGCGCCGCACTGAAGCGCCGCCTGGCCTGAGAAGGCCAGGCGGATAGGACATGTCACTTAACAGCCTTGAACAAATCGTCGAAGGTTTCGGCGTCTTGGATATCGCTTTCTGCCAGGTCGATTCCTAAATCGTCATTAAGGTATCGAACCAGTTTTGAGGTACTGCTGACGATGTCGGAAACTTTTGTTGCGCCGTTGATATCGGCCTCTTTCTTGTCGAATTTTTCGGCAAGCAGTTTTTTCAGTTCCTGTTCGGTAGCCATGTTCATTTATCCTTGGGTTGAGTCATGCGTCAGTGTGTATTGAGGTTCAGGGTTCATAGGTCAGGCATGGGCGCACTCCTGTGTCATGTAGTGATAACGGTCGCGAAAACCCTTGATAGCTCGGCAAAGTGCGCTGAAATGTCCCCTGGCTGAGCTTCGTCCCAGAACGTTCATATGGCCTCAATTGGCTTTCAGATAAGCAATGGACGAGAACATCATTTTTGTCGCGGGCCCACCTCCCCAACCTTCGAACTTGACGTGGTCTTCCGCCCAAGACACCACTTTCGCGGTGTACGTTTCTCCTGTTTTGTAGGCGTACTGGACCTGCTTGCCCACGAGGTCTTTGGCCGCTGCTTGCAGTTGAGCGAGCGTTTGGAAGGTGTCGGTCTTCTTGCGTATGGCAGCAATGGTTTTGGCATGGGAGTCTGCGCGTTTTGCAGCCTCCTGAGCTGAACGGGCTTTGGCTTGTGCGGTTGCAAGCTCGCCTTCGCTGGCCGCTGCCTCGGCGTCCTGATACGCCTTTTTTGCCTCGTCCACGGCTGCTTGCAGTTTGCCCATTGCACCCGTCGCCTCTTTTTTTTCTGCGCTTGCCTCGGGGATGTTCATGGACGTGGCTTGATAGTCGGCTTGCGCCGACTTCTGTGAGGCCTCGGCGGCCTCGGCTGCGGCCTTGGCAGAGGCAACCGCTGTGGCGATCTCAGCCTTGAGCTTGTCGGCGGCTTCTTGAGCAGCCTTTTCAGCGGCTTCTTGAGCAGCCTTTTCAGCGGCTTCTTGAGCAGCCTTTTCAGCGGCTTCTTGAGCAGCCTTTTCGGCGGCTTCTTGAGCAGCCTTTTCGGCGGCTTCTTGAGCAGCCTTTTCAGCAGCTTCACGCGCAGCCGCCTCGCGAGCCTTGGCCGCGTCCTGTGCATCCTTGCAGGCATTCTGAGCCGACTCGGCGGCCTCCCGGGCCGACTTGGCGTTTTTCTGCGCCTCATCTGCGCTGGCTTGCGCGCTGTCCACCTGGCCTTTCTTTGCAGCGGCTTCGGTGTTCTTGCGGGCGGTGCTGGCCGCTTCGGCAGCTTTCTCGGCTTTGGCGATCGCTTCAGTCACTTGCTTGAGCTGCTTGGCCGCCTCGGGCGCCTTCAGCGCCGGATTGTCAGCCTGCGCCTGGGCGGTTGCCAGTGCCGCATTGGCGGCCTGTTCCGCTTCTCGTGCAGTGACGATGGCATTGTCAGCGTTACCTGAACTTGCTGGCTGACTGCTGCCGTTGCCGCTTGGTGATTCGCCTGCTGCGCTGTCGCCCCCAGCAGCAGAGCCGGTTGTACTTTCGGCCTGCAGCAGCTGCTTGACTTCGTCGCGAAATGCCGTAGGACCATCAACCGCGCTGTAGCTGACGGTGATGGTGATGTCTTTGAGCCTGCACTCATTGTCCCTGTAAAACTCAGGGTTGTTCCTGGCGCCGCCTGGGAACGCGAGCCGCCAGCTCGAGATCAGCCCGGTGCCTTCGAAGGGTTGATAGCGGGCTTTGTCGGGTACCGACGGCTGCAAATCGAAGTTACGCGAGACTTCCTTGACCGACCACAGGGCAATGCTCTGGTTGGGCCGAAGGTCGCGAAGCACGTGCCTGGGGCTGCCTTTACTGGCCGAATACAGGTGGCGGGCGCCTTCGATATCCGCTTCCAGGAGCAGCTTGTTCGAGGTCTGGTAGAGCATGGCCGAGATCGCTTTCGAAGAACCCGAACCCGGGATTTCGAAGGCTAGGGTGATGCGTTCCAGGCGGCGCAGGTAGTGGCCTGGGAAATCGCTGTCGAACAGTCGTGCCGAAAGCTCGAACAGGATTTCATCCTTCTTCAGTTGCTCGTGCAATTGAGTGACCTTCCAGCCGGTGAGTTCCAGCAGGGAGAAATCCTTGCGGATATCCAGCGGCCTGTGGTTGTCGCGGATCGCCGCCACGTCCATTTGCATCAGGTCGCGCTCCAGCGCTTCGCCTGCAAGCATCCCACGCCAGTTGTCGAGCCAGCCGTCGGTCCTGATCCAGCGACTGGCAAAATCGCCGAGTTCGTATTGCAGGCAGTTTTCGGCCATCAGGCATAAAGACAGGGTGGCGTCGTAAGCGGTGCTGTAGATCTCCGACAGCCGACCGATCAGCCACAGATAAGTGGTGTGGCTGGCGAACACCGATTGCATGACCTCGTATTCGGCCTGGTGCGCCTGGCGGGTTGCACGGGCCTCGCTCACAGCGATGCCGGCAGCCTTGATCTGTACGTCCCGCTCGCGCAGTTGAGCGTCGATGATGCCGAGCTCATGTGCGGCCTGGTCGGCTTCATGCTGCCATTGCTGGCGACGCAGGATGTACTCTGCCCGCTTGTCGATCGTATTGCTCAAGGTTTCGAGCGTCTCGGCCAAAGCCTCTGTGGCATTGGCCGCCGACTCGAACGCTTCTTGAGGGTTGGCCCCACCCACGGCCATACCGAAAATGGTCGGTATGGCCGCGGCTCCCGCTGCCAGAGCGTAAGTAGGTATTGATACCCCGCGGGTGCTAACCGAAGCTTTTGCCAGTTCTAGCATGCTCTTTTCGTACTTGCTGATATCTTCATCCACCAGCAGCTGCTGATAATGCTCCTGACGTTGCTCAATCATGGCTCTGGAGCGCACCACGGTCTCACGCTCGCGCCTGGCCAGTTCCAGCGCTTGCTCCTGTAGCTGGCAGGGGAAGTCCAGCAGCCTGATCAGGTTGCGTTTACCGAGCAGCTCCAGTTGCTGGGCGGCTTCGGTGTTGTAGAAGCCCAGCAAGGTTTGCCCCAAGGCGATCAGTTGCTGCACGGCCTCGGCAGCACATTTGCGTGCCTCCTCGTAGCGGCAGGGGGGCACGATGGGCGCAACCGGCGCGGCCTCACCCCGGTCCTGGGCGGCAACACTGTTGCCCAGTGCGATCTGGTCGAGTGTGTCGGGGTCGAGCATGATCGCAGCGGGCTTGCCATCGAGGGTCAGGCCGTGGCGCAGGTTGAACAGACGGTTACGCAGCAGGTTGCGCAGTGTGACGAGCTTGTTGTTCAGCGGCGGGGTAAAGGCCGTGGAACTGGCCTCGGCTAGCGTCGGTGGCTGGGCCGGTGCGCTGGAGAGGTCCTCGGGGAGCACGCCGATCAGGCGCAGGGCCTTGTCATAGCACAACGCGGCCTCGACCAGCGAATCCAGCGTCAGCATGCGGTATTGGTCATCACCCTGGCGTTGCCAATTTTCCACCACGAACAGGTGCAGCGCCTTGCGGTAGCGCTCGGGTTCGGCGTAGGCCAGCAGGTCCGGGTCGTTGGTCTGGGCGCTGGCGGTGAAGGCTGCACGGGCCAGCAGAGGTCTTGTCAGCCAGAACAGCGGCGGGTGGTTCCCCTCGGGCACCCAGGTGCGGTAGGGGTCGAACAGGAACCGTGTGCACCAGCGCCAGGCTTGGCTGTATTCGCGGTTCTGGCGTTGCAGCCAGGTGACCAGGAACGGCACGTGGAAGAACAATTCCCAGAAGTACAGACCGTTGGCGCTGCGCAGGTCGACGATGGTGCCTGAACTTGCAGGTTCCAGGGGCGGTTCCGGCAAGTGTTGGGCCTTCCATGACAGCGATTGTTCGACCGATTGAGTAGCCAGTGCCACCAGTTGCTTGCCAAACAGGGTGTTCAGCCGCAGGGTACGGAAAGGGGGGGCACTGGTCTGGTCTTCGGCTTTGTTATTGACCTCCTTGAAATCCAGGTACAGAGCCTGTGTTTCATTGCGGCAGATCTGCACACTGGGGATCGCGTCGTCGTCTTTCTCTTCCAGGGTGTAGGCGCAGGTCGCCGTTGCGATGGGGTCGGTTGTACTGATCTCTCCGTCGTAAACGTCCAGGGAGACGGTGTAGTCACGAATGTCCTTGTTGATAGGGAGGGTGAAATTGACAGCGCCTTTACCGTTGGCGATCAGCGTGTCCTCAAACACCATTTCGTGTGTGGAATCAAGGTAAAAAAGGATTCTGCGGCAGGTGTTCGGGTGCAAGTAGCGAAGGCGTAATATCGCCTGCAGCGATTCGTCAGGCAGGTGGGACGTGATTGCTTTCAGTGCTTTGAGCTCAAGTGCGATGAGCGTGTTGATCACGTCCGCCTTGCCCCGCGCTTTTGCAGTGTCGATGGCGGTGTGCAGTGCGGTGGGCTCCTGCGGTTGCTTGATGTCCGTGTCGCTGATCATTTTGGAATACTGATCTGCGGGCAGGTAGCGTACCTTGAGCAGGAAATTCTTGAGTGTCTTGAAGGCGTCGGCGTTATCAGTGGGTAACGTTTTGAATGCCTGCAGGTGTTGTTCATCAAGGCAAGCCTGTTCAAACGCAGATAGTGTCCAGCTGGGGTTTGAGTTTTCTTTGGGTTTGCTAGTCAGTTTTATAGTGAGTTCGGAGAATTCAGACTTTGGGTTGGGTTTTGTTTCTCCCTTCGGTAATGCACTTAGGTAATCTTCGGTCACTTCTTCAAAGGACGAGCTACGGTATAGGGTTATGCGGGCTTCAGTGTTCAAGATTGAAAGGGATATTTGTTTTGGCGCGAGCAAAGGGCTGACGTTTGAATGTAGCTTAGTTATGGTTTCGTCGCCATCGCTATTAGTAAAGGATGCATTGAAGGTTATTGAGTTGTGTTGTGAAAAACTGAAGCCATCTAGGGGCTCTGTTATTTTGCTTGTGAGGGTGAAAAGTTTATAGTTTTCATCGAGGTGCTGGATTAGGTATTTTGTGTTTTTCTCTTTTTCGTTTTGTAGCTTCACTATTTCTTCGTCATGTTTTTTATCGGCTTGCGCCTCCAAATTTTTGATTTTTTCTGCTAACGTATCGAGCTTATTGAGCAGGGAGGATATGTGTTCTTGTTCTTGCTCGTCGAGTAAGGGTGAGTTGGCTAGGGCGATAAGGTTGGAGCTGCTTAAGATTTTTTCTTTGTGGTGCGAAGCGAAAGGTAGTGAATATATGTTTATTGATACTGTTCTTATATAGTATCCAAAGTCTTGATCAAAGGTGATGCTTACGCAATCTTTTTTCAAGGTCCATAGACTATCTAGCGTAACATCGACTGAAATTCGATTCGAAGCGTAAGATAATGTTTCTTTAATTAATGCCTGCCCGAGAGTAGCGATTTCGTAACGGTCTTTTACTTGGTCGGTAGAGGCCAGATCGCTCCAGTTGAACGCCTTAGAATCTTCAGCGACTTCCTTCAGTCGAGTAACTGCACCCACATAGGGATGTTGTACGGTCCGCGGGTCTCGGAAGAAGCTCAACCACCGCTCCACCATGTTTGTCTCGATGGGGCGGTCCGTCACGTTACCGAGATCGAGCGCTTTGTCCTCGAGCAATAACAAGTCCTTGGTGCTGATGAAATAATCAACGTTGCGTTTCGGCTTTTTTCCTTCCTCCGCTGGCAGTGAGCTATCGAACACCACGGTGGTCAACCAGGGGTCATGCAACCGATCCCCGTGGATGTTGACCATGACCATCAACCCTGGCATGAACTTCCGGGTCTTCAAATAGACGTTGGAGCCTGCAGCGGTCCGTTCTGAGTTCGGCTGCAGTACTTCACTGCTCTCGAACTCGCCCTTCTCGTCATGCCCATCCAGTGTCATGAACTCATTGGGTGGGCTCCAGTTGCCATCGGTCTGCTGAAAGGCGAAGAACACCCGCAACGCAAAGTACTCGCTGGGCTTGCTGTCCGGCCCCATGGGAATGCCGGTGGTATCGCGTTCTACCCACACCACATAACGACGACCGGCAACGATCACCGGGCGGATCAGCTCGATATGGGTACGCGTGTCGTGATCTTTTGCCGGCAGTGAGGTCAAGGCCATCGTTGCGCTGACCGTCAGGGTGATCTTCTCCCACTCGCCCCACGCCAACATGCTCGGCACGCCCTCCTGATCACGCTGCGACATGTCCAGGGTGCGCCAGTAGAACTCGGTTGGCTCGACGTTGGTCTTGCCGATGAAATGGTAGGTGTCGGTCAGCGGCGAGGTGCCGTCGGCATAGACCGAGATTGGTTGGATATTGCTCAGGGTTTCGAAGGTACTAAGGTAGCCAAGCATAGCCACATGGATGTCATCGGGCTGGCATTTGCCCTGCGCCAGCTGGGTCTCCAGGTCCTTGAAGGCGCGGGTCTTGCGCTGGCGGCGGGTGGGGTCGATGAAGTTCTGGGGCTCGTTGTACGCATCCTGGCGCAGCCTCCAGCGTTCGTAACTGCTGCTGAAGTTTTCCCACTCTTCGCGCTCGGCGTTGCTGATCTCGGTACTGCGGTAGCCGTTTTCCAGGTGTGAGTGGATCTGGTGCAGGTAGCGTTGCAGGCTGGCGGTGGCCGAAAGCGTGCGTGTGGTCAGGGGCTCGTGGGACACTTGCAGGTCGATCAGCAGGTAGTCGGCCAGGTGCTGCGTACTGGTGATCCAACTGTGTGCATCGTCGGTCGGCGCCCAGTTGGCGATCATCCACTGCATCAGGGCATCACGCCAGGCAACGTTTTGCTGGTCATCGGCCACCTGGCGCTGCTCGTTGCTGCAGCCTTTGCGCAGGGCCACGGCGGCCTGCTGGAAGGGCGCGTAGCTTTCGGCCTTGGGCAGTTTGCCCAGTTGCAGCAAGGTGTCCACCGCCAGACCGTGCTTGTCTGCCAGCTCCTGTGTGCGAAGCAGGCGATCGATACCCGCCAAAGTCTCGGGTGGCTCAATATCGGCTAAAGCACATAAAGAGCCGCTGGTGCACCCCAGCAGCTGTTCCAGTGCGGCCCAATGTTCTTTTGGTTCCTTTGCCTTGCTATTTGCAGAGGACTCATCTTTGTCGGTCTCGAACCTGACCAGATAATCCAGCAGGTTCTGTTCGCCCATGCCCAAGGCCAGCCTGGCCAGCACTGCCTTGTAACGGCCAAGTTGATAGACGGTGCTGAGGTCCAGTGGGCGGCACTTGTCCGATTGCTGGTCCTTGAGGTCGAACCTGTCTGGGGTACGCGTCAGCTGATCCAGCAGGTGTGCGCTGAGTTTGAACAGTTTTGTCACGTCGCTGTGGCGTTGCAGGGTTGACCACTGGGTGAAGTCACTTTCGGTAAAGCACTTCTCTGGCGTCGTTGACTGTTCAGTACACTGCTGAGCGATGGCCGCTATGCGGGCACTCAACAGGTCGGCGTCGACCCCGGCCCAGCGCAGCAGGGGTGCAACAAGGTTTGGTGATTCGAGCTCCAGTGCCGTTTTCAGTGCCAGGTGAAGCGCATCGGCGTTTTGGCTGGCTTGAAGGTTGAACGCATTTTTCCACGTCGTGTTGAAGCTAGGCGTGCGGGGATTGAGCAGGGAGGCCAGTTGCAAGGCGTCCATGCCCTGTTGCTGCAGCCACTCCACAGCCTGCAGCATGCCGGCGATCACATCGACGATGTCGGCTTTGCCGGTCTCGCCCGCAAGGCTTGGCCGGCCTGCCAATTGTTGGCAGTAGACAGGGTCCTGATTCATCAGTACGTCGATCAGGGACAGGCCCTGCAGGGTCGAAGTGCCGAACACCCGGGCCAGGGCAACGATCCGGTAGCAGGCCGAGACCACGGCCAGCGAGCGTGTCGGTTTTTGCAGTTTCTGTGCTTCGACCACCCTACCCAGAATGCCCCGCAGCAAGGTGTCATCCACCTTCAGGCCAAGGGCCAGCTGCTTGACGGTCAGGCCGTCGGCGCCTGTGGTGGACGCAGGATCGAACGCCTTGTCGTCCAGCTTCAGGGAGGGTTGTGCAGGTTGACCGTCTTCATCATGCCCGGCGGCGAACAGCTGGTCGTAGAACGATGCCTGCCGCCCGGTGGCGTGGGGTGAGAGTGTGTCGATCAACGCAGCATACTGCTCGGCACTGACGTTGTATTTTTGTTGCAGATGACGGAACAGTCCGAGCGCGCGCAGGGTCTTGTCCGTCAATCGATAGTTGCCGGTCTGGCCTTCGGCACGCAGCGCAGCCATGACCAGCGTGTCAGTCTGGGCCGCGCTCAGGCCCAGGGCCCGCTGCAGGCGCAGTATGCGTTGGAGGCGGTCCAGGTGGGCATCGGTGAGGCCTTCGATGCGCACGATTTTTTTTGTCGCAGGCTGCGCGGGCGCCGATTCGAGCAGATACAACGGCGTTGCACCGTTATTGATGAACACGGCGCCATATACCTGGCTGGATGGCTTGGCGGCTGTGGGCACGTGGGGGCTGCGGGTCACCGCCGTACCGCCCTTGCCGACAGCCTCTACAGCCAGCAACTGGCGCAGTTCACGACGGCTCAGTGCCAGCGCCTTGGCCAGCTTTCGCGTCGTATCGTACGCGGTTGCACTGAGCATCAGCTCGCTGGGCGTAGCGTCGAGCAACAGGGTCCGCAGTTGCGGCGAGAAACCGCTGGCCAGTGTGGTGGCAGTCCGCTGGGCGGCCGAGGGCAGATGGGCGAATGTGAACAGTGGATAACAGAGGCTGGTTGCACTCAGCAGGTCCCACAGCTGTACCTGTTTGGCCGCCAGCGCCGCTTTGACCGACTCCCAGGCACGATGGAAGGGCACACTGGCTTGGCCGGAGCCTTGCGCAACCGCTGCTTGTAGCGTCTGATTCTTTGCCAGGGCTTGCTGAGCACGGTTTTCCAGCAGTTCAAGCGTAATCCTGATCTTGGGCAGGGTACGCCGGGCGTTTCTGTCGTCGAGCTTCAACGTCAGCAGGTCAGGGCGCCGTGTCAGCAGGGTGATCGGTGCGTTGACATCCGCGCGTACTTCGAACGCTTGAATCAGTTCCTTGAGGTGCACCAGGTAGGCCAGCCTGCTGTCGTTGCTCATCAACGCCCCGGGCGCGCAGCGTGTGCGGTCTTCCGGGAACAGCTTCATGTAGTTGGCGGCGTCTGGGCGGTTGGCAGGGTTGGTGGCGTCATTCATCGCGGACAGTCCTCGGCAGATGCTGTTGCGCTGACGCGGCTGTAAATCTGCGCCAGGCCCACTGCGGCAAACTACACGCGCACGCCGCAGGGCACACCTGACAGAAATACTAGGTAGGTCGAGTTTTCGCAGGCTCATGCAGGGCCAGGCATGCGCTCAAAGTGGCCCCGCCGTGGTTTGCCTGAACTGTGTTGTGACAGCGGCTTGCACCGCCAAGGGGCACTGAACGGCCCCGGCTGTTGGTCGAATAAAGCAGTGCCCGCCTGCCGGGCAGGCCAGCGATATGGCGGAGTCATTGGGCCCCTGTGTGACCCGGCCTGGTCTATGCTCAGGCCTTCACCGGCGGCTCCTGGCTCGGCGGATCACCCACCGTCGGCGGCACGGTCGGCTTGATCGGCCGTTCGTCCGGATCTTCCTCGGGCACTGGCGGCGGCAGCGCCGGGTCGTCGATGTTCGGATCGGGCGTCTCCGGTGGAATGGGAATGTTCATGGCCTGACCTCGCGCGGTGGATGAAGAGGTTCTGCAGGCTTTGACCTGCCGTGCCAGCCATTCGCTCAATTTTTTTGAACCCGCCGCGCACCCACGGCTCTGAACCCTTACCGCCACCAGCTTAGGGGAGCAAGGTTCGATGTCCGGTAATGAGCCCGTCGCAAAAGCGCCTTTCGAGCAAGTGCCCAAGGCCAACGATCATCCCGACCAGGCCATCAGCCTGTCCCAGGCCTTGCTGGCGCCACGCATCGTGATCGAGGACACCACGCCGGTGCTCGACGGCGGCACCTTCGCGGTCAAGGCGGTAAGCGGGCAGGCGGTGCAGGTCACCAGCAAGGTCTACAGCGACGGCCATGACCGCCTGTCGGTGGTCTTGCACTGGCGCCAGGCCCATAGCCGGCACTGGCATGGCGTGCCGATGACTTCGGCAGGCAACGACCTGTGGGTTGCCGAGTTCACCCCAGTGGAGCTCGGCTTGCACCTGTTCGGCATCGAAGCCTGGATCGATCCCTACGCCACGTACTGTCACGACCTCGAGAAGAAGTATCACGCCGGGGTGGAGGTCAAGCTGGAGCTGGAGGAGGGCAGGCTGCTGCTGGGTAAGGGCATCGAGCGCAGCGAAGGGCCGTTGCGCGAGCAGCTCGTGCAGTTGCAACAGCGCTTGCCGACGCTGGCACCGGACGATCAGGTGGCGTTGCTGCTGAGCCCCGAAAGCGCCAGCCTGATGAGCCAGGCCGAGCACCGCAGTTACCTGACCCGCAGTCCCGAGCTGCCGCTGGACGTGGACCGCGAGCGCGCCCTGTTCGCCAGCTGGTACGAACTGTTCCCACGCTCTGTCACCGACGATCCGGCGCGCCACGGCACGTTCGACGATGTGCACCAGCGCCTGCCGATGATCCGCGACATGGGCTTCGACGTGTTGTACTTCCCGCCCATCCATCCCATCGGCAAGCAGCACCGCAAGGGGCGCAACAATGCCTTGCAGGCGGGCCCCGACGATCCGGGCAGCCCCTACGCCATCGGCAGCCCAGACGGTGGCCACGACGCCATCCACCCGCAACTGGGCACCCGCGAAGACTTCCGTCGGCTGGTCGCCGCCGCCGCCGAGCACGGCTTGGAAATCGCCCTCGACTTCGCCATCCAGTGTTCCCAGGACCACCCCTGGCTTACCGAACACCCGGGCTGGTTCAGCTGGCGCCCGGACGGCACCATTCGCTACGCCGAGAACCCGCCGAAAAAATACCAGGACATCGTCAACGTCGATTTCTATGCGCCCGAGGCCGTCCCCTCGTTGTGGCTGGCACTGCGCGATGTGGTGGTCGGTTGGGTCGAGGAGGGCGTACGCACCTTCCGTGTCGACAACCCGCACACCAAGCCGCTGCCTTTCTGGCAATGGCTGATCGCCAATGTGCGCAGCCAGTACCCTGATGTGATCTTCCTGGCCGAGGCCTTTACCCGGCCGGCGATGATGGCGCGCCTGGGCAAGGTCGGGTACGCGCAGAGCTACACCTATTTCACCTGGCGCAATACCAAGCAGGAGTTGCGCGAGTACTTCGAACAGCTCAACCAGCCGCCGTGGAGCCTGTGCTACCGGCCGAACTTTTTCGTCAACACCCCCGACATCAACCCCTTTTTCCTGCAGACCAGCGGCCGCGCCGGTTTTCTCATTCGTGCGGCGCTGGCGACCATGGGCTCGGGCCTGTGGGGCATGTACTCAGGGTTCGAGCTGTGCGAGGGCACGCCGTTGCCGGGCAAGGAGGAGTACCTGGATTCGGAGAAGTACGAGATCCGCCCGCGCGACTTCACCGCGCCCGGCAATATCGTCGCCGAGATCGCCCAGCTCAACCGCATCCGCCGACAGAACCGCGCCTTGCAGACGCACCTGGGCGTGGCCTTCTTCAACTGCTGGAACGACCAGATCCTGTATTTCGCCAAGCGCACGCCCGAGCGTGACAACTTCATCCTGATCGCCATCAGCCTCGATCCGTACAACGCCCAGGAAGCGCATTTCGAACTGCCGCTGTGGGAGCTGGGGCTCGATGACAGCGCCGATACGCAAGGTGAAGACCTGATGACCGGGCACCGCTGGACCTGGCATGGCAAGACCCAGTGGATGCGCATCGAACCTTGGCACCAGCCGTTCGGCATCTGGCGGATCAGCAAGCTCGGCTGATCCCTTTGCCGGGGTGGGCTTTTGCGGGCGTGACCCGACAAGCCCGCCGCCACTCACAAGGCCGCTCCTGCACAGGGCGTGCCGAACCCAGAATTGAAAGGAGTCGCACATGGCCAAGCGTTCCCGCCCGGCAGCCTTCATCGACGACCCGCTGTGGTACAAGGATGCGGTGATCTACCAGTTGCACATCAAGTCGTTCTTCGATGCCAACAATGACGGTATCGGTGATTTCGCCGGCCTGATCAGCAAGCTCGACTACATCGCCGAGCTGGGTGTGAACACCCTCTGGCTGCTGCCGTTCTACCCCTCGCCGCGTCGTGACGACGGCTATGACATCGGCGAGTACAAGGCCGTGCACCCTGACTATGGCAGCATGGCCGACGCCCGGCGCTTCATCGCCGAGGCGCACAAGCGCGGACTGCGGGTGATCACGGAGCTGGTCATCAACCACACCTCCGACCAGCACCCCTGGTTCCAGCGTGCCCGCCACGCCAAGCGCGGCAGCAAGGCCCGGGACTTCTACGTGTGGTCGGACGACGACCAGAAGTACGACGGCACGCGGATCATCTTCCTCGACACCGAGAAGTCCAACTGGACCTGGGACCCGGTCGCCGGCCAGTACTTCTGGCATCGCTTCTACTCGCACCAGCCGGACCTGAACTTCGACAACCCGCAGGTGATGAAGGCGGTGATCGGGGTCATGCGCTTCTGGCTCGACATGGGTGTCGATGGCCTGCGTCTGGACGCGATTCCGTACCTGATCGAACGCGACGGCACCAATAACGAGAACCTGCCCGAGACCCATGACGTGCTCAAGGCGATCCGCGCCGAGATCGACGCCAACTACCCTGATCGCATGCTCCTGGCCGAGGCCAATCAGTGGCCGGAAGACACCCGCCCGTACTTCGGCGAAGGCGATGGCGACGAATGCCACATGGCCTTCCACTTCCCGTTGATGCCGCGCATGTACATGGCCCTGGCCATGGAGGACCGCTTTCCGATCACCGACATCCTGCGCCAGACCCCGGAGATTCCCGCCAACTGCCAGTGGGCGATCTTCCTGCGCAACCACGATGAGCTCACCCTGGAGATGGTCACCGACCGCGAGCGCGACTATCTGTGGAACTACTACGCCGAGGACCGCCGCGCACGCATCAACCTCGGTATCCGCCGGCGCCTGGCGCCACTGTTGCAACGCGACCGCAGGCGCATCGAACTGCTGACCAGCCTCCTGCTGTCGATGCCCGGCACTCCGACGCTGTACTACGGCGACGAGCTGGGCATGGGCGACAACATCTATCTCGGTGACCGTGATGGGGTGCGCACACCCATGCAATGGTCGCCAGACCGCAACGGTGGCTTCTCCAAGGCCGACCCGCAACGCCTGGTGCTGCCGCCGATCATGGACCCGTTGTATGGCTACCAGACCGTCAACGTCGAAGCCCAGAGCCACGACCCGCATTCGCTACTCAACTGGAACCGGCGCCTGCTCGCGGTGCGCAAGCAGCAGAAGGCCTTCGGTCGCGGCACCTTGAAGATGCTGACCCCGAGCAACCGGCGCATCCTCGCCTACGTGCGCGAGTACACCGATGCCGACGGCAACAGCGAGACCATCCTGTGCGTGGCCAACGTCTCGCGCGCGGCGCAGGCCGCCGAACTGGACCTCTCGCAATATGCCGAGCGGGTGCCGGTGGAAATGCTCGGAGGCAGCGCATTCCCGCCCATCGGCCAGTTGCCGTTCCTGCTGACCCTGCCACCGTATGCCTTCTACTGGTTCCTGCTGGCCTCCCACGACCGCATGCCCAGCTGGCACATCCAGCCTGCCGAAGGCTTGCCGGAGCTGACCACGTTGGTGCTGCGCAAGCGTCTGGAGGAGTTGCTCGAAGCGCCGTCGGCAGACACCTTGCAGGCGTCGATCCTGCCGCAGTACCTGCCCAAGCGCCGCTGGTTCGCCGGCAAGGAAGGGCCGATCGACGCGGTGCGCATCCGCTATGGCGTGCGTTTCGGCACGCCGGCCACCCCGGTGTTGCTCAGCGAGTTGGAGGTGCTCAGTGACGGTGTGACCAGCCATTACCAACTGCCGTTCGGGCTGCTGCCTGAAGAGCAGATCCACAGCGCCTTGCCCCAGCAGCTGGCGTTGTCGCGGGTGCGCCGAGGTCGACAGGTCGGGCTGATCACCGATGCCTTCGTGCAGGAGTCGTTCGTGCGGGCCGTGTTACGCGCCTGCCAGGATGACACCCGCCTGCCCTCGAGTGCCGGCGAGCTGCGCTTCGAGTGTACCGAGCAGCTTGCTGGCCTGGCGCTGGGTGAGGACAGTGAGGTGCGCTACCTCAGTGCCGAGCAGTCCAACAGTTCGGTGGTGATCGGTGAGCGCGTGGTGCTCAAACTGATCCGACGGGTCAATCCCGGCATTCACCCGGAACTGGAAATGAGCGCGTACCTCACGGCGGCCGGCTTTGCCAATATCTCGCCGCTGCTGGCCTGGGTCAGTCGGGTGGATGAGCAGGCGCAATCCCACCTGCTGATGATTGCCCAGGGTTACTTGAGTAACCAGGGCGATGCCTGGTCATGGACCCAGAACACCCTGGAGCGAGCGATCCGCGACGAGATGGAGCCCACGCAGGGCAGTGCCGAGGCGCACACCGATGCCTTGTCGGAGCTTTCGGGTTTCGCCACCTTGTTGGGGCAGCGACTCGGTGAAATGCACCTTTTGCTGGCCGCGCCCACCGCCGACCAAGCCTTTGCACCGCGCCCCAGCGACACCCAGGACAGTGAGCGCTGGGGCCGGCAGATCAATGCCGAGCTCAGCCGCGCCCTCGAGCTGCTGGCCCAGCATCGTGAGCAACTGGACAGCGAAAGCCAGGCGTTGGTCGATGACCTGCAACAGCAACGCGAAGGCCTTGCCCAGCACATCGAGATGCTCGCACGCCAGGCCCAGGGCGGCCTGCTGATGCGCGTGCATGGCGACCTGCATCTGGGTCAGGTACTGGTGGTGCAAGGCGATGCCTACCTGATCGATTTCGAAGGCGAGCCAGCACGGCCGTTGGACGAGCGCCGGGCCAAGCACAGCCCGTACAAGGATGTCAGCGGCGTGCTGCGCTCGTTCGACTATGCTGCAGCGATGATCTTGCGCAGCGCCTCGGCGGTAGACCTCTCCGATGCTGCGCGCCAGGCTCGTCAACGGGTTGCCCGGCAGTACCTGCATCAGTCGCGTCATGCCTTCGTCGAAGCCTACGGCCTGGCCACCGCCGCCATTGCCCATGGCTGGCAGCACGCCGAGGGCGAGCGTGCGGCGCTGGAGCTGTTCTGCCTGGAGAAGGCGGCCTACGAAATCACTTATGAAGCCGACAACCGACCCAGCTGGCTGGCCGTGCCTTTGCATGGTCTGCATGGGTTGATCAGTACTTGGGGCGAAGCATGAACCCTGTAGGGAAGGCAGTGTTGCCTGGCACCGGCTGCGCCGGTGATCGCGGGACGAGCCCGCTCCCACAGGTTCTGTGGTGCAGTTGGGAGGGCGCTGACAATCCTGTGGGAGCGGGCTCGTCCCGCGATCATGGGCGCAGCCCGTGCCAGGCACTGCGTTACTTTGAAAAATATATGGAATATGGAAAGGGGCAGTGAGATGAATGCATCAACGCGTAGCAACGGCGGCCTTCGCCAACGCGATCTCGACGCCCTGGCGAGCGCCGCGCACGCAGATCCGTTCGCGGTGCTCGGCCCGCACGTCGACGAGGCGGGCGACGAAGTCATCCGCGCCTTCCTGCCAGGCGCCTTGAACGCCCGGGTGTTGGCGCGTCACGACGGGCGCATCCTCGCCGAGATGGAGCAGGGCAGCCTGCCGGGCCTGTTCAGCGCGTACCTGGACGAGCGCCAGCCCTACCTGCTGCAGATCGGCTGGGCCGGAGGCGAGCAGATCACCGAGGATCCCTACAGCTTCGGCCCGCAGCTTGGCGACATGGACCTGTACCTGTTCGCCGAGGGCAATCATCGTGACCTGTCCGGGCGCTTCGGTGCCCAGCCGATCCAGGTCGACGGCATCGATGGCGTGTGCTTCTCGGTCTGGGCGCCCAACGCCCGGCGCGTCTCGGTAGTGGGCGACTTCAACAACTGGGACGGCCGTCGTCACCCCATGCGCCTGCGTCACGATGCCGGGGTGTGGGAGCTGTTCATCCCGCGCCTGGCCTTGGGCGAAACCTACAAGTTCGAAGTGCTGGGGGCGCACGGCGTACTGCCGCTGAAGGCCGACCCGCTGGCACGCGCCACCGAACTGCCGCCCAGCACGGCCTCGAAGGTCGCAGGTGCGCTCAGCCACGACTGGCGCGACCAGCAGTGGATGGAGCAACGTGCCCAACGCCATGCCTATAGCGCACCGTTGTCCATCTACGAACTGCACGCGGGCTCCTGGCGCTGCGAGCTGGACGAAGCCGGTGAGGTCGCGCGCTTCTACAACTGGCGCGAACTGGCCGAGCGTCTGGTGCCCTATGTGCAAGAACTGGGTTTCACCCATATCGAGCTGCTGCCGATCATGGAGCATCCCTTCGGTGGCTCCTGGGGCTACCAGCCGCTGTCGCTGTTCGCACCCACCTCCCGCTACGGCAGTGCGGAAGATTTTGCTGCTTTCATCGATGCCTGCCACCAGGGCGGCATTGGCGTGATCCTCGACTGGGTGCCAGCGCATTTTCCCACCGACGAACATGGCCTGGCGCGCTTCGACGGCACCGCACTTTACGAGTACGACAACCCGCTGGAAGGGTTTCACCAGGACTGGAACACGCTGATCTACAACCTCGGGCGCAACGAGGTGCGAGGCTTCATGCTCGCCTCGGCGTTGCACTGGCTCAAGCACTTCCACATCGACGGCCTGCGCGTCGATGCCGTGGCCTCGATGCTGTACCGCGACTATTCGCGCAAGGCTGGCGAGTGGGTGCCCAATCGCCATGGCGGCCGTGAGAACCTCGAGGCGATCGACTTCATTCGTCAGCTCAACGACATCGCGCTGCACGAGGCGCCCGGTGCGCTGATCATCGCCGAAGAGTCCACTGCCTGGCCGGGTGTCAGCCAACCCACGCAGCAGGGCGGCCTGGGCTTCGCCTACAAGTGGAACATGGGCTGGATGCACGACACCTTGCACTACATCCAGAACGATCCCGTGCACCGCGCCCATCACCACAACGAGATGAGCTTCGGCCTGATCTACGCCTACTCCGAGCATTTCATCCTGCCCATCTCCCACGATGAAGTGGTACACGGCAAGCACTCGCTGATCGACAAGATGCCCGGCGATCGCTGGCAGAAATTCGCCAACCTGCGCGCCTACCTGACGTTCATGTGGATGCACCCGGGCAAGAAGCTGCTGTTCATGGGCTGCGAGTTCGGCCAGTGGCGCGAGTGGAACCACGACCAGCAAATGGATTGGTACCTGTTGCAGTATTCCGAGCACCAGGGCGTGCAGAAGCTGGTGGGCGATCTGAACCGGCTCTACCGCGAACTGCCGGCCCTGCACGAGCAGGATTGCCAGCCCCAGGGCTTCCAGTGGCTGATCGGCGACGACGCTGCCAACAGCGTATATGCCTGGCTGCGCTGGAGCAGTGCCGGCGAGCCGCTGCTGGTGGTGGCCAACTTCACCCCGGTGCCGCGTGAGGGCTATCGCATCGGTGTGCCGTTCGGCGAGCGCTGGGTCGAGTTGCTCAACAGCGACGCAGAGCTGTATGCCGGGAGCAATGTCGGCAATCTTGGGGCGGTGGCCGGCGAGGCGGTGGCAAGCCATGGGCAGCCGCTGTCGCTGGCTTTGAATCTGCCGCCTTTAGGGGTTCTGGTCATGAAGCCCGCCTGATGTCGCGGCGCATCCTCCTGGAGGAGGATGCGCCGTACTCGTTGATCACCAGCGCATCCGCACCCCCAGACTGCCAATCAATCCGTTCAGGTCATTGTCATCCACATCACTGCTGTAGTCGGCACTGACGAACAGCGCCACCGTCGGCGTGACCCGCGCCACCAAACCCAGGCCCAGTTCCACGGTCGCTGCACTGCGCGAGCTGGAGATCTTGTCGACCTGATCCAGTTTCACCGCATCGCTGTCGTTGAAGTCGTACCAGACGTTGGTCCGCACGTAGGGTTCGATCGGCATGCCGCGCACTTCGTAGCGCCCCGACAGTTTCGCGCCCACCCGGCCACTCCAGCTCGGCTGGCTGTCGAATGCCTGCAGGGTCTCGGCCTGTGCCTGGTTACCGGGGAAGAACTGCTGGTTGATCAACTGCGCCTGCGGCTCGATCACCCAGTGGTTGCCCAGGCCGACGGGGAAACCACCCTCGACCGAGAAGGTCATCGCATGGCCGCTGTCGTCCAGGCGCTGGCCGCTCTGGCTGCGGCCGTTGACGTCGATGCGCGTGCCCATGGCCACCGCATCCACATGCCAGCCCTGGTCGTGGGTCATGCTCCAGTAAACGCCCAGGCTCTCGCCGCTGAGGTTGACCGCGTTGCGCTGCTTGTCACCGAGCAGCGGACGCATGCCGTTGAAGCTGCTCTGCAGAGTGTTGTGGCCGACGAACACCCCGGCGCGGTGCACGTTACCGCTGGCGGTCTCGCGTACGAACAGGTCCGGGCCGATCATCAATTGCTGGCTGGGCGCCTCCAGTCGGGCCGGTGGCGCGGAGGCCGGTTGCGCAACGCCGGGGAAGAATTGCGCCCATTGGCTGGCGACCAGATCCATCGGCACGTTCCCGTGGCGCGCGCTCATGCGCTCGGAGAACGCCTGCAGCGTGCCCATCCCCAGACCACTGGCGTTCATCGGATTGAGCGACAGCAGCGGTATCGCCGGTGGCTGCATGAGGTTGGCAAAAGGGGTGTCTTCGTCAAGACCAAGCGCAAAGGTTTCCACCGGGGTTGCCAGAAGCAGCGACGTGGAAACCGCGCAGAACAGCCGGTCGAAGCGCAAAGGGTTCGATGCTCGTTTCATGGCGGATCTCCTGTTTCTTGTGGGTAACAGCCAAGGCCTGGCCTGTTGTCACGAGCTGTACGACACGAAACAGGGGGCGACACAAACCAGCACGCGGAAGTCTGCTGGCGCGCGTAAAGACGCGGGCCAGAGAGCTCGGCGCGAAGTTTTCGCAATGGGCGTTATGTTCAGCTAAGGAGAGCGGGCGCATTGCGTCAAGAAAATGTTGGCTGGATGAGAAAATTGTGTTGTGACAGATAACGTGCTGAATGAAAACGTGATTATTGTTCGTTTAGCAATGTGGGTTCTTTGCCTGGGTTGGGTTATGCCGAAACATTGCTAGCCGAGGGTTTGCTGCATCGGCGGTTCTTTTCCCGGCTGGCTACCTGTTATTTCTGTCAGTTTCGTGCGGGCGTATTTGTATCTAGCATCCAGTGACATCCACGAAAGGGCCACCGTATACGCAGGCCTGCTTCGTTCGCTCACGCCAAGGATCGCCAGGGGGACGCCATGGCTAAACGCCAGAGCCGCAAACACGTTGGTCTGCTCGAGAGACTGCTGGACACCGAGCCGGGAATCAAAGTCAAAATCGCCCCAGCGACCCTGGAACAAGACTCGATCATCGACCTGCAGTGCAAGACGACCGATGCGCTGATGGCGCATTATCCGGGCTTGCACAGCGACGAAGCCCGGCGACTCAAGGGGCGTCTGAGTGTGGCAGCAGCGGCGATGATGCGTGCTTTCCGGGAGAAGCGCCTGAGTGCCTCGGCGCGCCGCCCCTCCGATGAGCTCAGGGGCCCTCTGGACTTGTCCAGAGGCCCCACCTTCGAAAATCAGTTCTTGCCCAGTTGGGGCAACAACGCACATCCGCAAGCCGTGGATGCCACCACCTCCCCAGTGGCCTACCTCATCGATCTACTGACGTTCGTTCAGGAGCACGTCGAGGCCCAGGGCGATGCCGATATGATCCTGACGCTGAAAACTCGGCGCCCTGATCTGTTCGAGCGCCTGATCGATGAGGCGTTCATGAACCGTGAACTGCCGCAGGTCGAGGTGATCATCCATGTCCTGGAACAGCTGATCGAAGAGCATCGCCAGCAAGCGGACAGTGACCGCACAGCGACTGAAGATAAGCTGCTCAAGGTTCGCTATCCCATCAAACAGTTCCCCTATGAAGCGTATTGGGAGCAGATCCACACGGTGCTGTCGCATAACTCGCTGCTGATGGGCGATGTGGCACGCCTGTCGGATATCGACAGTCCTTACTTCATCCAGGCCGGCGCGCATTCACCCTGGTCCGATGCCGCGCTGCAGCAGGAAGCTACGCTTGGCCCGGTGCTGCGTGCCCTGCTGATCGAGGTTCCCTACTTCGGCACCGCGGCGTCGCAGGGCGGCAATGCGCAGAGTCCTGGGCCGAAGACACAGGCCGATGAGCCCGGAGAGCGGTACAAGGCGTTCTACGAGGACAACTTCGGAGTGCCGAATGCCATGCACCTGCATAAGGTGGTGAGCTTCTGTCAGGTGCTGCAGATCAATCAGGACGAGATGGAGTCGTTGTTCGGCCTGGCGGCCTATGCGCCCACGCGTTCCGACAACGTGACCCGCAATGTGCTGGCCGAGGAGGTATCGCCGGCCCTGTTCGTCGCGCGCTTCATCAACAGCGGCGGGGCCGCGCCGGTTGGGGTTGTCAGCGATGCGCAGGATCCACAGCGGCACACCTTCGAAAACCTGTCCGACATGCGTTTTGACCGCATCCAACGCCTGGTGCGCGTGGCCACCGCGTTGAAGCTGACCTATGCCCAGGCCGACCAGGTGGTGTGTGCGGCAATCGATGCGGAAAAGCGCGCTGTCGCCGAAGTCAGGCGCATCACGTCCGATGACTCGCCGCTATGGATGACGGTCAATACCCATCGGGCCTTGGGTGTATTCCAGTTCTTGCGAGAGCGCTTTGCCTGCAGCGCTGAAGATTTTTCCGTTCTGCTCTCGGATATGGCCGTTCACGGCATTGGCGCGACTGCGAGCCATTTCGACCGGGTATTCAACCGCGACCCTACTTCGCCTCTGGTGCTCGACGGCAGCGACTTCAGCCTCTCGGGAGACGATGTCGCGAGCAAACGTACCGTCGACCAGTTATGCCGCGGGCTGGGCATCAACGTGCAGACGTTCCGTTACCTGTCGCGTCTGGTGATGCAGGGGCAAGGGGGCGACAAATTGCAGCGCTCTGTGCGCGTGGTCAGTGCCTTCTACCGCGTGACGATGCTGGCCCGTCTGCTTTCGGTCACCACCATCGAGCTGCTGGCCCTGTTGGAAACCCTGAGCCCCGAGGGGCTTTATGCCTTGCAACTGGGGGGAGCACCGCAGAATGCCATGTACCGCAGTTTTGCCCAGACCGACACCCTTAGCGTCATCCATGCCATCAGCCATTGCGTGCTCTGGTGTCAGGAGCAGGACCTGCCGATCAGCTGGCTCGTGCAGCAGTTGCTGCCGGTCGAGACGCCCGATGTGGTGCCCCAGGAAATCTCTGCACTGTTCGGCGAACTCAAGACTCAGTTGCTACCTTTCCAGGCCTTCGAGCAGGCCTTGCTGGATGCCGGTGTTGTGGCCCTGCCCGCGGGTGAGTGGTTGAAAGCCTTGGAGCAGGTCGTCGATGAGAACGGCCTGCTGGCGGACACTGGCGACCCTGAACAGGACTTCGACCCTGAGCAGTACGAGCAATTTGCCGAGCGGGAAATCAAGACCGCGGTCGATCAGTTGGCCGGCGCCGACCATGGCCAGTTGGCGGATATGGACAGCGCTGAAAAGCAGCGCCTGACCGGCATTATTCTCGGCGTGGTCCTGCGCATTCGTTCGCAGCAATGGGGCGTCGTTCAGCAGAGTCTTTCACAGCTTCTGAGGGTCAATGCCGACATGGCGATTCCGATGGTCTACTGGGCCGAGGGGACAGTGCACCAATTGCTGGAGAGCGCGGTGGCCTTCGACCCGCAGCAATCCCAGTCCGATACCATGAAGGCCATGCTGGGGCTGGTGCAGCGGATGCAGCGCTGCGCACAAATCGCGACACGTTTCGAGTTGACGCCCACCTTGTTCTCCAGCCTGCTGATACGCGCGCATCGCGCCCGGTTCGGCATCGACGCCTTCGAATTATCCTTGCACACGCTCTACCATCTGGAACGCTACGCCCGTGGCCTGCGCCTGGCCAAGCAATCGGAAGCACAGCTGCTGGGCTATTTCTCGGCAATCGAGGACTTGAAGGATCTGAGCGCGAATGAACAGCGCCTGCTCAGGGACGCGGCGGCCCAGCGTATTGCGGCCTGGTTGGGCTGGGGGATCCGTGAGGTGCTGGACGTGGCTGCCCGGGTCTCGCCGGATGGCATCATTCGCGATCTGACTCAGTTGCGCATCGTGGTCGACACCAAGCTGCTGAGCGACACGACGGGGCTGAGTGCTGAATCACTGATGAAACTCAGCAGGCTGACCGCCTATTCGGGCACGCAGGACTATCGCGATGCCGCACAAGAGATGCTCAGCAGCCTTGAGAGCGACAGCGCGCAGCGCGGCAACGAGGCAGAGCTGCGTCAGAGCCTGGCCTCGCGCTGCACCGTGAGTGAAACACGCCTGATCGCACGCGCGCCTGATCAGGAAACCACGGTGGCCTTGAAACTGCTCGATATGAACAACGAGCCGGTTTCAGATATTCGCATCACCTGGTCCACCGATCTCGGGATTTTGCAGTCCCATTCCAGCTACACCGACGAGGAGGGGGTGGCCAAGGTGCGACTGCAGGCAGGTACGACGATGGGCAGCGCCCATGTGCAGGCCAGCTACCTGCTCGATGGCAAGGCGTTCGCGCCGCCGGTGGTGATCGACTGTGACGAAGAGACGGTGCGAGTACTCAGAATCGAAGGGCGACCGGGTAACACGACACCTCTGGAGCTCGCAGGCGGACAAGGCATTTATCGCCTGGCCGCCTTGCTTGTAGACCGTTATGACAATAATGGGGTGGATCGTCTGGTCAATTGGTCTACCACCATCGGCTACTTTGTGGACAACACCGGTGAAACCCTGACGGATCACACCGGCTACAGCCGGATTGCGCTAAGAAGCCGGGAGCCAGGCTCGGGCGTGATCCGTGCGTGGTACGCAGGCAAGCCCGATGACGTCACAGTGGTGCAGGTTGGCTTCGCCGACAGGCCCTACGTCAATTCGCTCGTACTGCAATCTGCATTGGTCGTGGACGAGCCGATCACGGTTCAGGCCAAAGTCCTGGGGCTCGATGGTGAGCCGGTCGCTGGTCAGGCGATGTCCTGGTCGTGTGAAGGGGGCGAACTGGTCAGTGCCGACCAAACCTCTGATGCAGCCGGGCTGGGTAGAGCCGTACTGCAGGTCGGTACGGCTGGGCGGGTGAAGGTGACCGTGACCCTCAGTACCGCCGGCGAAACCGCAGAGGCCTATCACAGCAAGGATCTCGAGTTCGACGTGCTTGCCGATGCGACGATACGGCAGCACAAAAAGATCGGGAGCTGGCCGTTGGCCGATGGCATCAGCACGGTGGAGTACGAAATCCATATCGCCACGACCGATGGGATCCCCGTGGCGCGTTACCCCATCACCTGGAGCGTCAGTGAAGGTGGCACTCGTGCGGCCGAGCCCGCTGTCAGCTTGACAGGCAGCGATGGTATTGCCCGCTTCGATCTTAAAAGCACCACGACTGGCCAGCGCAGGGTAACCGCGAGCTGGGGCAAGGAGCAGTCCCATTCCTTCGAACAGGTGACTTTCATCGAGCCTCTCGGGTTGATGATCGAATTCGACGGCAAACCTTTGGAGGGGGAGATCGTCTTTACGCCGCCTTCCGAAGGGGAAACGACGCACACCTTGACCTATCGCCTAGCTGCCGGCCATTCGCTGATCGGCCAGCAGATGTCTCTTCACGTCAGTGGTCGCAACTCGGCAGCTTCGTTGGGCTTGGTGATCTCGCCTGCGCCGGGTGCCGACAACGAACTGGGCAACGACGGCGTGACCTGGACCATCACCAGTCGCCCCGTGGCCCTGACGACGGATGTAGGGCTGAGGTTCGGATTCTCCTATGACGCTGCTTACCCGTCGAACCTGACCGATGTCGTGATCAAGGGAGTACGGAAATGACCGCAGCCCCATCGACTTTCGAGCTTTTGCAGCGAGGCCCACATGAAGACTGAATTGAGCCACCGACTCGCGGAACAATGGCGCGACGCGCTGAGTGCCTATGCCATTCACCACGTACTGCCGGACAAGCTGCAAGCCGGTAGCCTGGGCATGATGACGGCCGATCACCTTGACCGTTACCTGATGACCGACACCCAGGTCAGCGCCAAGGTCACCACGTCCGCGTTGGCCGAGGCAATCGCGTGTGTCCAGACCTACGTCAATGCGATCCTCAACAATATCGAACAGGGCTACGGCAAGGATTTCGCCCCCGAGTTGACCCTTTTCTGGCAGCAGGCCATGTCGACCTACTCGTTATGGGCGGCCTACCAGATGATGGAAGACTACCCGGAAAACTATATCCGTGCCGACTTGCGCCTGGACAAGACGGAGCTGTTCAAAACCCTGGAGAACGACCTGGCGCAGGGGCGGATCGATGATGCGGGTGTCCAGAAGGCGCTGCTGAACTATCTGAAACGTTATGAGTTCCTGAACAACATCCGGGTCCAGGCCGGCTACATCGACTATCGCGATGGGCACCGCGATGAGGGTCGGTTCCCGGGGTATGCCTACGCCAACGCTGATTACTACTTGCTGGGCAAGGACAACGCGACGCCTTGCGCCTATTACTGGCGCAAGGTTCAGGTACGTCTGGACGAGGCCTCCACGTATATCCAGCCCGATGCGTGGACGGAATGGAAACCGGTGGGCATTCCGCCGGGCACGACAGTGTTGCAGATGTGCCCGGTGTTGTTCGGTGGTCGGTTGCATGTGGTCTGGTGGTACTTCACCGCACCGACAAAGGTCCTCGGTGAGAACGGTGAAACAACCGACAAGCGTTCGTATGCACTGACCCTGGATATCATTCATCTTGGACTCGATAACCAGTGGACTACGCCGGAGCAACTGTGGAAGCACGACGTCGAAGTTACTGGCCTTGATGTCCCGTCGCAGATACCGCCTGAGGTGGAGCGTTTCAGAGTGATGGCGGTTGCGGCGGGGCGTGTGAACGGCGATGACGATCAACTGTTCGTTACTGTTCACGACGTCGCGGACGAAAAAAAATGGGCGGAGAAGTTCGTCCTTCAACGGGATGTCTTGAAACGTAGGACTGAGCGCGCTATCGACGCACTTGCCAGCGAAGCCCTTTCTCGGCGATTTACAGGGAGTGCGGGCCGCTTGCCCTTTTCGCAGCGTATTGCAGCGGTTGATGCTGAGGTGAAAAGCATCACGGGGAGTGGCAATCCTTATATTGCACTTGATGCTGAGTTCGAGCAGGGCCTGTCGGGGCCTTCATTGCGAGTACGTGCGCGCTCCAGCGAGTTGCGCACGGTTTCTCGGGTAGCGGTCTTGTCGATTGACCGATTTAGTTTGAATTACCACGGTCTTCGCGTGGATTTCCAACTACAAGCCTATGACTCATTAGGGACAACTCATCTTTCTTTCACTGCCGTTACGTTTGGGGCCCCGAACTTTGAGTCCGTCACTCTCCAGCATGAAGGAGAAGACGTGGCTGTATTGAACCGGTCCGACTTTTTTAGCGAGTTTGTCGCCAGCACTTTTATGGCTGAGGCACGGGTCGATTTGCCGGAGTTTTCGCGTTCAATTTCCAAGGATTACATCAGTGAAGGCATGGGTTTCAAGGTCATTGTCGACGAACTAGGGGACGCGGCGCTGGAGGGGGTGGAAAACGGAAGCGTTCTTGTTTACGAGAATTTCCAGTTGCCGGACGTGAAACTCGTACATAAGCAAAGCGAGAAATCGACAACCTGCTGGTCGGGGCTCTGGGTTCTCAATGGCCATGCCGTCAGCACCTGGAGCCGTCTGGAGAACGTCGCTGCGACTGGCTCGGCAACCTTCGAAGTTACCGCCGCTGGTGAAGCAACCGCCACCTTCACGGTGAGCTGGGGCGCCATCTCAAGTCTGGCCGATACGACGATTCCGTATATTCACCAACAGTCCGACGGTAGCGACTTCCTCGTCTTCGATACCATTGGTGGTGCCGACGCGCCCTTGGCCGTGCGGCTGAACTCCCAACATGTTTCCGATTTGATCAATCGCGCCGAAGCCTCGCCCCAGGCCGTGTTCGCCTGGGATGCGCAGCACCGGCAGGAGCCGGCATACCGCAAGGAGCTGGCCGGCGCGGTGTATCAGGGTTGGCACCCCAGTGCGGCGGACCCGTTGCTGCACATGTTCGATGCCTATGGCAGCTACTTGCGTGAGCTGTTCTTCCATGTCCCTCACCTGATCGCATCACGTCTGCAGGAGGAGGAGCGCTTCGCCGATGCCCGGCGCTGGCTGGGGCTGATCTTCAACCCGTACCAGAAGCAGCCGCCCAGGGCGACCCCGGGCCCTGACTACTGGAACTGCGCCTGGTTGCTTCAGGACGACACCGAGGCGGCAGGGCTCGACCACGAATTGATCGAGCCGCATGTCATCGCGCTACGCGCGCCGTCCCATTATCGCAAGGCAGTGTTCGTGCAGTACGTGAACATGCTGATCGGCGAAGCCGACCAGCACTATCGCTACCAGACCCGTGACGGCCTGGCCCACGCCTGGCTGTTGTACCGCATGGCCGCGGACCTCATGGGAGAGGTGCCGGATGCGCGGGCGATCAATACCTGGCAACCCAAAACGGTCCGCGACGTGCTCGCTGTCGGGCCGGCCGACATGCCATTGGCCGCTAGTGGCCAGGACATCGTCCCGGCCAACCTGCCCAAGCAGCTGTCCACCTTCTTCTGGGCTGGGGTGGCGGCACATCCGGCTTTCCGCTTGCCGGTCAATCAGCAGTTGCTGGACATCTGGCAATTGCTGGCGGAGCGCTTCTACAACCTGCGGCACTTCCTGACCCTCGATGGACGCCCCATGGTGCTGCCACTGTATGCACCACCTGCGAACCCCTTCGATTTGCTGATGGCACGCATGGGGGGCGGTACCAACTTGTCGCACCTGATGGGCCAGCGCACGGTGGTGCCGCCGTATCGTTTCCGTACTCTGATCTCCAAGGCTCATGAGGTGGTGGCGACCCTGACCCAGTTCTCCGAGCAATTGCGTGTCCTCATGGAGCAGGAGGAGCGCACCGGGCTTGAAGCGTTGCAATACCAACATGCCGCCGAGATCGCCGGATACACCATTGCCATCCAGGAACAGTTGCTCGAGCAGCAGCAACAGCAGGAAGGGGTATTGCTCAAGCAGGCGCTCTGTGCCGAGGCTCGGCAAGCCCACTACACCAAGCTGGTCGAAGAGGACATCTCTGCTCTGGAAATCGCGACGATGGTTGTCCATAACTCAGGTGGGTTAATAAATGCCCAAGGTACCAGCACGACGAGCTCCTACTACACGACACAGATGGTGCCCAGAATCTTTGGGATGGCGCAGGACACAGGGGACAAGACCTCCCCGATGATGAGTGTTGCTCAGCTTGCGTTCATGTCAGGGGGGCTGTTGCAGATCTCCGGTGACATCATGCGCGAGACGTCGGTCTACAAGCGTCGCCGACAGGATTGGGAGCTGCAGGCGACCTTGGCACGCAAGGACATCGATGTGATCACCGAGCAGACCAAGGCACAGGCCTGCGCCACCCAGGCGGCCAGGAACTCGCTCGATCACAGCCGCAAGGTCTTGGACCAGGCCCAGCAGATGTATGCCTTCTACCAGAGCAAATCGACCAACGTATCGCTCTATCGCTGGCTGCGTTCGCAGGTGACCGCCTGGCATGCGACGTTGTTCGATGTCGCGGTGGGCTTGTGCAACAGTGCCGAAGCCTGCTGGCAGTACGAGACGGGCAACTACGACAAACGCATCGTGCGTGCCTCGGTCTGGCAGGCCGATCGGCATGGCCTCAATGCCGCAGGCGAACTGCGGCTGGACCTGCATCGCCTGGAGGCCGAAGCGTTGTTGCGCAATGAGCGTCATCTGGAACTGCGCAAGACCGTGTCGCTGCGTGCACTGATCGAAGAGGGCCTGGTCTTCGACAAGAATGGGGCTGCGCTTGTTGACTGGCCGGCGCTGCTCGAGGCGCTGGCCGAGAACGGCGAACTGGATTTCAGCCTTAGCGAAACGCTGTTCAACCAGGATTACCCCGGGCATTACCTGCGGCGCCTGCACAGTGTGGCGCTGTCGCTGCCTGCCTTGCTCGGGCCTTACCAGAACATACGCGCCACCCTGACCCAGACGCAGAGCTGGTTGTTGACCAAGGCCGATATCGAAGGGGTGAAGTACCTGTCGCCGCAACTGGACCAGGGTGAAGGGGATGGGCGCTACGTCATGCGAAGTTTGCGACCCAGCCAACAGGTCTGCCTGTCGTCAGCCACGCAGGACATCGGGTTGGTCACGGCCCCCGAGAGCGATGACCGTTACTTGCCGTTCGAAGGCACCGGCGCCGTCTCCGACTGGAACCTGAAGTTCCCGCGAGTTGCAAGGCAAACCGAACTGCTCCAAGGGCTGAGCGATATCGTCATGGAGGTGCGCTACCTCGCACGGTATGGCGGTGCACTGTTCGAGCAACAAGTCGAGGCGTTGTTGCCGGAAGACGCGGCCGGGAGTTTTGCACGTGTCGTCCAATGGGGGGAGAAGGATCATGAGCAACAGTGATGAGGTGCAGGGTATCCAGTCGATTTCGACGTGTGCGCAAAGCCTTACCAAAGGGCATGACTTTCTTCAGGATCCTTTCATCCAGAGGCCAATGGAAAGCGCTGGCCTCGAAGGTGTGTGGAGCTACGAAGAGAAAGACAGCTATGAGCTTCGTGAAAACGATGCAAAGGACGGCACGTACCTTTCACTTTTCCAGGAGGGTCGGCTCTACCAGGACTTCAGCTTGCCCGAGTGGGTTGCACAGGGATATGCCTTGGGCTGCCAGTACAACGTCTTGTACTTCACCGACAGTTGCTGGCTCAGGGTCTACGCACTCTCGGGCGGTTCGCAAGGTCAGATGATTCATGAGCAAGCGCTCAAGAACCCAGAGACCGCCGAGCAGGCTGACGAACAAGATCCCAGGCCCGACGCCGAACCTACCTGGCATACGTTGACGCCCAGGATTATCGATATACCCCCGGACGTATCGACAATACGTGTGGCGTTCGAAACCCCCGTTGGCACGAGGGCGACGGAACTCAGCCTGCGCAACATCATTTCCGAAGTGCACCTGGCACCCTTCGAAGGGAGCGTGTTGCTGTCGCCGGGACCTGATCAGCCATCGCTTGCTCCGCAAGCCCAGCCACCGTTCAAACTGTGCCATGGCGCCACGTACAGCCTGCACGTCAGCGATGCCTGGCAGGGGCAGAAGCTGAGCGTGCTGTGGCCAGGGAATCCCGATACGTCACCCACGACATACGGGCTGACTACGAATCCGTCGCTGAATATCGACGACAGCGACGAGGAAAGCCGCTATCCGCAACCGGAGGCCGGGACCAGTACCTGGAGCTTGAGTGCGAGTGCGGCAAAGGAGGTGATGTCCGGCACGCTACCGCTGGGCCTGGGTAGTTACTGGCGGGCCGAAAAGCATGAGCTCCAGGCGCAGTTGGGGGATTTTCGCTATGAAGTGAGTGAGGTGGCCTGGGATGGCGTGGTCCCGGTTCTGGAGTGGGGTAGCAGTACCCAGCTGACCGCAACGCTGGGCAACCTTGTCGCATCAGCGCGAACGATCGTTGGTCACAATGTGGATTGGTACCTCGACGATGTGCTCTACAAGACTGTCCCAACGGATGAGCAGGGCAAGTCGACACTTGAATTCATCCCTGAGCAAAAGGAGGGTGTCGACTTCTACACCGCCGAGCTCAGCGCCCGATGCACTGATGGCCTTGGCGCAAAAAGCGACCAACTACAAGCTATCCCTGTGTACTCCCGCTCACCGTGGTCGGCCCAGTTCGACGTGTTGTTCGACGACAGGCCAATCACTGATTTCGATGAGGTCAACCTGGTGCTGGGCAGTGTCGGCGAGCATACGTTGACCTTGAAGCCCAAGTCTGCGGACAACTTTTTCATAGGCGAACAGGTGGCCTTGGGTTGGCCAGGAGGCACACCACAGCTGGACATCACCTTCAGCCCGAGCGAACCGCAGGAAATGACTGCTGCTGGTGTCAGTTGGACCATCATGCCTGGTGTAGAGCGGGATCATTTCACGCTCGAAGTCACCACGTCGACGCTGACGTTGCCCTTGTCACTCAAAGGCTTGCGCCTGGCGCCCGACCTTGAAAACGAGATCGACCTGACCCTTGCAGACGCTGTGCCGGCAAACCCGGCGCTGTTCTGGCGGGAGGAGGCGCAGACGCTGAAGGTCAACCTGAAGCCCGGCAGCCCCCTGGCGAAGATGAAAACACAAGCCTGGCTGACCTTCACCGACGGCAGCCTGAAACCGACCAGTGTCGTTGCCGCGCCCAATTACGGTGAGCGGCGGGCGATGTTGGAGGACGGGTTGAGCTGGACCCTGACCGGTGCGCAGGTGAGTGGCACCTTTGGGGTGCAGGTTCACATGCAGGGCTTTGACAAACCGATGGTCGTCGACACTTGTTTGCTGATGTCCCGGGCTTTGGCGGACGAAGCCGAGCTGATCTATGACGAGGAGCGTGGCACTGACGAATCGATCTGGATATTCCGGCGCATGGTGCCGTCCTACGTCGCAGTCAAGCCAAAAACCGGGAGCCCGTTGGCTGAAAGCGGTTTGAAGGCCACGTTGACGTTTGTGGAAGATGACCTGGCGCCAGAGCAGATGGAGGCCTATCCGCACTATGGGGCTGAGCAGGGGTTCACGGAGGGTGAGCCGCAATGGGAGATGCTGGGCAAACAGGCAAGCGGAGTGTTCGGGTTGGCCATTCATGTGGCGGGTTTTTCGAAGCCCCTGGTGACGGGCAGTTGCTTGCTGCTGTCGCTACGTATGGAGGATGAGTTCGACGCGTTGATAGACGGGGTGCCTCTGGTCGAGCCGCTGGTTATCCAATCTGAAGCAGAGCACACGTTGAGTATCGTGCCGAAAATGGGCAGTCCGCTAGAGCGAGATTTCCTGAGCGAGGCGTGGATCGAGTACCTCGAAGGAAGTTTGCCCCAGGCGCAGTTGATTACGCTTCCGACTTACAACGACAGACGACCGATATCCACTGCAGGCCTGGCCTGGAAGTTGACCGCCGAAGCCTCTGGCACCTTCGGGTTGACCCTTCATACAGGCGCGTTTCCAACACCACTGAAAGTGACCTCGGGCATCGCTTTGTCGCAAGACCTGAGAGATGAAGTGGATGTGAAGGTAGAAGGTCGCGTTGTCGAGGATCTGTTGGTGTTTCGGCGTTCGGTGGGCCAGACCGTTGTGCTCGTGCCGAAGCCGGGTAGCCCTCTGGCGGACCTTAAGCGAGAGGTATGGATGACACTCTCTGCAGACAGTGTGAAGGAAGGGGATGTAACGGCCTCTCCCGATTTTGGTGCGTCAAGAGTGATGTCTTCCGCTGGGTTGGAGTGGGAGGTGACTGGGGCCGACCTCAGTGGAACATTCGGCTTGGTTTTTCATGTCGCGGGTATTTCGACCGTTCGGACGCTGCCCAAATGTGTACTGTTATCCAGCAAATTGGCGGATGAAGCAGAGGTGACCCATACACCCCACTTCCCGCCTGATCCGGCGGTATTCTACCGCGAGGAATATCTGGCATTCACATTGAAGGCAAAGCCGGGAAGCCCGTTGGTTGCTGCCCGCCTCTCGGCCTGGATGGAATTTAATCCGCAGACGCTGAAAGAGGGCGACATGGGGTCATTACCCGCGTTCGGATCAAAAGTAATACTTTCACAGGCGGGAGTGCGTTGGAATACGCGAGGTCGCGAGGCCAGTGGTTATTTCAACTTGACAGTTCATGTCGACGGCTTCGATACGTCGATAACGCTCGTGCCGAATATGATGCTGTCCAGCACCGGCTCTAACGAGTTACGCCTTAGATTGTCGAGCTCAGACTCGGATATGGTACTTGTCGCGGTCCCCGTCGAGGGTAGTCCAATTAACGATAAGGTGTATTCATTATACTTGTCGAGTAGCAAGCTATATCCAGGGTTCCTACCAGATCCTCCATTCCATATCGCCAGGGAGTTGAAAGGCCAATATGGTCTGGTGTGGAACCTGGGCCCTCTTTCGAGGACGGTCTCGATACTGACAGTTGAAGGAGACGACTTTCCGTGCCCGGCTTCCATTCCCTATGGCTTGCCGAGCTAACGGTGCGTTTGAAGAGCGCTTCGCAAAAGCCCTCCTGGCCTTTTGATAAATGACGAGCGTTCGGAGCCGTACCTTTACCCTCGTTACGAGATGCTTTGTATGCATTGCCAAACAGCTCGCCGTTTGATCAAGAGCGGTCGGGTGATCTGAAGTAACTGCGCGGATCAATGCTGCGCGTCATGCATAGGTAGGTTGGAACGGGTCACAGGAGGGGTTCATGCCCGACTCATTGGATGGGTATTCACACGAAAAGCAGACTGCTGCTTCGGATCAGGCCCCCGCTCCCGCGACGGGAGAGGGAGACGCCTCCTTCTACACCCCCCCAGCCCTCCCCAAGGGCGGCGGCACGGTCTCGGTCGGTGGCGGCATGCTTTCGGCGGGTGGCCCGGATGGTTCGGCTGGTTGGCAAATGCCCCTGCCATCGCCGGCTGGTCGTGCGCTGTCGGCGGAACTGGCATTGCACTACTCCTCCGGCGGCGGCAACAGCGCCTTTGGCGCCGGCTGGGATTGCGATTTGCCGGCGATCTTCTGCATGACCCGCTTCGGTTTCCCTAAATACGACGGCAACGACCGAATGGTCGGTCCGTCCGGGGAGGAAGTCCTCAAGGCGGGTGCACCCCATGACCGCACAGGCTTGCCGTTCGCCGAGACCTCTGACGGTGAGCGCTACAGCGTTACCCCTTGGTGCCTGCGCAGCGGTGCGCCCTCGCAGCGTCTTGAGCACTGGGTGGTCAAAGGCGCTGCGGCTGACCCTGGTTTCTGGCTGCACTGGCAGCCCGATGGCAGCCTTTCGTTGTTCGGCTGGTCGGCCTCTGCACGTCTGCACGATCCCGCAGCCCCTGAACGTGTGGCGGGCTGGTACCTGGAAGAGCGGGTTTCGGCTCGTGGCGAGCATCTGGTGTACCGTTATCGCGCCGAAGACGACAAAGGCTGCAGCGACCAGGAACTCAAGGCACACCCGCACGTCGTCAACCTCTATGCCGATGCTGTCTACGCCATGAACGCCACGCCTTCGCAGGCGCTGCTGATTCCACAAGACGGCTTCGACGAGACGGACTTTCTCACCTTCACCCAATTCGACTATGGCGAGCGCGGCGCCGATCCCGAGCGCGTGCCAGGGCTTGCGCCGGAGCAGGACTGGCCGGTACGCGACGACTGCCATTCGTTCTGGCGCTATGGGTTCAACGTGCGCATCCGCCGGCTGTGCCGCGATGTGCTGCTCTGGCACCGCACCGCACGCATGAACGGCGAGGCCGACGACACGCCAGAGCTGGTGGCACGGCTACACCTGCAGTACGACAGTAGCCCGGTCAGCAGCATTCTGGTGTCGGCGCAACAACTGTCGAGCGTATCCGACTGTCGCTTGCCGCCGATGGAGTTCGAGCTGACCCGACCGGGCAGGGCTAAGCCCGGTTGGGAAGCGATGCCAGCGCTCGACGGATTCTGGGCCCCTGCATGGCAGATGGCCGACTTGCTGGGCGAAGGCGTGCCAGGCCTGTTGTACCGAGATCAGGACGCCTGGCATTACCGGCCGCCGATGCGGCAGGGCACAACCCTAGGCGCGGAGCAGGATGCGATCACCTGGGGAGCGCCGTGGCCCTTGCCCAAGCGTCCGGCCGATAGCACTGGCAGCCTGACCGACCTGGATGGCGATGGTCGCCCCGAGTGGTTGATCACCGAGGAGGGAATGCGTGGCAGTTTCACGCTGGCGCCCGACGGTATCTGGGGGGCGTGGAAACCCCTGTTGAGCTTGCCCAGCGAGTATGGTCATGAGGCTGCGCAGATGACTGATCTCACCGGCGACGGCCGCTCCGATGTGGTCATGCTGCACGCCCTCGGTCCACGTAGCGTGCGACTGTACCCCAGCGCAGGCGCCGACGGCTGGCTGGCTGCGGTTACCGCGCAGTACGCAGGACGCGAAGCGCTTCCATTACTGGATAGGGCCGACCGTCAACTGGTGGCCTTCGCCGATCCTGCCGGCAGTGGCCAGTCGCACCTGCTGCGCATCACTGGCGACGGCGTGACGCTCTGGCCGTCCCTGGGCTATGGCCGGTTCGACGAGGCCATCAGTATCCCTGGTTTCAAGGTGGACAACTTCAACGCCTCGCGGGTATACCTCGCCGATATCGACGGTACAGGCACCACCGATATCCTTTACCTGGAACCCGCCCGTATCCGTGTGTTCATCAGCCAGTGCGGCAACCGTTTCGTCGAGGGGCCTGCGATCGAGACGCCGCCGGGGGTGACGCTGGACAGTGAAACCCAGCTGCAGGTGGCCGACATCCGTGGTCAAGGTACTGCCGACTTGCTGGTGACGGCGCCGGATCATGGCCCTGAAAAAAAACGCCGCAGTTGGCTGTACCGCTTCAACGACCACCGGCCGTGGTTGCTGTCGACCATCGTCGACAACATCGGCAACCGCACCGAGTTGCAGTACCGCAGCTCGGCCCAGGCCTGGCTCGATGAAAAGGCTGAACAGCTGGCCCGCGGCCAGACCCCGGTCAGCTACTTGCCGTTCCCGGTCCATACTGTGAGCCGGGTCACGACGTTCAATGAAATCACCGGCGTGTGCATGGGCCGCGAGACCACCTATCTCGGCGGCGTGTGGGATGGCCGCGAGCGTGAATTTGCCGGGTTCAGGCGCCTGATCCAGACCGACACCCATGAAGTGGCCCGGTCGATGGCGGCACATCTGTCGCCGCCCTCGCGTACCTGCACCTGGTTCTACACCGGGGTGGAGGCGCTCGATGCGGCGGCTGACGGTGCTTTTGTCGACATGGATGCCCGATTCCCTCAGGCTCCACCACGTTTCACCCAGTGGCGCGACGACGCAGAGGAGGCGCTCGAGGTGACGGGTGCGCTGCGCGCCTGGCTGTACCGCGCGGTCCGTGGCCAGGTCATGCGCATCGAGGTGTATGGAGAAGATGGCCATCCGCGTGCAGGAAACCCCTACAGGCTCGAGCGCTCGCGCCTGCAGATCCGGGCCATGGCCAGTGCCGATCCACAGCGACCGAGTGCGCTGGTGACGCCGATCCAGCATCTGGCATTCAGTTGCGAGCGGGTACCGGAGGACCCGGTGGTCGCCCAGACGCTTGTTCTCGCGCAGGACCTGTATGGCAACGTGCTGCAAAGTGCAGCCGTCAACTATCCGCGTCAGTTGAGCGAGGCGGACCTGGTCAAGGAGGAGGGGGAGCGGCAGATCTATCCCGACAGCTTGCCGGCGGGCTTGATCGAGGCAAGTTGCGATGAGCAGCAGTACGACTGTTGGATCAACCTGACCCGCGCTCGCGTGCACAACTTGGTTCGTGGCGATGACTTTGTCATCGGTCTGGCCGATGGCACGCGTCGGGATGTGATCAAGCTGACGGCCAGCGACGTGCCCAAAGACGGTTTCAGCGTGGAGAACCTGGCAGTGGAGGAGCTGCTGGTGGCCGATCCGCAGAGGACGACGCTGGTCGGCTACGAGAAGGCGGTCTGGCGACAAGCCGATGGTACAGGCGCCGCGAAGGTCCCTTCGCGTCAGGCACTGCTGGCCTATACCCGCACGGCAATGCTCGACAAGGCTTCACTGGACGTCCTGCGTCCGACCTTCGAGCAGACCTTGGGCAATCTGGTGGAGCAGGCGCTGGCCAACCCGAATGCCGACCCGGCAGTGTTGCGCCGGGTGCGCGAGCGCTTGCCGGAAGTGACGGCGGTTGCGACCTCGTACCCGCTGCTGATGGCTTATCTGCAGTGCTCGCCCCACGACGCGCAGGCGCTCGGGCTTCTGCGCGCGGCGCTCAAGACAGTGATCTCGGTGGATGCCTTGCGCGAGCGGCTGTACCAGGCCGACGCTGCGGCGTTGCCCGAGGGCTTGCAGGCGGCGTTGCGCAAGCAGAGCCGTGTGGCCGATGCGGCTCTGCCAGCGGTGGTTGCATGGTTCGCCGAACAGGCGCAAGGCAGCGCGGATCTGCAGCAGCTGCATGCCGCAGTGGCGGACGGACTGGCCGTGACCGGTGCTGACAGCGTGTTCTGGCGAGTCGTGCTGGCCAACCTTGCCACGCGCGGCACTGATTCACCCCAGCCTGTCCAGCTCCAGGCATGGTTGGAAGACGTCCAGCACTTGCTGGACACCCGGGTGCAGGCCGAATCCCTGACCGAGCTGCTCAAGCGTGGCGGCTATGTCGCCATGAGCCGAGCGGAGGACGCCGATGAGCTGGCCGAGCCGCACGATCCCTCCGGCGCAGGCGCGCCGTCGATCCCGTGGGCGCCGCCAGTCGAAGAGGCGTACTGCGGCCATCACGGCATTTCAGGGTATCGCGGCGCCGAGCATTTCTGGACGCCCGACACCGTCCAGGAAAGTACGGTGATTGGCCCCCGCCAATTGCGGTACACCGCCCATGACATCGCCGTGTGCGAGGTGACCGATGCTGCCGGTCTGACCTCCACTGTCGAGGTGTATGACTGGCGCTTCATGCAGCCAGCGCAGATCAAGGACGCCAATGACAACATCCACACCAGCAGCCTCGATGCATTGGGACGGGTGATGCATACCCGCTTCTATGGCACCGAAACCCCGGCGGGCAGCGATGAAGCCGTGATGAGCGGCTTCTCCCCCGATGCTGCCTTCACACCCCCTCGCACGGTCGAGCAAGCCGTGGCCCTCAACGAGAGCAAGGGAGTGCCGGTGGCCATGGCATTCACCAACGTGGTCGACAGCTGGATGCCATTGGCGCTGCAGGCCGATGGTCGTGTCGCGGGCACCCGCCGTTGCGGTGCATTGGCCTGGCAGCGGGATATGCAGCGTTTGCGTCGGGATGGCATCGAGGTGTCTGGCGACCTGTTCATGGCCGGACGTACGCCACCCCATGTGATCCAGATCCAGCCCGACCGTTATGACAACGACCCCGAGCAACAGGTGCGCGTGCAGGTGTCGCTGACAGGCGGCTCGCAGTTGTTGCAGGCCGCCATCCTCAATCCGGGCGGCGAGGCGTTCGTGCGCACTGAGCAGGGAGGGCTTGCCCAGGATCAGGACGGGCACGCCGTGTTGGCCCACGCCGAGGTGCGCTGGGCGGTCACCGGCAAGACCGAGTTCGATAACAAGGGGCAGGCGGTTCGAAAGTGGTTGCCGTTCTACCTCGACGACTGGCGCTGGGTCAGCGACGACAGTGCACGTGAAGGGATCTATGCCGACACGCATTTCTACGATGCATTGGGCCGCGAATGCAGGATCGTGCGCGCCAATGGCGAGGATGTCGAAGGCGAGTGGGCGAACTACGAGCAGCGCGTGCAGGTATACCCCTGGTTCACAGTTTCGGAGGACGAAAACGATACCTGGCAGGAGGTCATCGAGCGGGCGCGGCTCAAGGCACGCAGTACCTTGCATTGAGCCGCTGGCCCCGGGCCGTCGATGTGACTCGAGCAACGTGCCGATGGGCTGCCGGGCAGTCCATCGGCAATTGTCACGCGGGCGAGGGCGGGTATCGCCGACTGATCATTCCTCGTCGCGTTGCAGCACCATCAACAGCATCGAGCGGCCCTGCACCTCGAACAGGCTGTCGAACGCCAGGTGCTGCGCCTTGCGCAACTGCGGCCGATCGGTATCGATCAGGCAGCTCCAATGCTCACCCTCCGGTACGCTCGGCAGCTTGAACGGCACCACGTCGTGATGCGCATTGACGATCAGCAACACTGTTGCTTCCGCTCCTGGCCGGGCGATGCCGCTGACCTGCGCACGGCCGTCGATGAGCATGCCCAGACAACGGCCGTGGGGGTCTTCCCACTGCTCGACGCTCATTTCGCTGCCGTCAGGGGCGAGCCAGGTGACGTCCTTGACCCCGATCGCTTCGTTGTAGTCGCCGACCAGGAAGCTCGAGCGGCGCAGCACCGGGTATTGCAACCTGAGCTGGGTAAGGCGTTTGACGAACTTCAGCAGCGCCTGGCCTTCGTCGTCCAGGTCCCAATTGACCCAGCCGATCTCGCTGTCCTGGCAGTAGGCGTTGTTGTTGCCGTGCTGGGTGCGGCTGAACTCGTCACCGGCGACGATCATCGGCGTACCCTGCGACAGCAGCAGGGTGGCGAAGAAATTGCGCATCTGGCGCAGGCGCAGGGCCTTGATCTCGGGGTCGTCGGTCGGGCCTTCGACGCCGCAGTTCCAGGATAGGTTGTTGCTGGTGCCGTCCTGGTTGTTCTCGTCGTTGTCCTCGTTGTGCTTCTCGTTGTACGAGACCAGGTCGCGCAGGGTGAAGCCGTCATGGGCGGTGATGAAGTTGACCGAGGCGTAGGGACGTCGGCCGCGATTGTTGAACATGTCGCCTGAGCCTGTCAGGCGGGCAGCGAAATCGGCGAGTTGGCCTTCGTCACCTTTCCAGAACGCCCGTGCCGTATCGCGGAAACGGTCGTTCCATTCCGCCCAGCCGGGTGCGAAGTTGCCCACCTGGTAGCCGCCGGGGCCGCAGTCCCACGGCTCGGCGATCAGCTTGACGCTGCGCAGCAGCGGGTCCTGGCGGCAAGCGACGAGGAAGCTGTGACGCTCGCTGTAACCGTCGTGGTAGCGGCCCAGGATGGTCGCCAGGTCGAAGCGGAAGCCGTCCACATGCATCTCGCCCGCCCAATAGCGCAGTGAGTCGGTGACCAGTTGCAGCACACACGGGTGGCTCAGGTCGAGGGTGTTGCCGGTGCCCGAATCGTTGATGTAGAAGCGCTTGTCGTCGGGCATCAGGCGGTAGTAAGAGGCGTTGTCGATGCCGCGCATCGACAGGGTCGGGCCACGCTCGTTGCCCTCGGCGGTGTGGTTGTAGACCACATCGAGGATCACTTCCAGACCCTTCTCGTGGACGTGCGCGACCATCTCCTTGAACTCGGCGATCTTGCCACTGGCCAGGTATTTGGGATGGGGGGCGAAGAAGGCCAGGGTGTTGTAGCCCCAATAGTTGTTCAGGCCCTTGTCCAGCAGGTGCTGATCGTTGACGAAAGCGTGGATGGGCAGCAGCTCGATGCTGGAAACGCCCAGATCCTTGATGTGCCCCAGCAGCTCGTCGTTGGCAAGCCCAGCGAAGGTGCCGCGCAGATGCTCGGGGACAGCCGGGTGGCGCATGCTGATGCCACGGGCGTGGGCTTCGTAGATGACGGTCTGCTCCCAGGGAATCTGCACCCGCTGGTCGCGACCCCAGGTAAAGGCCGGGTCGACCACCTTGCACTTGGGCACGAAGGGGGCGCTGTCGCGTTCATCGAACGACAGGTCGTCGTCGGGGTGGCCCAGGGTGTAGCCGAACAGCGCCTCGGACCATTTCAGCTCGCCCACCAGTTGCTTGGCGTAGGGGTCGATCAGCAGCTTGTTGGCGTTGAAACGGTGACCGTTCTGCGGCTCGTAGGGGCCGTGCACGCGATAACCGTAGACCAGCCCCGGATGCGCGTCGGGCAGGTAACCGTGGTAGATCTCGTCGGTGTATTCGGGCAGCTCGATGCGCTCGAGCTCGTTTTCGCCGGTCGCGTCGAAGATGCACAGCTCGACCTTGGTAGCGTTGGCGGAAAACAGCGCGAAATTCACGCCCAGCCCGTCCCAGGTTGCACCGAGCGGGAAGGGCAGGCCCTCGCGAATCCGGGTTGGCGCGACGGAACGGGTTTTCTTCGGGGTGCGTGGGGTCATGACAGTCCTCGTCTGGCCAGGTGAATTGAATTCGGCTGCGGGAGCGGCGGTTCGCCGCTGCGACTTGCCCGCGAAAAAAGACACCGCGCTGCCTGGCACGGGCTACGCCCGTGTTCGCGGGCAAGCCCGCTCCCACAGGGACAGGCTTGCCTTTGGATTTTTTACAGGACAGCTGTTCTCAAAGGGAGGGGCTGGCCTTTGGCTTTTGAACAAGGCAGCTGCTCCACAGGTCTTGGGTTGAACCGCAGGCGGGTATCAGCCGGCGGCGGGCTTGCGCGGCGCCCGTGGTTTTTTCTCGACCACAGGCTTGCCCGCCGGCAGCGCGGCAGCCTTGGGTTCGGCAGGTGCCTTGGGCTTGGCTGCGGCCTTCTTGCGTGGTGCAGCCTTGGGCGCCAGGGCTTCGGCTTCGGCCAGCTTGCGAGCCATCTCCCAGTGGCGCTCTTCCTCGCCTACCGGTTTACCCTCCGACTCCCAGATCTGGTAGGCGAATTCGCGGATACGTTTTTCATCGACACTCATTTCGACGCTCCTGAAGTTCATGCATGTTCAATCAACAGGTTGAGCGGAAAATCCGACAGCACATCGCTCAGCATCAGCTCCCTAGAAGGGCTGACAGCGGTGTGTGCGAAAAGTCCCTTGCAAGTGGCAGGCGACAAGGCAAACGGCAAAACAAGCCGGGTATCGTCCCAGTTCTGTGCCGGGATAAGGGGTATCGGGGCTGCGCCCAGCAAGGTGCTGGCCAGCCGTGGCGCGATGACGATGGCACGCTCGCCCTCACCGAGGCGGGCAAAGGCCAGCACCTTGTCAGCGTGTCGACCCTGGGCGTTGAGCGGCAGGTAGGCACCGCGCAGGAACAGCTCGGGATGCGCTCGGCGCAGGTCCAGCACGCGGGCGATCAAGGCCTGCTTGATGCGCCCGTCGCGCCAGTGTTCGAGCAGTTCGGCCTGGGGCAGGCTGTTGTCCAGGCTGGCACGTCTTGCCGGGTAGTCCACTGGGCGGCGGTTGTCCGGGTCGACCAGGCTCAAGTCCCAGTATTCGTTGCCCTGGTACAGGTCGGGCACACCGGGTGTGGTCATGCGCAGCAGGCACTGGACCAGGCCGTTGAGGGCGCCCGGGCAGGCAATGCGGGCCACGGCGTCGGCGAGCGAGTGACGCAGTTGCTGGTTTTCGCTGTCGAGCAGGAGGCCATCGAGGTAGCGGGCGCAGGCCTGTTCGTAGCGCTCGTTGGGGGCGGCCCAGCTGCTGCGCAGCTTGGCTTCGCGCAGGGCTTTCTGCTGCCACTGGCGCACACGTTCGGCAAAGTGCTCCAGGCCCTGCGGGTCATCACGGCCTAGCGCCAGGGGCCAACTGGCGAGCAGGGTCTGGAACAGCAGCAACTCGTCGCCGGGGCTCGGTGCCAGGCCGTCTTCGAGGGTTTCACGCAGCGGCTCGGCCAGTTCGCGCCAGTGCTCGACGCGGCTGGCGAGCCACTGACTGTGTTCACTGAGCACCGCCAGGCGCGCGCGACAGTCTTCGCCGCGCTTGTGGTCGTGGGTGGCAGTGGCCAGCAGGTTATCCGGGAAGTCGCGCAGGCGGCGCTGCGCTTCGTTGTGGAACTGCGCAGGTGTGGCGCTGAAACGCTCGGCCTCGAAGCCCACGTCGTTGCGCGAGAGCAGGCGTGCGCTGCGGTAGAACGCCGTGTCCTCGACCGCCTTGGCGGCGCTGGGTGCAGTCAGTTGCTGGAAGCGTACGCACGCGTGGCGCAGGTGTTTGCGCGCGCGCCCGACAGGCAACTGGCGCCAGGGCTGCCCGCCGAGCCAGCGCTCGAGGTGGTCGAGCAACGGCCAGTCGGCTTCGCTGAGCGACTGCCGGGCGCCTTCCAGGGCGCGCTGGAAGAACGCCTCATCCTGCTCAGGGCGGCCACAGGCATTGATGTAGGTGCGGTACACCGAATAGTGCTCGACCAGCGCCTGCAGGGCACGGCGGATTGCGCCGAGGGTGAGGTCGCGGGTCATCAGGTCGTCGCGGGCGACCTGCAACAGCGCCTGGGCCACTGACTCGCAGTCACCGGCCAGGCTGGCATTGAGCACCAGGCGTCTTGCGATGCGCACTTCCTCGTCGAACGCCGGGCGTTCGCTGACGTTGTGCCAGAGCTCGGTCAACGGCGCTTCGCCGGCCGGGTCGTGTTGCAGCAGCGAGACCTGGTTCATGAACTCGTAGCCGGTGGTGCCGTCGGTGAGCCAATCCTGGTGCAGGTGCTCGTCGGTACCGAGGATCTTTTCCACGTAGATCGGGAAATGTTCGAGTGCCGCTTCTGGCGGACGCAGGGCCAGCAAGTGATCGACACGGCGGCGCAGGTTGCGGCAGTAGCGGCGAGGATCGGCCAGGCCGTCGATATGGTCGATGCGCAGGCCATCGACCAGGCCGCGCGCGATCAGCTCGAACAGCTTGGCGTGGGTCGCTTCGAACACCGTCGCCCGTTCCACGCGCAGGCCGCCCAGCTCGTTGATATCGAAAAAGCGCCGCCAGTTGATGTCGTCGGCGGCGGTGCGCCAACTGGCCAGGCGGTAGGTCTGGCGTTCGAGCAGCAGATGCAGGCGCTTGAAACCAGGCTCGCTGCGGCTGTCGAAGGCGGCCAGGGCCTGCTCCAGGTGGGCGCCGGTGCGTACCAGGCGGGCCAGTTCCGCCTGCAATGGCAGGGCCTCGGAAAGTGGGTCGGTGCAGTCGCTCAGGGCGCTGAAACGCGTGGCCAGCGCCTGCAATGAAGGATCATCGCTGTGGTCGAGAATCCGTCCGTAATCCAGCGGACAGATCGGGAAACGGTGCTCGTAGTGCTCGATCTGCAGCAACCCGTGCTCAGCGTCGAAGGTCAGCGGAATCTCGCCATTCTGCAGGGCAATACCATAGTCATTGCCCAGGAACGGCAGCAGCAACTGACCGGCCAGCAGCGGGTCGCTGGAGTGCCACTGGATATCGAAGAATTCGGCGTAGGGGCTGCGCCGTCCCCAGGCCAGCAGGCTCTGCCACCAGGGGTTGTCGGCACCGCCCACGGCCATGTGGTTGGACACGGTGTCGAGGATCAGCCCCATGCCGTGCTGGCGCAGCGAAGCCACCAGCCGCTGCAGCGCCGCTTCGCCGCCCAGCTCGGGATTGACCTGAGTCGGATCGACCACGTCGTAGCCGTGCCGGGAACCGGCGCGGGCCTTGAGTATGGGCGACGCGTACAGGTGGCTGATGCCCAATTGGGCGAAGTAGGGCACCAGTGGCACGGCATCGTCGAGGGTGAAGTCGCTGTGAAATTGCAGGCGCTGGGTGGCGGTCAAGGGTTTCATCGGTCGCGCTCCCAGGCTTGTTCGCGCGCCTGCGCCAGCAGTTCCAGGCGGCGTGCGGCATCTTCGTCGTCGAGCAGTTCGGCAACCGGCAGGGCGAAGCGTCGGCGCCAGTTGGGGTGGCCGTCGGTGGTGCCGGGCCGGTTGGGTTGTTCGTCGCTGCCGAGCAGGTCTTCGAGCGGGACCAGCACGAGCGGTGCGCGGGTGTGGCCGACATAACGGATGGCGGTGTCGATCAAGGCGTCGTTATCCTTCAAAGGGCCATAGTTCGCTTGCAGGCTGCGGCGCAGGCCGTGAATCTCCTGCTCGCGCTCATGCCGCCAATGCAGTTCGGTGGCGGCGTCGATCAGTTGCAGGCGGTGGTTCCAGTCGATGTCGCGAGCTCGCAGCCACCCGGCCAGCGGGGCGAGGTCGTGGGTGCCAGTGGTGGCCAGGGCGGTATCGGGCCAGTCGAGGATCGGCTTGAAGTGGCCGGGCGAGGTCTGCTCGAACGGCAGCACGCGCATGCCCAGCACGCCCTTGTCCGCCAGTTGCTCACGCAGCCCGGGCGGTACGGTGCCGAGGTCTTCGCCGAGGATCACGGCCTGATGGCGTGCCGACTCGAGTGCCAGCAGGCGCAGCAGGTCTTCGACGGGGTAGTTCAGGTACGCACCTTCGCTCGGCTTGGCACCGCGCGGGATCAGCCACAGGCGGCGCAGCCCCATAACATGATCGATGCGCAGGCCGCCGGCGTGGGCGAGGTTGGCCCGCAACATTTCGATGAAGGCTCGGTAGCCGTTGCGCTTGAGGCCCTCGGGCGAGAAGGCGCAGATGCCCCAGTCCTGGCCGGAGCGGTTGAGGATGTCGGGCGGCGCGCCGACCTTGAGTTCGGCCAGCAGTTCGTCCTGGCGGCTCCAGGCCTGGCTGCCGGCACCGTCGGCACCCACCGCCAGGTCAGCGATCAAGCCGATGCCCATGCCGTTGCTGCGCGCCGCATCCTGGGCGCGTTGCAGGCTGCGCTCGGTGAGCCATTGGCAGAAGGCATGAAACTCCACCCGCGCCGGATAGGCCGCCGCCATGGCCTGCACCTCCGGCTCTTCGGGGCTGCGCCAGGCGTCTGGCCAGGCGCGCCAGTCGGCCCCCAGGCCTTGCTCCACGGCTTCGGCCTGCAGCACTTCGAAATGGCAATGGTGCTCCAGGGCTTGGCCAGCGGACTGGCGAAAGCTGTCGAAGTCCGGGCGCAGGGGATGTTCGCGCTGGCTGAAATCTGCATACAGCGCCTTGAGCAGCTTGTGCCGCACATCGGCCGCGCGTGGCCAGTCGACCAGCGACGTCTGCTCCAGGTCTTCGAGGCTCTGGGTCAGGCCCGCAGCCTCGGCCGCCATGCGCACCTCGCGCTCGCCGAGCAGTACCGAGGGGCTGGCGTAGAGCGTGTTGAGCAACAGGCGGCTGGACGGTGAGTAGGGGCTGAAGTGCTGTTGGTCGTACATCGACAACGCATGGATCGGGCTGATCGCCAGCGCATCGGCGCCTCGCTCTGCCGCACTGCGCGCCAGTTGCTCCAGGGCCAGGCAGTCGCCATAGCCACCGTCGCCCGGGCGGCGCAGGCTGTAGAGTTGCACGGCCAGGCCCCAGCGACGTGGCGGGGATTGCTCGCTTATGTCCTGCAGGCTGTGGCAACGCGGCGGCGCGACAGCGATGGTGACCTGTCGGTCATCGATTTCCAGCCGGTGGTAGCCGGTAGGCAGTTCGCCGGGCAGTTGTGCCAGTGGGTCGAGGGTCAGCGCGTGCACGCTGCCGTCTTCCTGGGTGCAACGTACCTGGCTGTTCGGGCTGAACCAGCGTGCCAGGGCCAGCGGCTGGCCGAGGTCGGCAGTGAGCAGTGGCGGCAGGTGCTCGCTGTCGTCGAGCAGCTCCAGGGCGGCCAGGCTGCGCGCGACGGCAGCGTCATCCTCGGCCGGATGACCAAGCCCTTGCAGCACCCGGCGCAGAGCCTCGTCAGATACCTGCTGGGGTCGATCGTTGGCGTCTATCCAGTCGCGGGCAAGGCCCGCGCGGGCGGCGAGACGGTGCAGGGGCATTTCGCTCATGGCGTCTCCAAGCGAGAGGGAAGCAGGCTGACCACGCAGCTGTACGCGGCCAGGGTGGAGTCCGTATGGGCGTTGTCACTGCTGTCGAACAGGCGTGTATCCATGCCTGGCAAAGTAATGGGCTGCGCAGATGCGCCAAGGTTCAAATCAATGCGCAACTCGCAGCCGTCGCCCAGTCGCCAGCGGGCGCTGAGGGCTTTGTCGCCGAGCACTTCGACGCCCAGTGCGCGGCTGCCCACCAGGCGCGGGACGATCTCGCGATGGCGGATGTCCAGCAGTTGGTGATAGAGGCCGTGCCAGCCCGCGAGCACTTGTGTGTTGATCGGGCGTGAGGCCTCGAAGGTTTGCAGGGCGTTGGGGTCAGGTATGTGCGCGCGCTTCTCGGGGTCGGCGAAGGCTGCGAAGTGAGCGAACTCGCCGCGTCGACCTTCGCGCACGGCGTCGGCCAGTTCATCGTGGAAATCGGTGAAGAACAGGAACGGCTGGCAACTGCCTTCTTCGTCCCCCATGAACAGTAGCGGGATCATTGGCGCCAACAGCAGCAGGCCGGTGGCGGCCCGCAGCGCCGTGGGAGGGCACAGGCGACTGAGGCGCTCGCCCAAGGCGCGGTTGCCGATCTGGTCGTGGTTCTGCAAGAACAGTACGAAGGCACTCGGTGGCAAGTGAGCGCTGGGCTCGCCACGGGGTGTGCCATGGCGGTTGGGCTCGCCCTGAAACACGAAGCCTTCGCTCAGGCACCGGGCCAGTTGCTCGATCGGGCGGTCCTTGTAGTCGGCGTAGTAGCCTTCGGTCTCGCCCGTCAGCAGCACGTGCAGGGCGTTGTGGCCGTCATCGTTCCACTGCGCGTCGAAGCCTTGCTCGAGCAGCGCCGCTTGGTTGTGTTCGTTCTCCAGCACCAGCCACACTTCGCGGCCCGGCTCGACAGCGGCGCGTACGCGGCGGGCCAGTTCGACGAGGAAGTCCGGTTGGTCGATGGCGTGCACGGCGTCCAGGCGCAGCCCATCGAAGCGGTAGTCGCACAGCCACATCAGGGCGTTCTGGATGAAGAACTCGCGCACTTCTGCGCGGCGAAAGTCGATGGCGGCGCCCCAAGGCGTCTGGCGGTCTTCGCGGAAGAACCCGCTGGCGTACTTCGGCAAGTAATTGCCGTCAGGGCCAAAGTGGTTGTAGACCACATCAAGCATCACCATCAGCCCGTGGCCATGGGCCTGATCGATGAGTGCGCACAATTGCTCCGGGCTGCCGTAAGCATTGTGTGGGGCGAAGGGCTGGGCGCCGTCGTAGCCCCAGTTACGCTCGCCGGGGAACTGGTTGATCGGCATCAGCTCGATGGCGGTGATGCCCAGTTCTGCCAGGCGTGGCAGGTGCTGGGAAACGCCTGCATAGCCGCCGAGCAGGCCCACGTGCAGTTCCTGGATCACCGCCTCGTGCCATGGGCGGCCTCGCCAGGGGTGCTGCCAGCCGTAACGCTGGGGATCGACGACTTCACTGGGGCCGTGCACGCCGTCAGGCTGGTAGCGCGACGCCGGGTCGGCCACCTGCAGGTGGCCGTCGATCCTGAAATGGTAGCGATCACCCGCCTGGCAGGGGGCGATGCCGATAAACCAGCCATCCTCTTCGGGCAGCAGCTCGACAGACGGCTGCCGCTCGATTTCCACGCTCACGTTGCGCGCATCCGGCGCCCAGAGGGCGAAGCGCGTCGACGTGGCGTCCAGTTGCTGTGCGCCATGCCTGTGCATCTTCGTAGCCCTCGTTCAGTAGTGGCGGCTGCGTGCCTGGCAGACCAGTTCCTCATAAAGGCGAGCGTAGGGTTCCACCGCCTGGCACCAGTTGAAGGGTTGAGTCATCGACAGGCACCGCATGGCGTTGAGCAGATCTTTCTTGCCGTGTACGTAGAAGGCGCGGTTCAGGGCTTCGCGGTAGCTCTCGGGGCTCGATTCGTTGAACAGGAAACCCGTGACGCCATCTTCGATGGTGTCGGCCAGACCGCCGGTGTTGCGCGCCACCGGCAGTGAGCCGAAACGCTGTGCGTACATCTGGCTCAAGCCGCACGGCTCGTAGCGCGAGGGCATCAGCAGAAAATCGCTGCCGGCGAACATGCGCCGCGCATCGGTTTCATTGAAGCCGATGCGCACGCCGATGCGGCCCGGATGGCGCAGGGCCAGATCGCGCATGGCCTGTTCTTCCTCCGGCTCGCCACGGCCGATGATCGCGATTTGCCCGCCCTGGCGGACGATGTCGTCGGCCACGCTCAGCGTCAGGTCCAGGCCTTTCTGATAGACCAGGCGCGAGACCACGGCGAACAGGGGCCCTTCGGACGGCTCCAGGCCGAACAGCTCGCGGACCTGCTCGGCATTGCGGGCCTTGCCTTCCCAGTCATTGATGCTGAAGTTGTGCAGCAGGTGCGAGTCGGTGGCCGAATCCCAGCTCTCGTCGATGCCATTGGGGATGCCGCCCAGCAGGCCTTGCTGGGCCTTGCTTGCAAGAAAACCGTCGAGGCCGCAGCCGAACTCGGGCGTGGTGATCTCCCGGGCGTAGGTGGCACTGACCGTGGTGATGTGGCTCGAGTAGGCAAGCCCGGCCTTGAGGAACGACAGCTTGCCGTAGAACTCCATGCCTTCCTGCTGCATGGCATGGTCGGGAATGGCCAGCTCCGGGCTGCAGCCTCGGCTGTAGACACCCTGGTACGCGAGGTTGTGGATGGTGAACAAGGTCGGTGTATTCAGGCCGCGCCAGTGCATGTACGCAGGTGCCAGACCGGCTGGCCAGTCATGGGCGTGCACCAGATCGGGGCGCCAGTGCGCCATTGCATCGCCTGCGGCGATCTCTGCGGCGGCCAGGCCCAGGCGGGCGAAACGGATATGGTTGTCGGGCCAGTCACGGCCATTGTTGGCACCATACGGGGTGCCTTCGCGCTCGTACAACTCGGGGCAGATCAGCACGTAGATGACCAGGCCATCCGCCAGGTCCATGCGTCCGATCTTGCACGGCGGAAGCGCAGCATGGCCACCGATTTCGCCGACGATGTGAATGGGGTTGTCGCTGTCGACTACCTGCGGATAACCCGGAATCAAGACCCGCACATCGTGCAGGTGTGACAGCGCCCTGGGCAGGGCTGCGGAGACATCGCCCAGGCCGCCGGTCTTGACCAGGTCGGCGATTTCGGAGGTGACGAACAGCACCTTGCGCTTGTGCGGATTATTGCGGCGCGTGGTAGCGGGTGCCTTGCCTGCCGTGGCGAAGCCAGGTGCAACAGGCTCGCGATTTTCCAGGTTGAATGATTCTGCGTGAGGCTCGACAGCGGCACTGATCATACTTCTCTCCGTCCCTTGTTCATGCGGGTGGTGGCACCCGTTGCGTTTATCTCGTGTCTGTTCTCGCTTTGACTTTCAGCATCTTCGTAGTGCATTCCTTGCCCCATGGTCGTGCGCGCAGGCACAGCGCGAGCGGCATTCCGGCCGAACAGGCGCCTGGACAGTGTGGGGTGGGCGGGCTGACGCGTGAGGAAGTCCCTTTGCGTGGCCTACTTACTTCCTGACCTACCCGTGTTTTGGAAAGTTCGACTTGATTGCGTCACTGGTTTCGGAGCAAAACACGGGCCGAATCCTCAGTGTAGGGGACGAAAGGTAGGTGGGGTGACCCATTGGTCACTATTTGCGCGACCGTTGATCTGCGCAAACGTTGGCGCGCTGGAGCCGCGGCAACGCAGTGTTGCTGCGGCGGATCAGGCACCCGCTGAACGAGGAGGGCGGGCCGTGTCAGGTGGTTGGCAGCAGCGAAGAATGATGGTGGTTGATCAGCCACTGCTGGCCGTCCCAGCGGTAGGTAAAGGTGTAGCGCGCAGCGACCTGTTGCCCGGTCTTGGCGAAGTTGAAGGTATATAACCCGGTCAGTGTGGCTTTGTTGCAGGTCTGGCTCAGGTGATGGGTATCGAGCTTGCCGGAGGGCTGGTCGGCGAGGAAATGCTTGAAGTAGTCGAGGCGCTCGGCGGTAGTCAGGCGTGGGATTTTCGATACGGTCGGCAGCAGGACTGCATCGTTTTCGTACAAGTTGGCCACCTGCTCTGGATCGCCGCTGCGCAGGCTGTCGTTCCAGCGCTCGAATAGCGCCACGGCTTGTTTCTCGTCGAGTGGTTGGCACGGCTGGGGCGCAGCGTGGGCGTGCAGGCTGAGGCTCCCCAGCAACGCGAGCGGGAGCCAGTGGATCATTTTATTCATGGGCGTCTTCTACGCGGAGCAGGCACCGGAATGGGCCTGCGGCGTCGCTCAATCTAGGTAGTCTTGGATCGAGCCCATATAGGCACACGCGTCTACCTTTGAAGGTGTTTTCGCTATGCAGCAGACGGGTACGTCAGGGCGCCGCGCACGCAGGGGCTGCGCGGCGAAAGGTCAGAGGCCGGCAGCCTTGCTGCCCAGGCGCGCCTGTTCGAGCAACAGGTTCAGCTCGGCCACCTGCTGGCGCAGTTGATCGCGCTCGTCCTTCAATTGGCGCAATTCGTCGCGGCGCACAGTGACATAGAGGGTCTGGGGGGGAGTGGCAGGCATGTAGGTACCCAAGAGAACACCTCGCAGTTTGGCTGGTGACAGTAACAAGCGTAGACGCTTCGTGCGGCGCGCATTCTGAATTCTTTCCCTGTCCTTGGGAACTTTTTTGTTTATGGTGGTCACGCCGTTCGTCGGTGAACCCTCGTGCGGTACGCTGGACTAACCTGAACACCTGAATCGCGTTCGTCATCCATTTTCGCAAGGGGAGCATCGGCACATGCAACTGGGAATCGTCGGGCTGGGCCGCATGGGCGGCAATATCGCAAGACGGCTGATGCGCGCAGGCCACCAGACCGTGGTACACGATCGCAACCGTGATGCCGTCAGCGCTCTGAGCAGCGAGGGCGCCCTGGGCGCCCATGACCTCGGCGCGCTGGTACAGAAACTCAAGGCGCCACGGGCGGTGTGGGTCATGCTGCCGGCGGGCGAGCCTACCGAGCAGACCATCACCCAGCTCGCCGAGCTGCTCGAGCCAGGCGATGCGATCATCGATGGCGGCAACACCTTCTACAAGGATGACATGCGCCGCGCCGCCCATCTGTCAACGCGTGGCCTGCATTATCTGGACGTAGGCACATCCGGTGGTGTCTGGGGCCTGGAGCGGGGCTATTGCATGATGATCGGCGGCGAAAAGGACGTGTTCGAACGGCTGGAGCCGCTGTTCAAGGCGCTGGCGCCGGGCGTGGGTGACATTGCGCGCACCCAGGGTCGCACGGGTGAGCATGGGCGTGCCGAGCATGGCTACATTCACGCCGGCCCGCCCGGTGCCGGGCACTATGTGAAGATGGTGCACAACGGTATCGAGTACGGCTTGATGCAGGCTTATGCCGAAGGTTTCGACTTGCTGCGCAGCAAGGGCGGCACCGAGTTGCCCGAGGACCAGCGTTTCGATCTGAACGTGGCGGAGATCGCCGAAGTCTGGCGGCGCGGCAGTGTGGTCACTTCGTGGCTGCTCGACCTCACCGCCGATGCGCTGGTCGCCGATCCGCAGCTGGCCCAGTTCAGCGGTTCGGTGTCCGACAGCGGTGAAGGGCGCTGGACCATCGATGCGGCAGTCGAGCAGGCGGTACCGGTGCCGGTGTTGTCCAGCGCGTTGTTTGCCCGTTTCCGTTCACGCCAGCAGCAAGGCACCTTCGGCGACAAGGTGCTGTCTGCCATGCGCCTGGGCTTCGGTGGCCATGTCGAGAAGAAGGGTTCATGAGCAAACAGACGATTCCCGCCGCGCCGCCTTGCACGCTGTTCCTGTTCGGCGCCAATGGCGACCTGGTCAAGCGTCTGCTGATGCCGGCGCTGTACAACCTCAGCCGTGACGGTTTGCTGGACCGCAACCTGCGGATTGTCGGGGTCGATCATAACCAGGCCAGCGCCGAGCAGTTCGCCGAGCGCCTGCACGACTTCATGATCGAGCGCGACAAGGGCGGCGAGGGCGCAGGCAAGTGCCTGGACGAAGGGCTGTGGTCGCGCCTGGCCAAGCGCCTGGACTACCAGACCGGCGACTTCCTGGACCCTGCGACCTATGCCGAGATCGGCAAGCGCATCGCCAAGACCCGTCACGGCAACGCCATCTTCTACCTGGCCACTTCGCCGCGTTTCTTTCCTGAGGTGGCTCAGCGCCTGGGCGAGGCCGGCCTGCTCGACGAGTCTGCGGGCGGCTTTCGCCGGGTGGTGGTGGAAAAGCCATTCGGTACCGATCTTGCCAGCGCCGAGGCGCTCAACGCTTGCCTGCTCAAGGTGATGAGCGAGCGGCAGATCTATCGCATCGACCATTACCTGGGCAAGGAAACGGTGCAGAACATTCTGGTCAGCCGCTTCTCCAATGGCCTGTTCGAATCGTTCTGGAACAACCACTACATCGATCACGTGCAGATCACCGCCGCCGAGACCGTCGGGGTCGAGACGCGTGGCGCGTTCTACGACAATACCGGTGCCTTGCGCGACATGGTGCCCAACCATCTGTTCCAGTTGCTGGCGATGGTCGCCATGGAGCCACCGGCGGCCTTCGGCGCTGACGCTGTCAGGGGCGAGAAAGCCAAGGTGATCGGTGCCATCCGCCCATGGTCGCAGAAAATGGCGCTGAAGAACTCGGTGCGGGGGCAGTACGTGGCGGGCAAGCAGGGCCGCAAACGGATGGCCGGTTATCGCCAGGAGCAAAATGTCGACACGCGCAGCCGCACCGAAACCTACGTCGCGCTGAAGGTAATGATCGACAACTGGCGCTGGGCGGGCGTGCCGTTCTACCTGCGCACCGGCAAGCGCATGAGCGTGCGCGACACCGAAATCGCCATCTGCTTCAAGCCTGCACCTTACGCGCAGTTTCGCGAGTCGGAGCTGGAGCGGCCCAAGCCCAACTACCTGAAGATTCAGATTCAGCCCAATGAAGGCATGTGGTTCGATCTACAGGCCAAACGCCCCGGGCCTGAACTGGTGATGGAGAACGTCGAGCTGGGTTTTGCCTACAAGGACTTCTTCAAGATGACCCCGGCGACCGGTTACGAAACCTTGATCTACGACTGCCTGACCGGAGACCAGACGTTGTTCCAGCGGGCCGACAATATCGAGAATGGTTGGCGTGCGGTACAGCCTTTCCTCGACGCCTGGGCCAGTGGTGGCGAAGTGCACGAGTACGAGGCGGGGGAGGATGGGCCCGAGGCCGGCAATGAATTGCTGAGCCGGGACAAGCGCGAGTGGCACCGCCTGGGCTGAAAGACGGCTGAGTAGAGGCCAGCCCAATCCCTGTGGGAGCGGGCTGGCCTTTAGATTTTGAACAAGACATTCGCTCCTGCAGGGCAGTTGCTCCTGCAGGCGTGCGTCAATCAGTGGCGACGGTGCTTCTTGTTCTTGTCGCCCAGGTGGTTGCCGATCGCACCACCGGCCGCGCCGCCAAGGCCTGCGCCGATGGTCGAGCCATTGCTGCCGCCAAGTTTGGCACCCACCAGCGAGCCGCCGGCCGAACCCAGGCCACCGCCGATGGCTGCTTCGGTGCGGTTGCCCTTGCGTGCGCCAACGGCACTGCCGGCTGCGCCACCCAGGCCTGCGCCGATGGCGGCGCCCGTGCTGCCGCCGATCTGCTTGCCGACGACGTTGCCCAAGGCGCCACCCAGGCCGCCACCAATGGCTGCGGTGCCGTCACCGGCGAACGCTCCCTGGCACAGCAGCAGGCCCAGGGCGAGGGAAGGCAGAGTCAGACGCATGATTTCATGAACCTCGAAGGAATCATCAGGATTGGATGCCGCAGGCGTGCGGCGGACAGGGATTGGAGAGACGCTTCAGCGGTAATAACGGTCACGGTAGCGGCGATCGTCGTCATCGCGATCATCGCGGTGATGATGACGGTGACGATCGCGGTCGCCGTCACGCCAGCCATCGTCATCATGGTGACGATGGCTGTGGCAACCGGCGAGCAGCACGACAGCGGCGATCAGCGAAAAACTGGCAAGGCGTGGCATGGCGATGGAAATCCTTGATCCGCAACGGTTTACGGAACAACTGCTGAGACCGGTGAGGATTCATTTGGTTTCAAAGTGGCACAAAATATTACCGCGCCAGGGATAGGCGGCGTGTCTGCGGGCTGCTCTTCTGTCCCGTTGGGTCATGGTCGCGGGCCTGCACGGCTCCTAGACTGTCAGGCAGGCCGCGATTAAGACGGCCATCTGCCACATGGTGAATCATGATGATCGCCCATACTCCTACGCTGTTCGCTGCGGTCGCGCTGGTGGCGACGATCCTGGCTTTCTGTCTGTTGCTGGTCGGGCAGTTCAATCGAGGCGACAACCTGCTGCTGACCGGCTGTGGGCTGTTGGCCCATGCCTTGGCCTATGTCTGTTACACGTTGTTCGGCCATGCGCCTCTGTGGGTGAGCTATGTCTTGGCCAACAGCCTGCTGTCGTTGGCGTTGGCGTTCTATTCGGCGAGCCTGTTCCGGGTGCGCGAGCGCCCCGTGCCGTGGCGGCCGATCTTCGCCATTCCGCTGTTGATGCTGCTGGGCTTGATCTCGCTGCTCGAGACGGTGGAGCCGCGCATGCTGCTGGCGGCCCTGGTGCTGATGTTGCAATGCGTGTTGATTCTCTACTGGGCCCGTCAACGGGCCCTGCACAAGGGCAGGGCACACCTGCTGCTGGTGATCGGTGCCGGCATCAGCCTGGTGGGGCTGGGCATGCGGGTGGTGGCCGTGCTGGCGGGCACGGCGCAGGAGATGCGCTACGACACCAGCAACCTCAAGCAGACGGTGTCGGTGGCGATCGGCACGGCCACGGTGATGATGTACTCCATCGGCCTGGTGTTGATGGCCAAGGAGCGCAGCGAATCGCGCTTGCAGCACCTTGCCGGACACGATGTGCTGACCGGCACGGGCAATCGGCGCGCCATCCTCGAACGTTTCGAGTTCGAGCTGGAGCAGGCGCGCGTAGCGCAGTACAGCTTGGCCGTGGCGATGATCGATATCGACCACTTCAAGCGTATCAACGATGTGCACGGCCATCTGGCGGGGGATGAAGTGCTGTGCCACTGCGTGCGTCAATTACAGCAGCGGCTGCGCGAAGGCGATAGCCTGGGGCGCTACGGCGGCGAGGAATTTCTGCTGTTGTTGCCGCGAACCGAGGGCGAGGGCGCCCTGGCGGCGTTGAACGGTCTGCGCGAAGCCATGGCGAGGAACCCGGCGCGCTTCGCCGGGCTGGAGATCGAGCTGTGCTTCAGCGTCGGGCTCTGGTGCGGTGTGCCGGGGGAGGATGATACCCCGGCACGGCTGATCGCCAAGGCCGACGCCGCCTTGTACCTGGCCAAGGCTGGCGGGCGCAATGCGGTGCGGCTGGCGGCTTGATCCTTCATGCGCCCGGCAGCTTACTGGCTGAACGCGCCGTCGAACGACGTGTCGATGATCGCGCGGGTGTCCAGGGGCTTGGGCAGCGTGCCGGTCTGGACAAGGAAGTCGGCAGTATCCTGGTAGTCCTTCGCCGCCTGCGCATCGACCGGGCCCACGCTCATGTCGGCCTGGCCGATCCAGTGACGCGAGACACTTTGGTCGAGGTTGGCTTTCTTGGCCCAGAGGTCGGCATAGGCTTCCTTGTGCTCACCGACCCAGGCCCGGGCTTTTTGCAGGCGGCCCAGGAAGTCCTCGATGGCGGCGTGCTTGCTGTCGATCGAATCGTTCCGCGCAGCGATGCTGCTCAGGCCAGGCATCAGGCCCTGGGCGGTGACCAGCTTGCGCGCGCCGGAGAACACGATCTGTTGCGAGATATAGGGCTCCCATACCGGGAAGGCATCGATGCTGCCCTGCGGCAGCGCGGCGGCGGCATCGATTGGCATCAGTTTGACGAACTCGACGTAGTCGTGCGGCAGGCCGGCCTTGTCCAGTGCGCGCAAGGTCAACTGCTGGCTCCAGGCGCCTGGCCAATAGGCGACCTTCTTGCCCTTGAGGTCGGCAATGGTCTTGGCGGGGGAGTCCTTGGGCACCAGCAGGGCGATGGTGTCGAGGTTCTGCCGTGACACGCCGATCAGCTTGACGGGCGCCCCTTTGGCAGCCAGGAACAGAAAGCCCGAGTCACCGAGAAAGCCGATGTCCAGGCCACCGGCCTCCAGCCCTTCGGCCACCGGTGCGGCCGACTGGAAGTGCTTGAACTCGACCTTGTAGGGCGCATCCTTGAGGGCCCCGGAGGCTTCCAGCGATGCGCGCACGTTGTAGTAGTTCTGGTCGCCGATGCGCAGGGTGACCTGCTCGGCGGCGATGGCCTGCGCCAGCGGGGTACCAAGGAACAGGCCGGCGAGGGTGACTCGGATCAGGTGGGACAGTTTCATGGGGTTTCCTCAGCTGGCCTGGCGCGTATCCAGGCGTTCGATCTGGTGATGGATGGCGGGGATCAGGGTCTTGCCGTATTCGATGGTGTCGTTCAATGGGTCGAAGCCGCGGATCAGGAAAGTCGACACGCCGAGCTTGTAGTACTCGCCCAACGCCTGGGCGACCTGCTCGGGGGTGCCGACCAGCGCGGTGGAGTTCCAGCGCGCCCCAGTCAGACGGGCAACGCCCATCCACAGACGTTGATCGAGCACTTCGCCCTGTTGCGCGGCGGCCAGCAGACGCTGCGACCCGACGTTCTCAGGCTGGTGGTCGTGCAGCGGCAAACCGAGTTTCTGGCGTGCATCGCGGACCTGCTCGAGGATCTCGGCGGCGCGCTGCCAGGCGGCCTCCTCGGTATCGGCGACGATGGGGCGGAACGACACCGAGAAGCGCGGGGCGCGCTGTTGCACAGCGGCGGCCTGGCGGACCTTGGCGATATGCTCGGCGACGGCGGCCAGGGGTTCGCCCCAGAGCATGTAGGTGTCGGCATGTTGCGCTGCGACCCGCACCGCGGCATCCGATGAACCACTGAAGTAGATCGGGATATGCGGACGCTGCACGGTTCGTACGGCGGGCGAGGCAGCGTTGAAACGATAGAAGTCGCCGGAGAAGTCCACCGGTTGTTCGGCGGTCCAGATTGCCTTCAGGGCATCGAGGTATTCGCCGGTGCGCGCATAGCGGTGATCGTGGTCGAGAAAATCGCCATCGCGTTGCAGGTCCTGGTCATTGCCACCGCTGACCACGTTCAGCGCCAGGCGGCCCTTGCTGAATTGATCGAGGGTCGCCAGTTGCCGCGCTGCCAGGGGCGGGCTGATCACCCCTGGGCGGTAGGCCAGCAGGATGCCCAGGCGTTCGGTGGCAGCGACGGCGAACGAACTGACCACTGCGCCTTCCGGCCCGTTGGAAAAATAGCCGACCAGGATGCGGTCGAAACCGGCCGCTTCATGGGCTTGGGCGAAGCGACGCACGTAGTCCGGATCGACCGCATCTCCCGTGGGTTGGTCGACCTCCGAGCCGGGCGAGGCGGTGATCATGCCGAGGATTTCGACGCTCATTGCTGGGTTCCTTTGCTGGGACAAGGTTGCCTGGCGTTGAGCGGTTTAGAAGAAAACGAGCTGGCCGGGCTTCTTCTTAGAATCTAACGGCCAGCTGTAAATGATGGAAATTCATTTTTTGCATATTCTAATATGCAAAATAATTTTATTGCTCGCTCAGGGCGTTCCGTTTCTGCCGTGCAGTCGATAGCCTTCCCGCTCGCTCAGGCGCGCGTAGTAGTCAGCCACTGCAGGCAGGTGCGGGTGCTCGAACGGTGTCTCGAACCAGCGGTTTACCGACAACCCGATTGGAATGTCTGCCAGGGAGAACGCCTTGCCGGCAACATAGGCGCCAGTCTTTGCCAACTGTTGGTCGAGGATCTGCATATGTCGCGACCATTCGCCGAGGCTGGCATTGAGCGCCTGTTCATCCTGATGCGCACCTGACTGCCTGACCAGCGCCATGAAGGCGTAGCTCCAGGAGCGATTGAGATCGCTGGCCTGCCAGTCGATCCATTGATCGACAAGCGCTCTAGCCACTGCGTCGGCCGGGTATATCCCTGCCGCTTGCCCATAGCGGTTGGCGAGATAGCGGATGATGGTATTGGACTCCCACAGCGTAAGGTCGCCGTCCTGGATTACCGGGACCATGGCATTGGGGTTCAGGGCCAGGAATTCAGCGGTTTGGGTGGGCTGGAAACCTGAACCCCAGTCTTCGCGGTGGAATGGAAGGTCGATTTCGGCGCAAGTCCACAGCACCTTGCGCACGTTGATGGAACTCGCCTTACCCAATATTCGCAGCATGTCATCATCCTTTTTGCTAAGCAGCCGAAACAGCGGTGTGCTGTAGCGTCCAAGCGTATCTGTAAAAGCCCTGCCTGAGGTCATGGAACTGAAACCTTTCTCCCTGCCGATAGTGGTTTTTTGCTAGCATTCGGTCCCTATAGCACAATCGAATAAAAATCTTTTTCGATTGTTGTTAAAGTAATAACGCTTGACGTTCAAACGTATCGAAACTCGGCCCTCGCGTTCAGCGAGAGGCCTATAAGAAAAGCTAGAAAGGAGCACACATGTACAAATGCACACTGCCAGTGGCCGTTGCACTGGCCAGCCTGTCGCTGGGGGCGCAGGCGGCAGGTTTCGTGGAAGACAGCAAGGCTTCGGTCACTGCGCGCAACTTCTACATCAATTCCGACAACCGCAATGGCACTGCCAACCCGTCGAAGCAGGAGGAGTGGGGCCAAGGCTTCATCTTCAACTTCACTTCCGGCTACACCCAGGGCACCGTTGGCTTTGGTGTAGACGCCATCGGCCTGACCGGCTTCCGTCTGGATTCGGGCAAGGGTACCCACTACAACCCGACCAGCACCGCCAAGGGCGGTACTGTGTTCCCGACCGATTCCGATGGCCGCGCCGTTGACGACTTCAGCAGCCTGGGCGTAACCGGCAAGGTCAAGATCTCCAAGACCGAAGCCAAGCTCGGTGTACTGCAGCCCAAGCTGCCAGTAGTCACCTACAACGACGGTCGTCTGTTGCCGCAAACGTTTGAGGGTGGCCAGATCACCTCCAACGAGATCGACAACCTGACCCTGATCGGCGGCAAGCTCGAGCATGCCAAGGGCCGTAACAGCACCAACATGGAGTCGCTGACCATTGCCGGCTCCAACGGCAACCCGGCCACCGCCACCTCCAACCGTCGCAGCAACGCCTTCTACTACGCCGGTGCCGACTACAAGCTGAGCAAGGACTTGCTGCTGCAGTACTACTACGGCAACCTGGACGACTTCTACAAACAGCACTTCCTGGGCCTGACCCACAACCTGGCGCTGCCAGTGGGTTCGTTGAAGTCCGACCTGCGTTACTTCTACAGCGATTCCGACGGCAAGAACGCCAGCACCGAAGGCCGCCTGGCTGGCTATCGCGCATCGGGCTACCAGAACAACGGTGAAGTGGACAACCGCACCTGGAGCGCCAAGTTCACCTACTCGCTGGGTAGCCACGCGCTGAGCGCCGGTTACCAGCGTGTCAACGGCACCAGCGACTTCCCATTCCTGAACCAGGGCGACGGTGCAAGTGCCTACCTGATCACCGACGTGCAGATCGGCAAGTTCCTGCGTGCCGGCGAGCGCACCTGGCTGGCGCAGTACGCCTACGACTTCGCCGCTCTCGGCGTACCCGGCCTGACCGCCAACGCCATCTACCTGAAGGGCACCAACGTCAACTCGGCGGGCTCGGACCGTTCGGAGTGGGAGCGTGACTTCAGCCTGGCCTACGTCGTTCAGGAAGGTACCTTCAAGGGCCTGGGCCTGCAGTGGCGTAACGCTGCGCTGCGCACCGACGTATCGGGCCAGCGTGACCAGGACGAAAACCGCCTGATCGTGAGCTACACCTACAACTTCTTCTGACATCGGGTCAGCCCGGCTACGGGTAGTTGTAGTAAAACAAACCCCACCAGGGACCTCCCTGGTGGGGTTTGTTTTTCAAGGTGCGCTGCGATTGAAGCGTCAGGCCTACAGCACTGCGGAAAACACGGAGCCGGTGATCCGCTCGCTGAGCAACTCCAGTGCCCGCAGCCCCGCCAGCGAGTTACCTGAGGCGTTCAGCGCCGGCGACCACACGCAGATGCTATAGCGCCCCGGCACTACCGCGACGATGCCACCGCCCACTCCACTTTTGCCCGGCAGGCCCACGCGATAGGCGAAGTTACCCGCCTCGTCGTACAGCCCACTGGTGGCCATGATCGCATTCACCTGTTGCGCCTGGCGCGGGCTGAGCACGTGCTCGCCGCTGTGCGGGCAGTAGCCGCTGTTGGCCAGGAAGGCAAAGCCACGGGCGACATCGACGCAATTCATCGACAGCGCACAATGATGGAAGTAGCTGCGCAGCACGGCGTCGACATCGTTGTGGAAGTTGCCGAACGCCTGCATCAGGTAGGCCATGGCGGCGTTGCGGGCGCGGTGCTGGTACTCGGAGTCGGCTACGACCGGGTCACTGACGATGCGTGGGTTGGCTGCCAGGCGGCGGACGAAGTCGCGCATCGACAAGGGCGGGGTGGCATAGCGCGACTGATTGATGTCGCAGATCACCAGCGCACCGGCATTGATGAAAGGATTGCGTGGGCGACCTTTTTCCACTTCCAACTGAACCAGCGAGTTGAACGCCTGCCCGGAGGGCTCGTAGCCCAGGCGCGTCCAGATATCCTCGCCACTGTGGTTGATCGCCTGGACCAGGCTGAAGACCTTGGAGATGCTCTGGATCGAGAAGGGCGTATGGGCATCGCCGGCGCAATGCAGCTGGCCGTCCAGGCTCTGCACGGCGATGCCGAGTTGTTGCGGGTCGACCCGGGCGAGGGCGGGGATGTACTGGGCGACCTGGCCCTGGCTGAGCAGCGGGCGGACCTGATCGAGGATTTCTTGCAGTAATGCTTGCATGGGGGCCTGCGCGGAGCGGGTTCAGGGTTTGTATGCTGTACAAGACGAGCGTTGGCGAGGCGGCGACACACCCCAGGATGTGATCGTCAGCTGGACTTCCCCGCAGGCCGTCTTGGAGATTTGCTTGCACGAGGTGCGGCTTTGCTGCCGGCGGTTTTGCCCTTACCGCTGCTGCGGCGTTTTTTCTTCCAGGGTGCACCTTTGCCACCGGCAACCAGGGGCGGGCCGCTGATGGTCAGGCGCATTCCCGCGCAGCGTTGCACCAGCTTGCCCATCCAGGCCGACTGCCGGGTGACGAACTCTTCCAGGCTCATTTCGCCGCTTTGAACCATGTCCAGTGCCTGTTCCCAGATCGCAGTGGTGCCGGGGTCGGCGATGGCCCGTGGCACGGCGTCGATCAGGCTGAAGGCCGCGGCGGTGGCGGACAGCGCCTTGCCGTGCTTGACCAGGTAGCCGCGGTCGAGCAGGCCCTGGATGATGCTGGCCCGGGTCGCTTCGGTACCGATGCCGGTGGTTTCCTTGAGTTTCTGCTTGAGCTGCGGGTCGTCGACCAGCTTGGCGACATTCTTCATCGCCTTGATCAGGTCGCCCTCGGTGAACGGCTTCGGCGGCTGGGTCCACAGGTCTTTCAGCTGCAGGTCCTGGACCCTGCAGTCGTCGCCTTCGCGCAGTTGCGGCAGAACTTGCGCGGGTGGCGCTTCGCGTCCCTTGGTTGGAGTCAGTGCCTCGGGCAGGGCGCGGCGCCAGCCGGGTTCGACGATCTGCTTGCCCACTGCACGCAAGGCGTGCCCGGCACAGTCCAGTTCGGCCTGGGTGCGATCGTACTCGTGATTGGGCAGGAACTGCGCCAGGTAGCGCGCCCGGATCAGGGTATAGACCGCTTTGTACTTGGGGGGCAGGCGCGCAGGATCGCTGGCGGCGGCGGTGGGGATGATGCCGTGATGCGCGCTGACCTTGGCGTCGTTCCAGGCGCGGGAGCGGCGGTGTGGCTCCAGATGCGCCTGCAAGGGGGCGAGGCTCGTGTCGGCGCGTTGCAGGGCGGCGAGAACGGCGGGCGCCTCGGCGTGCTGGCTGAGCGGAAGGTAACCACAGTCGCTGCGCGGGTAGGTGATCAGCTTGTGGGTTTCGTAGAGCGCTTGGGCGATGTCGAGGGTTTCCTGGGCGCCAAGGCCGAATTTCTTGGAACACAGCTCCTGCAGGGTACCGAGGTCGAAAGGCAAGGGTGCAGCCTCGCGCACACGCTCGGTCTGTACCTTGAGCACCTGTGCGCTACCTGCGCCCTGCATCTGGGTGGCGGCCTGCTGGGCGATTGCCTGGTTCAGGCAACGGCCCTGATCGTCGCAGGTGTCTTGTGGTGCACGCCATTGGGCGTTGAAGACCTGGTCCGAATGCGCTAGCTGCACCTCGATCGCCCAGTAGGGAACTGGCACGAAGTCGGCGATGCTGCGGTCGCGGTCGACCACCAGGCGCAGTGTCGGTGTCTGTACCCTTCCTACCGGCAGCACGCCTTGATAACCGGACTGGCGACCAAGCAGGGTGAACAGGCGGCTCATGTTCATGCCGATCAACCAGTCGGCCCGCGAGCGACCAAGGGCCGAGTGATAGAGGCTGAAGGTTTCGCTGCCGGGGAGCAGGCGGGCCAGCGCCTTGCGGATCGAGGCGTCATCGAGCGCGGAGAGCCACAGCCGCTGGATCGGCCCGCGGTAGCGGCAATGCTCGACCAGTTCGCGAGCGATCATCTCGCCTTCACGGTCGGCATCGGTGGCGATCACCAGCTCCCGGGCTTCGCTGAGCAGACGCTTGACCGCCTTGAACTGGCTGGCGGTCTTGGGCTTGACCAGCATTTTCCATTTTTCCGGAATGATCGGCAGATCATCGAGCGACCAGCGCTTGTAGCGTGCGTCATAACTGTCGGGCGGTGCGGTTTCGAGCAGGTGGCCGATACACCAGGTGACGCAGACATCAGTGCCTTGCCAGCAGCCGTCGGCCTTGCGGTTGGCACCCAGTACCTTGGCGATGTCTTTTGCCTGAGAGGGCTTTTCACAGAGAAAAAGGCGCATGGCCGTGAACGCTTCATCGAGGTTGATGGCGACTAGGATGCGCAAGACAGGGCGCGCAGGCAAGATTTATCTGTATGCATGTACAGGTTATTGCCAGGAAATATGTCCGCAGGTTTGGCATGAATGCCACGGCATCGGGCTTGGATGACCGGCCGGTACCGTGCCAGCGTTGTCGTTCGCCTGCCAGATGTGTCAATGGACGATGTCGCTTGTGGGCCTTCACTCCAATCACAACAAGGAAGTCGGATCATGCCTCTATTCGATTACCGTCAGCTCGACGGTGCTGCCTCCTACGCGCTCTACAAGGATGCCATGGCCCTGGCGATCTATGCCTATCATGGTATCGACGACGGTTTCTCTGCTGGCTACCAGAAGCACGGCTTCGGCCTCGGGTTGCCGGCAACCCTGGTCAAGGCTCTGATCGGCGGCACCGACAGCCAGGGCGTGATTCCCGGCATCCCCTGGAATCCCGACTCCGAGGCCAAGGCCCTGGCGCAGGTCAAGGCGGCTGGGTGGACGCCAATCAGTGCCGCACAGTTGGGTTACCAGGGCAAGACCGATGCGCGTGGCACCTTCCATGGCGAGGCACCGGGCTACACCTCGGCGCAGGTCGAGGTGCTCGGCCGTTATGCCGGCGATGGCCAGCTTATTGGCCTCGGTATCGCCTTTCGTGGCACCAGCGGCCCGCGGGAGAATCTGATTGGCGACACCCTCGGCGATGCCATCAACGACCTGCTGGCAGCGCTGGGGCCAGCCGACTACTCACGCAACTACGCCGGCAATGCTTTCGACCGCCTGCTGGGCGATGTCGCGACGTTCGCCAGGGCCCACGGCTTGTCAGGTGCCGATATCACCGTCAGCGGCCACAGCCTTGGCGGGCTGGCGGTCAACAGCCTGGCCGACCTCAGTGCTTCGCGCTGGGGCGGCTTCTACCAGGATGCCCGCTATGTTGCCTTCGCCTCGCCCACGCAGGCTGCCGACCCCGACAAGGTGCTCAATATCGGTTACGAGAACGATCCTGTGTTCCGTGTGCTCGACGGCACGGCGCTGACCTGGGCGACCCTGGGCGTGCACGATGCCGCCAAGCCCTCGACCACTGACAACATCGTCAATTTCAATGACCACTACGCCTCCGACGCGTGGAACCTGCTGCCGTTTTCCATCGGCAATATCGCCACCTGGCTCTCGCACCTGCCGGCAGCCTACGCCGATGGCCTGGGTCGGGTAGTGGATTCGCCGTTCTACTCCTGGACCAGCCGCGACTCGACAGTGGTGGTCAGCAACCTGTCCGACGCCACCCGTGGCTCGACCTGGGTACAGGACCTCAATCGCAACGCCGAGCCGCACATTGGCAGTACCTTCATTGTCGGTTCGGCCCAGGACGACCTGATCCGGGGCGGGCGCGGCAACGACTACCTGTATGGCGGCGCAGGCAATGACACCTTCCGCGACGACGGCGGTTTCAACCTGATAGACGGCGGCGCCGGACATGACACCCTGCATCTGGGGGATGCGCTGGCGCGCTTCTCGATAGCCCGGGATGGCGAGGGCACGCTGTATGTGCGTGATGCCGAGGGTGGGATCAGCCAGGTGCGCAATGTCGAGTCGCTGGTGAGCAAGGAAAGCAGCCTGGTGTTCTTCAGCAAGGACGTCAGTCACGCAGTGACCGTCAATGGGCTGCTCAGCAGCGGCAAGCTGGATCCCTACGCCCTGTCGGTCAGCGGCGGACAAGGCAATGATCAGTTGGTGGCCGGCAACCAGGGCCAGTGGCTGTTCGGCCTGGGTGGCGATGATCGTCTGGTGGGTGGGGCAGGCGACGATGTGCTGGTGGGCGGTGCCGGGAATGATGTGCTCAGTGGCGGCGGTGGACGAGACACCTTTCTGTTCAGCGGGCACTTCGGGCAGGACCGGGTGCTGGACTTCACCGGGCAGGACCGGTTGGTGTTCATGGGCGTTGAAGGCGGGACGGCAGCGCCGGATTGGCGTGACCACCTGAGTCGGGTGGGGGATGACCTGGTGCTGTCGTTCGGGCGCGATAGCGTGACGTTGGTGGGGATTGCGGGGCAGGGGCTTGGGGATGGGCAGATCGTGATTGCCTGAGCAACGGAGGGGCCGGCAGCGCCGGCCCCGTCCGATCAGGCGATCTCGCGTGAATCGCGGACCATGTCCACGTGCGGGATGCCGGCCTCGAGGAACTCTTCGCTGACCACCTTGAAACCCAGGCGCTCATAGAAGGGTGTGGCATGTACCTGGGCGCTGAGCATCTGCTGCTTGAGGTCACGGTTCTGCGCTTCGATGATGACCGCATTCATCAACGCGTCACCGACTTTCAGACCACGCCAGTCCTTGAGCACCGATACTCGACCGATGGTGCCGTCTGGCAACAGGCGCGCGGTGCCGATCGGGTAGTCACCTTCCATGGCCAGGAAATGGACCGCGGTCGGATCTTCGGCATCGAACTCCAGCTCTGGCGGCACGTGCTGCTCGGCGACGAATACCGCACTGCGGATACGATGGATATCGGCGTTGTCTTTATGCCAGTCGGCGAGGCGAACGCGGATCTTATTCATTGGCAAATCCCAGGCTTCCTTGTTGAACCAACTGGCAGACAAGCGTGAGGCCTTCTTCGTCTTCCAGCCACTCTACAAGGTTTTCGCTGTGCAGGGCGTCGGCTGAACAAATCAGTTGCAAAAGAGCACGCAGATGACCGGACAGCAGGCGGCTCTGGCCGCTGGCGAACAGCAGCAGGTTGTCGTCGACTTCCGACCAGGCCAGGCGTGCGCTCGGGTTGCGCACCAGGATCGCGCCCTGTTCTAGATAATTGATCAGCTCTTCCTCGCTCAGCGCCTCGCCTGCCACCTGCTCGGGGTAGCGCGGCTCGGTCATGAACTGGCCGAACCAGGTCAGCAGCAGGCGCTCGTCACCCATGTGCTCGGCCAGCAGGGCCTTGAGGCGGTCGAGGGCGTCGTGCTGGATCTGGTGTGGGTCGCTGACAGGTTGGGCGTCGGCGTCGCTGTAGCGCTCTTCGTCAGGCAGGAACTGGCTGAGGAAGTCGGTGAAGTGGGTCAGCACTTCGGCAGCGCTTGGGGCGCGGAAACCGACCGAGTAGGTCAGGCAGTCGTCCACGGCCACACCGTAGTGGGCCAGGCGCGGCGGCAGGTAGAGCATGTCGCCCGGCTCAAGGGTCCATTCGTCGCTCTGCTCGAAATCGGCGAGGATGCGCAGGTCGGCGTGCTCGATCAGCGGGCTGTCGCTGTTGCACATCTGGCCGATTTTCCAGTTGCGCTTGCCGTGGCCCTGCAGCAGGAATACGTCGTAGTTGTCGAAGTGCGGACCGACGCTGCCACCGGGGGCGGCAAAGCTGATCATCACATCGTCGATTCGCCAGCTGGGCAGGAAGCGGAAGTTCTCCAGCAGCTCGGCCACCTCCGGAACGAACTGGTCCACGGCTTGGACCAGCAGGGTCCAGTCACGCTCGGGCAGGGTGGCGAAGGTGTCTTCCTCGAACGGGCCGCGGCGCAGCTCCCATGGGCGTTCGCCGTGCTCCAGCACCAGGCGCGATTCGACCTCTTCCTCAAGGGCCAGGCCGGCCAGCTCGTCCGGATCGATCGGGCTTTCGAAGTCGGTGAAGGCCTGGCGCACCAGCAGGGGCTTCTTCTGCCAGTAGTCGCGCAGGAATTCACGAGCGGTGAGGCCGCCAAGCAGCTGCAGTGGAGTATCAGGATTCATGTTCAACCTATTGAAAAAACGTAATTTTCGTCCGGGAATAAAAACGCCCGGCTGAGCCGGGCGTTGTACGCAGGGCGCAGGTCAGATGCGTTTGGCCTGGGTGGCTGCGTTGCCGATGTAGGTGGCCGGGGTGAGCACCTTGAGCTCGGCCTTGGCGTCGGCCGGCATGTCCAGGCCGTCGATGAAGGTCAGCAGCGCTTCAGGGGTGATGCCCTTGCCACGGGTCAGCTCCTTGAGCTTCTCGTAGGGGTTCTCGATATTGAAGCGGCGCATGACGGTCTGGATCGGCTCGGCCAGTACTTCCCAGCAAGCGTCGAGGTCGGCGGCGATGCGCGCTTCGTTGACCTCCAGCTTGCCGATGCCCTTCAGGCTGGCTTCATAGGCGATGACGCTATGGGCAAAGCCCACGCCCAGGTTGCGCAGCACGGTGGAGTCGGTCAGGTCGCGCTGCCAGCGCGAGATCGGCAGCTTGCTGGCCAGGTGCTGGAACAGCGCGTTGGCGATACCGAGGTTGCCTTCGGAGTTTTCGAAGTCGATCGGGTTGACCTTGTGCGGCATGGTCGAGGAGCCGATTTCGCCAGCGACGGTCTTCTGCTTGAAGTAGCCCAGCGAGATGTAGCCCCAGACGTCGCGGTCAAAGTCGATGAGGATGGTGTTGAAGCGAGCGATGGCATCGAACAGCTCGGCGATGTAGTCGTGCGGCTCGATCTGGGTGGTGTACGGGTTGAACTGCAGACCCAGTTCGTCTTCGATGAAGGCGCGGGCGTTCTGCTCCCAGTCGATCTGCGAGTAGGCCGACAGGTGGGCGTTGTAGTTGCCCACGGCGCCGTTGATCTTGCCCAGCAGCGGCACGGCGGCGACCTGGGCGATCTGGCGCTCCAGGCGGTAGACGACGTTGGCCAGCTCTTTGCCCAGGGTGGTCGGCGAGGCCGGCTGGCCGTGGGTGCGCGACAGCATTGGCACGTCGGCGTGCTGGTGGGCCAGGGCGCGGATGGCCTCGGCGATCTGGCGCATCAGTGGCAGCAGCACCTCGTCACGACCGGCGCGCAGCATCAGGGCGTGGGACAGGTTGTTGATGTCTTCGCTGGTGCAGGCGAAGTGGATGAACTCGCTGACCTTGGCCAGCTCAGGCAGCTTGGCGGCCTGCTCCTTGAGGAGGTATTCGATCGCCTTGACGTCGTGGTTGGTGGTGCGCTCGATTTCTTTCACACGCTCGGCGTGCTCGAGCTTGAAGTCGGTCGCCAGGCTGTCCAGCAGAGCGTTGGCTTCGGCGGAGAACGCCGGCACTTCGCCGATCTGCGGGTGGGCGGCCAGACGCTGCAGCCAGCGTACTTCGACCAGGGCGCGGAAACGGATCAGGCCGAATTCGCTGAAGATGGGGCGCAAGGCCTGGGTTTTGCCGGCGTAACGGCCGTCTACAGGGGAAACCGCAGTGAGCGAAGAGAGCTGCATGGGGTGTTCTCGGACAGTCAGGCTTTTGGAAGGGCGCATATCATACATGAAAATTGCGCCTGGGTCGGGTGGCTGACCAAAGGTCGGCCGTCGAAACGCGTGTCGCGGTTCCTGTGGGAGCGGGCTTGCCCGCGAATGCGGGGGTGAGTCCGGCATCGCATTCGGGGGCAAGCCCACTCCTACAGGTCAGGAAGGCGCGCGCATCATGTCGTACAGTTCATTGAGCAACTTGCGTCGGCTTAACACCAACTGCCAGCGATGCCCGCCCAGCTGGCGCCACAGGCGTGCGGCGCGGATGCCCGCCAGCAGCAGGGCGCGGATCTTCGAGGCGTTGCTGGCCTGCTGCAGGAAGCGCATGTCGCCGTGCACCTGGATGCGCTGACGCAGGGTGCTCAGGGTGTCCTGGTACAAGGCTCCGCTGGAAGCGATGACGTTTTCGTGAACCAGGCCGAAATGATCGGCTTGCGACTGGATCTGCGGCAGACGGTTGCCGATGGTGTCGAGCAGGTCGCCACGCTTGGCCAGTTGACGCTCAAGGCCCAGCATCGAAAGGGCGTAGCGCAGCG